>NZ_JAZDRK010000021.1:0-82053 GCF_047501505.1 Rhodopseudomonas sp. G2_2311
ACCCCCCGCCGCAGCGCGCCCCCTCTCCCGCCTGCGGGAGAGGGCCGGGGTGAGGGCGACACGAGCACTGACACGGCAAAGCCCGGATGCAGCGAAGCGAAATCCGGGATTTACGGCAGGTCCCGGATTACGCTGCGCTCCATCCGGGCTACGCTCGCTATCTCCGGGACGCGGGCGAATTGTCCCGCGCGGCCGCTGAGTGAGGGATGCTGGTGGGGCCAGGCGAGCCGTAAACCACCGGCCCCGATCGCGGCGGATTACGCCTTCGGCTAATCCGCCCTACGAGCTAATCTGCGCTGCGGCCCACAAGTTTCAATCAAGTAATTCAGGATGAGCGCTAAGCAATTTCCGAGGAACGGGCTGTAAATTGTACTGAAATTCCAAGCCGTAAGAAAAGTTTGATGAACGATAAATGATCTGTTTAGCAGCCAGTCCTCCAGCTACTCCGTCATTGATTGGAGCTGATACCGTGTTAGCCTGTCCATGTATAAAATCTCGCAAGAAGTCCTTCTCTGCCGGAGTTAGCTCGCGCAGCGCTTTATGAACATGGCGGGTAAATTGGCGGTGGTGCCAGGGTTTAAGAGCGATCTTTCCGATGAATGAAATCAGGTTGACCATAAGCAGGCTCGACGACGCAACCAAAGCGATGCCCGCATATGTTCGGTAGGTTTGCTTGATTTCCCCGAGCCCGAGATGAGTGATGAGCCAGTCTGGAATGAATAGCAGTGCGGCGCTTGCGAGGAGTGCGGCAAGATAAAGCTTCCAGCCGCCACTAATCACTGCGGTTATAATGGATCCAATGATTTCCATCAGGCCGTTTCATCCTTTTGCGTTTGAGTTCGGTGAATTGGCGTCGGACTGTAAGTGTCGATAGAGTTAGTTGGGGTATTCAACTCGTGGGAGCGGCTGCCAGCCGGATTGCGCTCTCGTCTAATCAACGTTCCGACCCCTTTGCGGATCTCCCGTGCCTACATGTCGCCACGTAATGGGTCTGATTGCGCCGACGGACATTGAATCTTTGTTACGGTCATATCGTCGCCGTAGGGGGCGGCCAGCGTCTCGACTGATGCGGGATGGAGTGGATTGATCGCGTTGGGATTTAGAAATAATCGATAGAGCGGGGGCTCGGCGGGTGGTGTTCCCGCCCAGGCATTCATGAACAGAATACCTGAGAGCAATTGGCTAGCGTGAGATTTGGTTACATCGAAAATGGGACTGGTGTCGGCCATGAACTGACAGAAAGTTATCTGCGCCAAGGCCTGAGTAAAATCGTCGACGTAGCCGTAAAAATTAACATGGAGAGCGCCACTGGCCCATGGATGTATCACGAATACAAGAATGAATGGCTTATGGCGCGCGAATTGCTTTGCGTACGAAAAGGCATAATCCGCGTTTTTCCTAGCTAACTTTCCTGGATCTAACTCGCGGGATGATACTTGCACACGCGCCGGCGTCCTCACGACGAAGCGAATCGCGTCACGCGCCGCAGATCGCGATTGTCTGAGCTCCTGCACTAGCTGTTCATATTGGGTGCTTAGAAGATCGAACAGTGTCGATATTGGAACGTCCCAACTATCCTGAGCAACAACTATGTCGGGCGCGAGATCGTAGGAGAGCCTTTCTGTAAGGCGAGAGACCAAGTGCTCATGAAAGCCAAAAGCCTTGACGTCGAAAGCAACCTCTTGGGGGAGGCGAAGTAGTCCGTCGAGGTCGGCCCCATGCGGATTCAGGATGGCGGACCCGTCCATTGGCAGCTGGATGTCGAAATCGTGCTTTCCCTTGAGAAGGTAACCGTAGGCGCTGATCTCGCAAAAAGTGCCGTAGGTGTTCCTGCTAGTTAGATCGACAAGCAGCTTGCTCAGATTCTTGAGATCGGCGCCCTTAGCGGCAAGTCCATCGATGGTAGAGGCGAGGATATCATTGTGGTCGTTATTGTTGGATAGATTGAAGGCATCTTTGTTCAACGCCTTCTTATTCTGTGTCTTGTAGATTTCGTCTGCGAGCTTCGTTTTCAAGGCGAGCTCGGCGGCAATCGAGCTTTTTGCAGAAAGCACGTCCAACCATTCAAACCGGGTCCGTAAAAATGTCATCGCGACAACTCTCGTGCGGGTTATCAATCTTAATTGTCTGTCATTTTGGAGAGTGATTATCTGAGATGCTTGGGCGCATTCGATGTTGATTGTGTCTTCAACATCGGCAGGTCTGCGACCCGCTCCAAATTTTTCGTAAAGTCAGGGCAAGAGTTTGAGCGCTTTCTATGCCGTGCGGTGTCGGTTGGGCAAGGGCGCGATCTGGGACACGGTGATTGGTCCTTCATTGCGAGAGGGTGTCAGCACCGTAGCGTTGCTCGTGCATCGACAAAATTCCTATATCGCATACATTCCTATCCATCCCGCTCCACTCCCGAGGGGCGGCTCGCGATCGTCACTAGTCGCGGGGCGAGGTGCGGTGGACGCGGCACCGTCGGCGCTGAGGGAGGCGGTTGGAGGCCGCGGGGCAGGAGGTCCGCAGGGCCTGGCCTCGGGGCCTATGGAGCCGACTACCACCACGCTGACGACGACACTTTGCGGTGCGCGCTGGCGGAGATGCGCCCCATCTGCATCGACTTTGCGCGCCGGCACGAGTCGTGTGGTCCTGACGCCCGTCGCTGGCGCAAAGGGACGGAGCGCCTGCAGGCCGACCGGCCGCAGGAGACAAGGTCCGGACGTTCGCGTCCGCACTGCTTAGTCCCGTCGGTGACGAACGCAAGCGTATCATTCGCCGCCGGGGAGAGCACGAAGCAAGCCGGAAGCCCACGCGTGCGGAATGCCGGACGTCTCGGTGCGTTCGCGGTGACCAACTCGTGCGCTTTTTGCGTTGCGCATAAGGCTACGGACGCATCGTGCGTCCGGCGTTCCGCGCGCCTCGTTTCGGGCGCGGCGAGGGCAGGCAGCCGGTTCGCGCAAAAGCGATCGGCGTCCCCGCGCCGTCCAAACCACAGGGCTATGACGCATGTCCGCTGGCCGCCGGGACGAGGGAGAGCCGCCATGGCCGCGATCGCCTGTCCTTTCGGTTCCGCTTCGGCCATAGTCGCCGCTCCACGTGTCGAATCCGTAGAGCCTGCTTTGGCGCGACTTAAAGTCTGGGACATCATTCATGCCACCCGGCGGCTGCGGTCGCTGGGGCTGCTCGGCGATCTGGCTGCGGTGGCGGCCACCGGGGTGGCGCTGCTGCTGCGCGTCGCCCTCGATCCCGCGCTGCCGCCGGGCTTTCCGTATCTGACGTTCTTTCCGGCCGTCGTTCTCACCGCGTTCTTCTTCGGGCTGCGGCCCGGCATCATCTGTGCGGTGCTGAGCGGGGTGGCGGCGTGGTACATCTTCATCCCGCCGTTCTTCAGCTTCGACCTGTCGTCGCCGACCACGATCGCGCTGGCGTTCTACGTGTTCATCGTCACGGTCGATATCTCGCTGATCCACATCATGCACCTGGCCGCGGCGCGGCTGCGGGCCGACGCCGAGGAGACCGCGCGGCTGTACGAGCAGCAGCGCACGATGTTTCAGGAGCTGCAGCACCGCGTCGCCAACAACATGCAGTTCGTCTCGGCGATGCTGCGGCTGTACGCCAAGCGCGCCGGCGACGATCCGGCCGCGATGCTGACCGCGCTCGACGACGCCCGGGTGCGGCTCGATGTGATGTCGCGAATCCACCGCCATCTGTACGACCCGGCCAACGTCACAAGGCCGGTCGGCGAGTTCTTTCAGGATCTGTGCGCCAATCTCGGCGACGCGGCGGGCGCCGGCGAGGTGCGGTTCACGGTCGACATGCCGCCGGTGCAGTTCGATCTCGCCAAGCTGACGCCGCTGTCGCTGATCGCCGTCGAGATCGTCACCAACGCGCTGAAGCATGCGTTTCCCGACGGCCGCGGCACCATCGCGCTGCGGCTGGTGCAGGACGACGACCGCATCGTCTTCACCATCGCCGACGACGGCAAGGGCATGACGCCGGCCGAGGCCCCCGGCGCTGGTAACAGCCTCGGTCTCAAGATCATCCACAACCTCGCCGCCCAGATCGGCGGCCGGATCAGCTACGAGGTCGGTCCGGGCACCACCGCCCGCATCGAATTTGACCGCGCGAGCTAGAGCAGGACCGCCGCTTTGGCGCCGCTCAAACACCGGCGGCGAGGACGCGTGTCGGGTGGAATGCCTGGTGGCGCTGGCGTCGATCGAATGATCGAGTCCATCGGCACCACACCGTGAACCATTAGTGAAGCTTTCAGATCTGAATTGTATGTGGTGCATTCTGCGCAGCCGCGCTCGGCGGTCGCTCGGGACGACGGCTTGTTTCGGCGGAGATGACACGAAGCCCGATGCGCGGTCTCTGGAATCAGATTGCCACCAGCCTCAAGACGCGGTTTCTGGTCGTCACCGTCTGCGTATTCGGTCTGGTCGCCGTGCCGGCCTATGTGGCGTTCGAATTCCTGACCCGTAAGACCGTGGTTGCGCTCGGCACGTTGTTCGCCGAAAAGCAGGTGCTGTTCGACCGCTACCGCGGCCTCGAGGCGCTGACCCGGGAGGTCTCGCTGGCCGAGACGGTCGCCCGCTCGCCGGCGGTGCGCGCCTGGGCCCGCGACGAGGCCGACCCCGCCAAGACCAAGCTCGGGCTGGCCGAGCTGGAGCATTACCGGCTGTCGTTTCACGACAAGAGCTATTTCTTCGTCGTCGACCAGTCCGGCAATTACTACTTCAATAACGCCGAGAACGCCTACGACGGGAACCAGCTCCGCTATCAGGTCAAGCGCGATAATCCGCGCGACGGCTGGTATTTCAAGACGATTGCGGCCGGACAGCCGTGCCAGCTCAATGTCGATCGCGACGACCATCTCGCCGTCACCAAAGTCTGGATCAACTGCGTCATCGCCGAGCAGGGCCGGATTCTCGGCGTGATCGGCACCGGCGTCGACCTCACCGAATTCATCCGCGAGGTGGTGGCGCTGCCGCAGACCGGCGTTACCAGCATGTTCGTCGATCACGCCGGCGCCATCCAGGCGCATCGCGATCCGGGGATGGTCGATTTCCACAGCCTGACCAAGGATACCAAGACCAAGAAGACGATCTTCCAGCAGGTCGACAGCCCGGCCGACGCCGCCGAACTCGCCGCCATGATGCGCCGCGTTTCCGCCGGCCCTGCGGCGGTCGAATCCCGCTTCATGAACATCGGGGGGCGCGAATTCCTGGTCGGGGTCGGCTATCTCGACCAGCTCGGCTGGTTCAACGTGACGCTGATGGACATCGACGCCATCATCGATCGCCACTTGTTCACCCCGATCGCGTTGTTGCTGATCGTGATGATGAC
This sequence comes from Rhodopseudomonas sp. G2_2311, assembly GCF_047501505.1. Classification (NCBI taxonomy): domain Bacteria; kingdom Pseudomonadati; phylum Pseudomonadota; class Alphaproteobacteria; order Hyphomicrobiales; family Nitrobacteraceae; genus Rhodopseudomonas; species Rhodopseudomonas sp. G2_2311. The sequence continues at coordinate 5,332 of NZ_JAZDRK010000021.1, forward strand.
GGCGGCAGTGGTGCTCGTCACCATTCTGTTCCGCCGGGTCGTGCTCGATCGGCTCGCCACCGTCGAGGCGGGCGCGCGGCGGGTCGAAGACGGCGACTTCGACAATATCGTCGTCGACCAGGGCAGCGACGAGATCGGCCGGCTGTCGCGCACCTTGTCGGGCATGGCGCACGCCGTGCGCGATCACACCCGCATTCTCGAGGATCTGGTCGACGAGCGGACCGAGAAGCTGCGGCGTCTCGCCAATGTCGATCTGCTGACCGAGATTCCGAACCGCCGCGGCTTCACCCAGGTGTTCGAGCAGTGGCTGGCCGCCTCGCCCCTGGCGCCGCGGTCGGCCGGGCTGCTGCTGATCGATCTCGATGGCTTCAAGGACGTCAACGATGTGTTCGGCCATCTGGCCGGCGACCGGCTGCTGTGTGAAACCGCGCGGCGACTGGCGCCGCTTCTGACCGAGCGGGACAGCTGCGGCCGCTGGGGCGGCGACGAGTTCGTCGTGCTGGTCGAGGATCGCGATGCGGACGCCCTGCGAGAGCTGTGCGCGCGGATGGTCGCCGCGATGAACGCTGCGCCGATCCGCTCCGACGATGGGCAGGACATCGCGCTGACGGTTTCGATCGGCGCCTGCCGGGTGGTGTCGGGCGGCTCGATCGACGCCGCCTTTGCCGAGGCCGATGCGGCGCTGTACGCCGCCAAGCGCGCCGGCCGCAACCGCTTCGTGCTGTTCGACGCTGGCGGCGCGTCCGCGCGCGACGCGGTGGCGACGGCGCAGGCTTGAGCCGGCGTGCGCCTCAGGACGAGGCTGGCACCGTGCTTGTTACTTCCCCTCGACGAAAGCCCGGAAGCGGTCGGCCCAGGCCGGGTGCCAGCGCGACAGCGCGGGGCGGTTGTCGATGATATCGCCGGCGGCCCAGGCGATGCGGCGTTCGTCGAGGCTGCGGGGCACGTCGTTGTCCGGGCACAGGATGTAGAAGTCACCGTCGTCGAGCCGCGCCAGCATGAAGTCGACGGTCTGCTCGGCGGTCCAGGCGCCGGCCGGCTTCTCGCTGCGGCCGCGCGCGGTCAGCGCGGTGAAGACGAAGCCGGGGATCAAGAGATGCGCCGTCACCGCGCAGCCCTCGGTGGTGCGCAGCTCGTGCGCCAGCGCTTCGGTGTAGGCTTTCACGCCGGCCTTGGAAACATTGTAGGCCGGATTGCCCGGCGGCGTGGTGATGCCCTGCTTGGAGCCGGTGTTGATGATCAGCCCCGGCCGGCCACGGGCGATCATGTCCGGCGCGAAGATCTGCGAGCCGTGGATCACGCCCCATAGATTGACGGCCAGGATGCGCTCATAGGCCTCACGCGGGCCGAGCGCGGTGCTCGGCGGCTCGATGCCGGCATTGTTCATCACCACGTCGACGCCGCCGAACCGCGCGGTGACGGCGGCGCGCAGCGCTTCGAGCTGGTCGGGTTTGGCGACGTCGGTTTCCTTCGCCAGCACGTCGTCGGCGCCGCCGCCGGCGACATGCGCCAGCAACTCGGCGGCGCGGGCGAGATGATCGGCGTTCAGATCAGCGATCGCCACCTTCATGCCGGCCTGCAGAAACCGCTTGGCGGCCGCAAAGCCGATCCCCGATGCGCCGCCGGTGACCACGGCGACCTGATCCTTGGCGATGGCGGGATGCGGCATGGCGGTCTCCTCGAGGCGGATGGCGATGCTCGGGAGATAAGCGCAGCGGCTGAGGACGCAAGCAGGCGGGGCGCGCGGACTTCCCTGTCATTGCGAGCGAAGCAGTCCAGCGACGCCGTGCAGCTGGCTTCTGATCGCTTCGTCGCGTCGCGCCTCGCAAGGACGGGGAGAGCGCGACGTCAGACTGTTACCGCTTCTGCACGAACACCGTGCCGGCCGAGTAGCCGGCGCCGAACGAGCAGATCAGGCCGAGGTCGCCTGGCGCCATGTCGTCCTGGTGCTTGTGGAAGGCGATGATCGAGCCGGCCGACGAGGTGTTGGCGTAGTCGTCGAGAATGATGACGTTTTCGTCCCGCGTCGGATCGCGGCCCAGCACCTTGCGGCCGATGATCTCGTTCATGTTGATATTGGCCTGGTGCAGCCACATCCGCTTCAGGCCGTGCGGATCGATGCCGATCTCGCGGGCGTGCTCGATGATCATCTCCGAGACCAGCGGCACCACTTCCTTGAACACCTTGCGGCCCTGCTGCACGAACAGCTTGTCGGCGTTGTCGCGGCCTTCCGGCCAGGCGCGGTTGAGGAAGCCGGCGTTGTTGCGGATGTTGTTGGAGAACTGCGTCTTCAGCTTGGTACCGAGGATCGACCAGCCGCCGTCTGCATCATCGGCGCGCTCGACGATCGCCGCGGTGGCGACGTCGCCGAAGATGAAGTGGCTGTCGCGGTCGCGGAAGTTGAGATGGCCGGAGCAGATCTCCGGATTGACCATCAGCACCGCATCGACCGAGCCGCCGCCGACGAAATCCGCCGCGGTCTTCAGCCCGAAGGTCGCCGACGAGCAGGCGACGTTCATGTCGAACGCGAAGCCGCCGAGGCCGAGCGCGTTCTGCACCTCGATCGCCATCGCCGGATACGCGCGCTGCATGTTGGAGCAGGCGCACAGCACCGCGCCGATCCGTTCGCGCGGCTTGCCCCAGCGTTCGATCGCCTGTTCGGCCGCGGTCACCGCCATCTCGGCGAGGATCGACAATTCGTCGTTGGAGCGCTCCGGAATGATCGGGCGCATCACTTCCGGATCGACGATGCCGGGCTTGGCCACCACGTAGCGCGACTTGATACCCGAGGCCTTCTCGATGAATTCCGAGGACGACGGCTGCAGCGGCTCGATCTCGCCGGCTTCGATCCGCGCTTGGTTCGCCGCGTTGAAGTTCGCCACATAGGTGTTGAACGCCTCCACCAGCTCGGCATTCGAAACGCTGTCGGGCGGAGTGTAGAGGCCGGTCGCGGCAATGACGGCAGGGCGCACGGAAAGCTCCAGGCTCAGTGGCTGAGTGAGAGGACCGCCGGCCAAGCGATCCGCCGCGCCCTGCCGGTATCCGACGCCGTTTCACCTGCGTCTGCTTTGACGCCGGACAAAAGGCGGAACTCGGCCGCATCGTCCGTTGGTCGGGAGCGGGGAGGCCGGCGGGGCGGGGCGCGCGGGCATCTCGGCCGGCGCGGGCAAAAGCGGTATGAAACGCCGCGCGGCGAAACACAAGCTCCATCGCAAGACGGATGGCGGCCGGCGCCGATCGGCGCCAAATTCCGCGCCGAGGATTGAGAACGATGGACGCACCCCACGGAAATCTGCTGAGCGCGCTGCCGCCCGCCGGCCCCGACGAAGTGCTCGACACCCTGCTGGCGCGCGGCGGCATCCGCGTCGAGCGCATCGTCTCGTTCGGCCAGTCGAGCCCGGAGGGTTTCTGGTACGATCAGAGCGAAGACGAGTTCGTCGTGCTGCTGGCGGGCTCCGCCGTGCTGCGGTTCGAAGACGGCGATCGCACTGTCGATCTCATCCCCGGCACCTGGATCGACATCCCGGCTCACTGCCGCCACCGCGTCGAAGCCACCGCGACCGACCAGCCGAGCGTGTGGCTGACGATGTTTTGGCCGGCAGCGGTGAAGGCTACGTAGTCCGTAGCCCGGATACAGGGGAGCGAAATCCGGGATCCCGGAATTCAGGCATCGCGCTCGCTGTAGCTCTTGCCCGCCTCGCCGCTGTCGCTACCCCAATTTCTCAGGGAGCAAGCCATCGCATGAAGCGGTGAAGCGAGGGGGTAATCGCTCGGTGATGCTGGTACCAAATCTACGTACGCTCATCACCATTCCTGTACTAACGCTTCGTTTCGTTAGTTCGTTGCCGGTATTCACTGCAGCTCATCGTCATCCGCCTCGGCCGCTCGTCGAATGGACGTTGCCGTACCGATCTCTATGCTGATGTCGGGCATCAGTTCAGTGCCTGCGGCTGGGGGCGGCTGGTTTGTATCAGGCGGCGAGTGCACGGGGCAGCGTGCAGGGCGGGGCGTGGTCGTCGGCGACGATAGCGACGATCGGCAGCGCGTTCATTCTGGTCGTGACCGGGCTCAATCTGGCCTGGGTGTTTGCGCGGCTGTTCATCCAGGTGCCGATCGGCGCCAATGAAGGCTGGAACGCGATCCATGCGGCGCGCGCGCTGAGCGGCTTGCCACTGTATCCGGCGGCCGACAGTTTCATGTTCAACAACTATCCGCCACTGTCGTTCTACATCGTCGGCGCCGTCGGTGTGCTCCTCGGCGATAACATCATCGCGGGTCGCTTGCTGTCGCTGCTGGCCACGCTGGCGATCGGCATCAACATCGGCATCGTCGTACGCAATCTCGGCGGCACGGTGCTGTATGCGATCTTCGCGGGCTGTCTTTGGCTCGGCATCGTCAGCAAGAGTTATCTGCTCTATGTCGGCGTCAACGATCCGCAGCTGCTGGCGTTCGCGGTGATGACGGCGGGATTCGCGCTGTTCACGCATGCGCCGCAACGAACTGTCTATCTGGCAACAGCTGCGCTGGTGATGGTGGTGGCCGGCTTCATCAAGCACAACGAGCTGGCGATGCCGCTGGCGTGCACGGCGTGGCTGGCGTGGTACGACCGCAAGGCGCTGCTGCGCTGGCTCGGCTTGTCGCTGCTGTTTTTGACAATCGGATTTGCTGTCTGTCTCGCGGCCTATGGCCCAGCGTTTTTCCACCAGTTGATGACGCCGCGCACCGTCAGTCTGTACAACGTCGTCAGTCTACTCGGCTGGCTGCAGGGCTTTGTTATTCCGATGGTGGTGTGGATCTTGTTCGTCCGAGCCGCCCGCCCCACCGCGGAATTCCGTCTGGTGAGTCTGCTGCTGGTGTTCGGCTGCGTCGCCTTCGTGGTCACGCGGATCGGCGAGGGCGTGAATATCAACTGCCTGTTCGACTGGATCATCGCGGCCTGCATCGCTGCCGGCGTGCTGCTGTCGCGACTGGATCAGTCGCGGCTGTCTGCACGGTTCGGCGTGGTGACCACGGAGGCGTTCATCGTCGGCGCGCTGTGCATACGGCTGGTGCTGCTGCCCTCGGGCGATCTCATCCGCTTCGTCACCGAACCGCGGTTGCTCGATGAGTTGCTGGCGCGCCAGGCGGCGGTGCGGGCCGATGTCGCGTGGATGGCGCAGCAGCGCGGACCGGCGATGTGTGATGAACTGGCGCTGTGCTACTGGTCCGGGCAGACGTCGGGCTACGATCAATTCAATGCCGGCCAAGCATTCCTCACCGGGAAACGCTCGGAGGCTGAGCTGGCGCGGCAGATCACGGCCGGGGCATTTCCGCTGATTGCCGCCTATCCTGGATCGCTGCTGATCGTGCCGGCTCGCGCCGCCGGTCTGACCGAACGCGCGGGCGCAAGCGGGTCGCTGCTCTTCACCGCGCCCTGACGACGATCTTTATCCGTTTTGTTCCCCGCGGAACGATCATCCGTGCCTGCGATTACTCAGCGGGGCGCTGATCAACGACATGGAGAGCACATATGGCAGGCCAACTCGATGGCAAGCGCGTCGCTATTCTGGCTACCAACGGCTTCGAACAGTCGGAACTGGAAACTCCTCGCGACAAGCTGAAGGCGGCCGGAGCGCAGGTCGATATCGTCTCGCCGGAACAGGGCGAGATCAAAGGCTGGGACATGAAGGATTGGGGCCGGCCGGTGAAGGTCGACAAGCAGCTCGGCGCGGTGAAGGCCGACGATTACGACGCGATCGTGCTGCCCGGCGGCCAGATCAATCCGGACCTGCTGCGCGTCAATCCGGACGCGCTGAAGCTGATCAAGGCGTTCTATGATGCCGGCAAGCCGGTGGCGGCGGTGTGTCACGCGCCGTGGCTCCTGATCGAAACCGGCATCGCCAAGGGCAAGCGGATGACGTCTTACCACTCGATCAAGCAGGACGTGATCAACGCCGGCGCCAAGTGGGAGGATTCTCAGGTCGTCACCGACAACGGCCTGATCACCTCACGCAATCCGGGGGACCTCGAGGCGTTCTCGGCCAAGATCATCGAGGAGATCCGCGAGGGCAAGCATCAGCGCCGCGCGGCCTGATGCATGAACGGGTGACGGCGGCGCTCAGCCGCCGTTTCGCCACGGTGATCCGCGACAGTTCCGGGATGCGAACAACGACCGCGCCGATGGGTTCATCGGCGCGGTTTTGATGCCAGAGGAGCCGCGATGGCGCGGGCCGTGCGGATCGGGAGAGGTGGAGCGCTGCGGCGCCGGAGGGCGCCGCAAGCTGCTGGCTCAGAGGCTGCCGTGCCGGCGCACTGCGCGGGCGCCATGCTCGGCGCGGACCGGGATCGCCTTGGCGCCGGGGATCAGCTCGATCGGCAATTCCAGCTTCTTGCCGCCCTTTCCGCCGCCGCGCAGATCGGTGCCCATCGCCATGATGGCCGAGCCCATCGCGGCCGACCCGAAGGTCACGACGAAGCCGAACAGCAGCAGGCCGAGCGCGGTGCCGGGCGAGTCGTCGGCGAAGATCAGATCGCGCAGATGGCCGGGGTTGAGATACAGCAGCCCGCCGAGCAGCAAAGCCGCGATCATCACACCGATCGCCAGATTGATCGCCAGCAGGCGAAACAGCGGTTGGCCCAGCAAGGCACTCCGGCGCGGCATGATGTTCTTCCCTTCGCTAACGATGGTTCGCCAGCTTGTCGCCAGCGTCCCTGGATTCGGGGCCGACTTGTCGGGTCAGATATGGCGCTGTTGGTCCCGCCTCGCAACCGCAAGTATGAAATGGTAGATTCGCGCGGTTGTCATAGCAATACGCATCAATACGCATTCAGGTTCGGTACGCCGTCCTTTCCGCTCGCCATTTCCCTTGCTTGGAGACACGATTCAGATGTTGAAGCTGCGCCTTGCTCTCGTCACCTGCGCCCTCGGCGGCGCGCTGCTGTCTACCGCGCCGGCTGAGGCCGCCCGCTGTGGCGGCGACTTCAACAGCTTCATTGCCAGCTTCTCTGCTGATGCAGCCCAGGCCGGAATTTCGCAGGGCGTGATTTCGCAGGCGCTCGGCGGCGTCACCGAGGACCCCGGCGTGCTGGCGTTCGATCGCCGTCAGCGCGGCACCTTCAACAAGAGCTTCGAGCAGTATGTCTCGACCCGGGTCGGCGCCGGCCGCATCAAGGCCGGCCGCGCGATGCTGATGCGCCACGCCTCGCTGCTGTCGCGGATCGAGCGCCAGTTCGGCGTGCCGCCGCAGATCGTGGTGGCGATCTGGGGCCTGGAGACCGATTACGGCAAGGGCGATATGGGCAAGCTGCCGGTGTTCCGCGTGCTGGCGACGCTGGCGCATGATTGCCGCCGGACCGAGCTGTTTCAGGGCGAACTGCTGGCGGCGCTGCAGATCCTGCAGCGCGGTGACCTGACGCTGCGCGACATGGTCGGTGCTTACGCCGGCGAAATCGGCCAGACCCAGTTCCTGCCGTCGTCCTACATCAAGTATGGCGTCGACTATGACGGCAACGGCCACGTCGACCTGCGCCACAGCGTGCCGGACGTGCTGGCCTCGACCGCCAATCTGCTGAAGAGCGCCGGTTGGAAGGCCGGCGGCTCCTACGAGGAAGGCTCGGCGAATTTCGAAGCGATGCGCGAATGGAATCGCGCGCTGGTGTATCGCAAGACGATCGCTTACTTCGCCGACAAGCTGATCGAGCAGTAAGCGCCCGGCAGATCCGGGCGCGCGGCATCGTCACTTCGATGTGGCGGCCCGGACCAGCTTGTTGATCTGATCGAGCGAGAAGTTCTGGCCGCCGATCGACAGTTTTGGCGGCGTCTGGGTGAGATCGACGGAGTCGATCGTTCCCTGGATCTGGGTGGAGACCGTGGCGGTCTTGCCCGACGCATCGGTGGCGACGATCGACAGCTTGTAGTTGCCGTCCGGCCATTGGGCGCCGTCGTTGCCGCGGCCGTCCCACTTGAACGCCTGATCCTTGCCGGCATTGATGGTGAACTTGCCGGAATACACCGTTTGGCCGGTGTCGCTCTGGATCGAAACCTGAGCGCTGACCGGCTTGTCGGTCGACAGCGACCAGATCGCCTTGCCTTCGCTCATCTGCACCTTGCTGCCGTCGACGATGGCGTTGGCGCCGACCAGGCTCATCGCTTGTGTCGCCTGTGCGGTGGTCTGCAGCTGCACCAGCGAGCTCAGCGACTCGTTGGACTTGAGCTGCTGTTCGATGCCGGCGAACTGCACCAGCTGCTGGGTGAACTGGTTGGTGTCCAGCGGGTCGGTCGGGTTCTGGTTCTTGAGCTGCGTCGTCAGCAGCGTCAGGAAGGTCTGAAAATTGTCCGCGATGCCCGGGGTCGAGCTGGTCTTCGATTTGGCGCTGTCGGCGGAGTAGTTCGGATTCGGGGCCGAGTACGGCGTAGTCGCGGTTGTGTAATCGACGGACATGCGCGTTGCTCCTCAGATTCGAATATCGACGCCGCCGCTCGCACCGAGCATGCGGCCGTAGCCGCGGCTCGCGACCGGCGTGGGCGGCAGTTCGTCCTGCGAAATCACCAGCCGCTGCGACCTGCGGCCGCTCTCCTGCTGCTGGCCCTGCTGACCGGACGAGGACTGGTCACGCAGGCTGAACTGCAGGCCGCCGTCGCCGGTCTTCAAACCGGCGTCGTCGAGCGCGCGCTGCAACTGGGTCTGATCCTGGCGCAGCATCTGCAGCGTCTCGGGCTTCTCCACCGTCAGATGCGACGTCACCTGGCCGTGACGATCGACATCGATCCGCACGTCGATGCGGCCGAGTTCGGCCGGGTCGAGACGGATGTCGAAGCGGGTCGCGCCGCCCTTGGCGCGGGTGGCGATCTCGACGGCGAGCCCTTCGACCGGCACCGGCGCGTTGGCGGCGTTGGTCGCGGTGAGCTGCGATGCGGCGGCCGCATTGACGCGGGTGGTGGCCGCCGGCTGCAGATGCTGGGGCACCGCGATCGGCGTCTGCGGCAGCATGGTGTTGGCATCGGCCTGCGCCTGGGCTTGCGGCAGCGCCGCGTCCGGCTTCAGGTGCGAGGCGCCGGCCTTCGGCGACGCGTCGTCGCCGGCGCCAGCGAGCGCGTGGGCGAGCTTCGCGTCTCCGGCCGGCTGGCCGTCGGGCGTGGTCTGGCCGGGCTGCGGCGGCACCGGCGTTCCGGTGGTGGCATTGGCGGTTGCCGCCTGAGCGGCCGCGGCTTGCGCGGTCGTCATGGTGGTGGTGGCCTCGCCCTTGGCGTCCGACTTGGCGGTCCCGTCGGTCTTGGTGCCGGCCTTGGTATCGGCCTTGGCGCCGTTGGCCTGGGCTGCCAGCGCGGCTAGTTTCGGATCGGCCGCAACGCCGGTCTGGGTCGCCTCGGCGGTCCCCGTCTGGTCGGCGGGAGCGGTCTGAGTCGTCGTCGTGCCGGCATCGGCTTTGGCCTTCAGCGCCGCGGCGGCGGCGATCGCCAGTGGCGTGCCGTTCGCGCTGCCGGCGGCGTCGCCCTCGGCGTTCGGGGCGGTCGCGGTGGTCGTGACCTGGGCGGCGATCAGCGCGGCTGCATTCGGCGTGATCGTCACCGGCGGGGTCGCGCTGGCGTCCTTGCTGTCGGTCTGGTCGGCGCCCTTGGCGTCGGTGTCCTTGGCGACGCCGGACTTGTCGTCCTTGGCCGACTTGGTGTTGTCCGTCTTGTCGCTCTTCGTCGTACCGGTCTTGTCGCCGCCGGTGGTGTCGGTGGTCTTGGCGTCCGGCTTGGCCGGATCGGACGACGCGGCGTTATCGGCGCGGCGGGAGTCGTCGTTGGTGTCGCGGGAGCGGCTGCGATCAGTCGCATCGCTGCGGTCAGTGCGGGAGCTGCGGCTGCTGCCGCGATCGTCCGAGGCGCTGCTCGAAGAGCGGGTATCCGGCTTCGGCGCCGAGCTGGCCTTGTCGTAGGCAGCGGTATTGCTGTCCACGAGCGCGGCGAAATTGTCCGTATGCGACGAACGCTCGTTGCGCGCCTGGGTGCGAGGCGCGGGGGCGGGCGTGCTGGCTGCGACGTCTGGCGATGCGTTGACCACGGGCAATCTCTCACTCTTCAGTCCAAAGCACCTTCAGCAAGGACCGGGCCAAACAAAAGAATGAGTGAATCCAGATGGTTGGCGTCTGCAAGGGGAGGGCGGAACCGGGCTTTGCCACGCTATTTCTGCCGCTGCGGCAGAATTTGCCGCGGCCGCGGCCCGCAAAACCGGGCCGCTGCGATTGCGCCTCCGGGAGGCGGCCTATATTAAAAGCATGCATCACCGAGGTTTGCGGAATTGGCCCTGCCGCTTCCGGACATTGCGGAAGGATGACCGCGCGGCGGACGCCGGTCGCAGCTTATGACTGAACCAATGCTCAACAGTCTGGATCTCGAAGGCCGGCCGCAGGACACCCGCGTCGTGGTCGCGATGTCCGGCGGCGTGGATTCTTCGACGACTGCCGCGCTGCTCAAGGCGCAGGGCTACGACGTCGTCGGCATCACGCTGCAGCTCTACGATCATGGCGAGGCGATCCATCGCAAGGGCGCCTGCTGCGCCGGCCAGGATATTCACGACGCCCGCGCGGTCGCCGAGCGGATCGGGATTCCGCATTACGTGCTCGACTATGAAAGCCGGTTTCGCGAGTCGGTGATCGACAGCTTTGCCGACAGCTACGCCTCCGGCGAGACGCCGGTGCCGTGCATCGAGTGCAACCGCTCGGTCAAATTCCGCGACCTGCTTGCGACCGCGCGCGAGCTTGGCGCCTCGGCGCTGGCGACCGGTCACTACGTGTCGTCGCGGCGGCTCGGTGACGGATCGCGGGCGCTGGTGTGTGCCGCCGATCGCGACCGCGACCAGAGCTACTTCCTGTTCGCCACCACGCGCGAGCAGCTGCAATTTCTGCGCTTCCCGCTCGGCGACATGACCAAGCCGCAGACCCGCGAGCTGGCGCGGCAGTTCGGCCTCTCGGTCGCCGACAAGCACGACAGCCAGGACATCTGCTTCGTGCCGACCGGGCGCTACACCGACGTGGTCGAGCGGCTGAAGCCGAACGCGATGGAGCCGGGCGACATCGTCGACGTCGACGGCCGCGTGCTCGGCCAGCATCCCGGCATCGTGCATTTCACCGTCGGCCAACGCCGCGGTCTCGGGATTGCGTCGCGATCGCCGCTGTACGTGCTTCGGCTCGACGCGGCGCGTCGGCAGGTCGTGGTCGGCCCGCGCGAAGCGCTGCTGATGGACCGCATCGTGCTGCGCGACATCAACTGGATCGGCGACGGAGCACTCGACGACGTGATCGGCGACGGCCTGGAGCTGTTCGTCCGGGTGCGCTCGACTCGGGCGCCGCAGCCGGCCTGGCTGCGCGCGGCGAACGGCGGCTACGAGGTCGAACTCGTGGTCGGCGAGGAGGGCGTGTCGCCGGGGCAGGCCTGCGTGTTCTACGACGCGGCCGAGGGCCAGGCCCGCGTGCTCGGCGGCGGCTTCATCAAGAGCGCTGCGCCGCGCCGGTTCGAAGGCGGGCGCGAGCAAATCGAGGCGCCGGCGCTGGCCGCCGCGCGCGGCTAAAGGATTTTCGGGGCAGAGTATGGCGAACGACATCGATCGCGCGGGCGTGGCGAAAGCCTACGCGCGCTGGGCGCCGATTTACGATCTGGTTTTCGGCAAAGTGTTCGACAGCGGCCGGCAATCGACCATCGCGGTGGCCGATGCGATCGGCGGACGTGTGCTCGACGTCGGCGTCGGCACCGGGCTGTCGCTGTCGGATTATTCGAAGACCACGCGGCTGTGCGGCGTCGATATTTCCGAGCCGATGCTGCGCAAGGCGCATGAGCGCGTCCGCACGCTGAACCTCAGCAACGTTGATGTGCTCGCCGTGATGGACGCCAAGAACCTGGCGTTTCCGGCCGATTACTTCGACGCCGTCGTGGCGCAATACGTCATCACCGCGGTTCCGGACCCGGAAGCCACGCTCGATGATTTCGTCCGCGTGCTGAAGCCGGGCGGCGAGCTGATCCTGGTCAACCACATCGGCGCCGAAAGCGGGCCCCGCAAGCTGTTCGAACTGGCGTTCTCGCCGATCGCGCGCCGGCTCGGCTGGCGGCCCGAGTTCCCGTGGCAGCGGCTGGTGAACTGGGCGGCGCGCAACCGCGGCGTGGAACTCGCAGAGCGCCGGCCGATGCCGCCGATGGGCCACTTCTCGCTGATCCGCTATCGCAAACTGTGACCGTGTGACGCCGGAACGTGACCCGCGTCACCACGTTGTCCGGGCATGATGTCGAAACTGACCATCGCGCTCGGATGCCTCGCCCTGGCGACCGCGCCCGCTGCGGCCCAGGCGCCGCCCAAGCCGCCCACCACCACGGCGCCGTCGGCGACCGAATGCTCGCCGCATGCCACCGCCAATCCGCCCGGCACGACCGCTCCAGGTGCCACCACCGGCCAGACACAGCAGCCGCTCGGCGACAAGCTCGCTAAGACTGATGGCGTGCTTTGCCCGCCGACCGGCGTCGACCCGGAAATCCGGGCGCCGACCCCGGACGTCGGCAGAACCCCGGTGATTCCGCCGCCGGGCAGCCCTGGCGACGATCCGACGGTCCGTCCCAAATAGCCATATTGGCAAGTTTTCCCGCCCTGTCCGGCATTGCTTGACAGGGCAACCCGCGCCTCCTTATATGCCGCGCGTTCGCATCGCCTTCACTCGCAAGGCCGACGGCGAACCACCGTGGCGGGGTAGCTCAGCTGGTTAGAGCACGGGAATCATAATCCTGGGGTCGGGGGTTCAAGTCCCTCTCCCGCTACCAAAGCAATCTCAATCACTTAGCTGACTGTAACGCTGCTCGCGCCGACTTCGCTCAGCAGCCCGTACAACGCGGCGTACAACATTTCCAGCCGTCACTCGTCGCGCTTGAGCCGGCGCCGACCCCACGGCTTGTCCTTGCGCAGCGGCCGAGGTGGCTCGGGGTGGTGCCGACTGACCATCCTGCTCACGCCGATCCTGGCGAACATCATCGGGCCGCCGTGGTCGGCTGCCTGAAAGTGGACGTACAGCGCGGTCGGACGTGGGCGGCAGACATCGTTGGAAAGCGGCTGCGTCGCAGAGCGGGCTGCCGCCGTCTGGCAGTGGCGCCCGCTCGTCGAACTCGCGCGTTTAGTCACCCGCGCTCAAACCTCATCGGGATCCGGTCTGCCTCAAGGCCGCTGCGGGGCCTCACGATCCGCCGTCAATTTGACGATGTTCGGCGACGCACAACGCCCTGGGCGTCACGCAGGGCCGCGGCGCAGCGACGCCTCCAGCATCCAGGTGGGGTCTCTCGCCAATCAGGTCCGCGCTGGAACGGTCCAAGCCTTCGGATCTGAAGGAGCGCGGGTCTTGGCGGCGCGGGCCGTGGTCGATCTCGACGTTCACGAGAGCGTTCTGCGCAAGTGGGTGAAGCAGCGCGGCGTCGCCCCGGTTCAGGCGGTTCCCGGTCACGGCCAGAGGAAGCCCGAGCAGCGGGAGATCGTGCGGCTGAGGCGTAAGTTCGCCAAGCTGCAGACGGAGCGCGACATTCCAAAAGAAGGCCGTACCCTTCTTCGCGAAGGAAGCGACATGAAGTTTGTCTTCATCGCGAAGCACCGGGCGCTCTGGCCGGTGGCATGGCTGCGCGATGCGCGCTTGGTGTCGCGGTCAAGCTTTCACGCCTGGCTGACCCGCGCTCCAAGCGCCGGATCCCGCAACGCTTGGTCATGATGATATTGAAGCTGGGTCCCGCACGCTTCATGCATCGCCTCGTGAGCTAACATCGGACCGCCGATGTCGTACCTTGGCCGCTCGGCTGCATTTATGATCGCCAGGTCAATGGGACGGGTGAGTTGAAGACGCCTGAGTATTTGTCGGCCACGCATGGATTGAGTGCCGCTTTGACAGCAACAAACTAAGGTATGGTGCTTACTTGGAGTGTTTGGTCACAGATATCCGACAGCGAGGCGGGTCTCGGTACCGAGCGCGAGGTCCATGCGCTCTCCGGGCTCGTTCGCCAGCAGCTGCTTCAGTCGGAGCCCCTCATGACCAAGTCTAAATTGTTTGCGCCTCTGCAGGTTGGCGGGTTGAAGCTCGAGAACCGTATTGTGATCGCTCCAATGTGCCAATATTCGGCACGTGAAGGCCAGATGACGGATTGGCATCTCATGCACCTCGGCCATCTGGCCCTCTCGGGTGCGGCGATGCTTACGATAGAAGCCACCGCAATCGCACCAGAAGGCCGCATCACGCCGTTCGATGTCGGTCTCTGGGACGATCGTACCGAAGCGGCGATCGGTCGGGTGATCGATGCAATCCGGAGCTGGTCATCGATCCCGATCGCGATCCAGCTATCGCACGCGGGCCGCAAGGCGTCGGCCGATGTGCCGTGGCGCGGTGGGCGCCATCTGCCACCGCACGACCCGAACGGTTGGCTGACCGTGGCGCCTTCGGCGCTTCCGCTGAGTGTCGGCGGCCGGTCTCCTGTTGCCCTCGATGCCGAGCGCCTCGAGCAGATCCGCCAGGGCTTTGCCCAGAGTGCCCGACGCGCAGCCAGACTTGGCGTTGATGCCGTGCAGTTGCATGCGGCACACGGCTATCTGCTGCACCAGTTCTTCTCGCCCCTCTCGAACAAGCGCGAGGATGAATATGGCGGTTCGCTCGAGAACCGAATGCGCTTTCCATTGGAAGTTTTCGAGGGCGTAAGAGCTGCCTTCCCGACGGATCGCCCGGTCACGGTTCGTATTTCGGGGGCCGACTGGATCGATGGAGGTGCGACCATCGACGACGCGGTCGCTTTCGCGCAGGCGCTGGAAGCGCGCGGCTGTTCGGCCCTCAACGTTTCCAGCGGCGGGATCGACCCGCTGCAGCGCATCACCGACGGGCCCAACTACCAAGTGCCGTTTGCCCGGGCTGTGAAGCAGGCGGTCTCGATTCCGGTGGTCGCTGTCGGGCTGATCACGGATTATGAGCAGGCTGAAGCGATCATCGCCACCGGCGACGCCGATCTCGTCGCGCTGGCACGCGGCATTCTGTACGATCCACGATGGCCTTGGCACGCCGCGGCGCATTTGGGTGGCCGCGTTCGCGCGCCGGATCAATACCTTCGCTCTCAGCCTTATCAGTACAAGAACCTCTTCGACTATCGATCCTAGGACTGAGCTTTCGTTCGACCATCCCGGCGAGCGCCCAGCGTCGTGCTGTTCGACGTGTGCCGATCCATCCTCGTCTTGGTCCTCGACTATCTTAGCCGGGCTTCCACCACCGGATGCCTCTCGGGCAAGCGGATTCCCTCGACAGTCCGGGCGCTCGTCGGCTTTTGAGTGGACCCATCAGCCTGCAAACCTACGTATAGCTGCGGATAGCGAGTTTCCGTCCGATGTTCGTGGTGTCGCGTCTTTGAACTGCTGAGGCGGTTCAAGATCAACAGAGCCGGAGAAAAATCATGAGCGCCACCGAAATGAAAAGTCCCCGCGAGGCCGCCCGCGCGTTTACGCCTCAGCTCACTCACTTTGTGGAAGACCCGCTCTTCTCCAAGGTCTGGGAAGATGGCGCGCTCAGCAAGCGCGATCGCAGCCTGGTGACGGTCTCCGCCCTCATCGCCCTTGGCGCCGCCGACGAGCTTCCGGCGCATCTCCGCCGAGCGATCGAGAATGGCGTGACCAAGGTTGAGCTGAGCGGCCTCATCACGCACCTCGCATTCTATGCCGGCTTCCCGGCCGCGATATCGGCTTCGGCACGTGCGGCGGAGACGCTCGGCGCGCTCGAGGGAGGCTGAGGCGCCTGCAAACTCCTTGTCCGTCGGTGCGGGATGCCGCGCGGTAACGGCGGGCAATTCGCAGCGAACGAGTTCCGAGCAGGCAGCGCCGATACCGACGTGCTCCGCTCCGGCGCCAAGAACGGTCAATCAACGCGGAACTGGTTCGAACAGCTTCTGCGGCCTGTTGCTGCGGTCTGAACCAACCCCACTCGCAACTTCATCTTCGAAGCCAGGATAGGAAGACACCATGAAGATTCTCTCGGACACCATTCTCTCGAAGTCGGCGTTCCACGCGGATGTCGATGTGCCGATCGACCGGTTCGACATCGCCGATTGGCTGTTCAATCTGCCGGAGGCCGAATATCAGCGCTGCTGCCCGCCCGACCACATCGCCTGCGGGGTGACGACTTCGGATGACGGTCGTACGATGATGATCAACGTCGAGATGATCGGCACAGGCTTGGTGGTGCAGCACTATGTGGCCGAAAAAGTCAGCCCGACCTATTGCCGCATGAACTCGATCTCGGACGTGTTCACCTCGGCCGGTCGCACCCAGGTCAACGTGATCTGGGAGCTGTCTGCTGAAGGCATCGATGGTGGCCGCACCCGCTATACAAACAGCGTGACCGCGCATCCGACCGACAGTTTCATGGATTTCATCAAGCAGCACGGCGTCAGCTACGAGGACGCCGCGAAGGCCCGTCAGGATGCTGGCGGCGACCACAATTCGCGCGAGACCCCGCTCTTCGCCGCAAGCATCGCGCGTCGCTCGCTCGGCCAGAAGCGCTAAGCCTCCTGTTCCAACCGCCGGTGGGGCGACATTCGCCCCACCGGCGTCATCGTGCCGGATCGGAAGGTCGTGCACCGGAAGTTGAGACTATTCTGTCCGCTCGACACCCGATCCTCCCGATGGTTTCCTCGGCAGCAGCACCCCCGCTACTCGGTGGCCGGATTATGGCCAGCACCTGTGCTGATCCCATGGGCGACCGCTGGCCGTTCCCGGACCGCGGGCGGTTTGGTTGGTGTCGGGAACGGCCCATTCTAACGCTCGCGCTGACCTATCACCCCCTCAACCCAAACCTAGGTATGGCTGCAGCATCCCGGGCGGCCAACTATCGTGCGAAGCTTGCGGGCTGGGGATGAAAGGCGCCGGCGCCTGGGTCTTGGCTGATTCGCCGGCGTTCCGAGAGGGCAAACTGTGGGGATCATCGACCGAAGAAGGCGGCGGGCCGTGTTGGTGGTGGCCGTGGTCGCCGCGGTGCTGATCTTCGTTGCGGATGCGCTGAGTCCGATCGATGGTGCGGTCGCGGTGCTCTACACCGGTGTCGTACTGATGGTCGCGCCGCTAGGCCGCAAGTTCATCGTCGTGGCGGGCTACATCTCGGCGGTGCTGGCGCTCACCGCCTTTGTGTGGGGTCATGCGTCCGATCTGGTCGGCGGCGCATTGCTCCGGCTTGTCGTCAGCCTGATCGCCATCCTCATCACCGTTCTACTGTCGGTGCGCGACCGCTCGGCCCGCGTTTCGCTGGCCGAGCAGGTGAGAATCCTCGAAGCGTCGCACGACACGGTGATCATTCGCGACTCAGCCGGCATCGTGCGTTATTGGAACGAAGGCGCCGAGCGTCTGTACGGCTGGTCCCGCGACGAGGCGATCGGACGTCACTACGCCGAACTGTTCGACGAAAGCGCACCGGTCGACGAAATCGATCGATCGATGCGGGAGGTCGGAAGCTGGTCCGGCGAGGTGGTACGCACGCGTCGCGACGGCGCTCGGTTGATTCTGGCAAGCCGGTGGCTGCAGCGGCGCGACGGGGAGGGACGGGCGATCGGCGTCATCGAAGCCAGTGCCGACCTTACGGAGAGTCGCCGGGCGCAGGCGGAACAGCGCCGATCGGAGCGGCGGTACAGCACCATCTTCAATTCCGCGGGCTTTGCGGCTCTGGAATGCGATCTCAGTGGCGCATTGAGCTTGGTTCTGTCGGCCGGGTCCGACGTGGCGGCGTCGTTGCGCGCGGATCCGGCGCTGCTGGCGGCCGCGGTCGAACGCATCGTGATCTGCGAGGCCAATCCGGCCGCTCTCGACATGTTCGACGCCGACGGCCCCGGAGAACTGGTCGTCGCCGAACTGCTGGCCTTCTCGATCCCGGATGCTCGGCAGGCACTCGAGACGATCTTCGTCGCATTCAGCACCGGGGCCACGCAGATCGAGACCGAGACGCGCTTCATCACGCGGCGCGGACGGACAATCGACGCGGTGCTGCGGTTGTCGGTTCTGCCAGACGGGACCGACTGGTCACGCGTCTTGCTAATGGCGATCGACGTGACCGAACGCAACGAGGCGCGGACCAAGATCGAACGCATTTCCGCGGAACTCGCCCACGCCGGGCGGGTCTCTGTGCTCGGCCAACTCGCGGCGTCGATCGCCCACGAGGTCAATCAGCCGCTCGCCGCCATCATCAACTACGGCAAATCGGGCAAACGCTGGCTGGTGCGGCCGACCTCGGACATCGGCGAGGTCGCCGATTGCCTCGACAAGATCGTGTCGAATGCCAACCGCGCGGCCGAGGTCGTCGGCCGCGTTCGCTTTCTCGCCCGCAAATCCGCCCCGCTGACGGATTCGGTCGACCTGGTCGTGATGCTCCAGGACGCCATCGAGTTGCTGAGACGGGAAATCCACAGTGTAAAGGCGACCGTGCGTGTCGAACTCAGCACGCCGATCGCGATGATCGACTGTGACCGGGTTCAGGTGCAGCAGGTCTTCGTCAATCTGCTGATGAATGCGCTGCAAGCGATGCGGGGGATCGACGGACATCGCCAGATCCTGGTCCGCATCGAGGACGCCGGCGACTCCTTGACCGTTGCCGTGTGTGACACCGGGGTCGGCATTGCGGGCGAACCCGCTCGAATCTTCGAACCGTTCTTCTCGACGAAATCCGACGGAATGGGCCTTGGACTGTCGATCTGCCGGACCATCATCGAAGGCCAGGGCGGCCAGATCCAGGCGTCGAACAACGACGGACCGGGTGCCACCGTGGCGTTCACTTTGCTGCGCAATAACCCGGACGAGGGGCGCCACAATCGCCGTCTCATATCTTGATATGATGGGTTACGCTGGCCAAAGCCGCCATACCATTGGCGGGCCGGTTTCGCGGATGCGGCGGGAGACAATTTTGGCGCAGGGACACACCATCTGCATCGTGGATGACGACGACGACGTTCGAGAGAGCATCTCCAGCTTCTTTCGCTCGGTCGGGCTCCAGGTCGTCGGCTTCGGCACCGCGGAGAAGTGCCTGTCGTCTGCGACGATCGATGATGCCGCGTGCCTGATCACGGACCTGCACATGCCCGGAATGAACGGGCTCGGATTGCATCGCGAGCTGCTGCGCCGCGGCGTCCATGTGCCGGTCATCGTGATGACCGCTTATTCGACGCCTGAGGCCCACGCAGAAGCCAGCCATCTCGGCGCCGCAGGTTTCGTCGAGAAGCCGGTCGATCCCGAAATCCTGCTGCAGAACGTCGAAACGATTTTGCGGGAGTCATCGGCTCATGATCGCGAGCCGGATTCGCCGGAGACGAATTCATGACCGAGAAGCCCGGCGATTCACGGCAATCTCTGATCTGCGTCGTCGATGACGACGAAGACGTCCGCAGCTCGATCAGCAGCCTGCTGCGCTCGGTCGGCTATCGGGTGAAGACTTTCGCCGGACCGCAGGACTTTCTCGCCTCCGACGCCGTCGACGACGCCTCTTGCCTGATTCTGGATATCCGGCTCGGCGAAGCGGACGGCCTGGAATTTCAGCAGGAACTCGTCGCAGCCGATACGCCGATCCCGATCATCCTCATCTCGGGTCACGGCGACATTCCCATGACGGTCCGGGCGATGAAGGCAGGCGCCGTCAACTTCCTTCCCAAACCTTTCGACGAGGCGGCGCTGCTCGTCGGTGTCCGCGAGGCCGTGTCCCGCGCGCAGCAGAAGCGGAGCGAGGCGGACCGTGATCATAGTCTTCGCATGCACTACGAATCGCTGACGTCGCGCGAACGCGAGGTGATGGGGCTTGTCACGGCCGGCTTGATGAACAAGCAGATCGCCTGGCAACTGTCGCTCAGCGAGATCACGGTCAAGATTCACCGCGGCAACATGATGCGCAAGATGCAGGCGAAGTCTCTTGCAGAGCTGGTCCGGATGGCCGACGCGCTTGGCGTCCGGGCGGCGCCCGCTGCTCAGCTCGACGGCCGCCGACGCGAACCGCCGTCGTCGCAACATTAGCTCTGCGTCTATCCCGTTCGGATTTAGGTAAGCCTCGGCGGCTCGTTTGGGCGCCCCGCCGGCGCGTGCCGACGCGAAGGGCGCTTCGTCCGTCAGGGGTCATTGTCGCTCGGTGATCCGGCAGGCAGGTGAATCGTGCGGCAGACGCATCGTGTCTGCTACTAGATCGACGATCACGCGAACCTGTCGGCCGCTGACGAAGCGCGAGACCCGACGTCGTTCGTGATTTCCCGCTGATGTCCTCGAAGTGCTGTTGCGCAAGCGCAGTGCTGATCCGGAACGGCTTCTGGCCCTGCGTTGCCAGATCGATATGACGCCGCGCTCGAAAGGTCGCGTAGCTACCCCGACCTCACGCCAGCGCTTTGGCCAGCCAATCACGCTCCTCCCTCCGACCGATGAAAGGATCCCCCACATGCACCTGCCCCTCGTCCGCCCCAATCTGGATAGTCCGACGGATCTCTCGTCCGAGGCCATACGCGACATTGCTGCCGCGTTGCGCGCCCTGCTGGCCGATGTCTTCGCCATCTATCTGAAGACGAAGAATTTCCACTGGCACATGTCCGGTCCGCACTTTCGCGACTACCATCTAATGCTCGACGAACAGTCGGACCAGATCTTCGGCATGACGGATCCGATCGCCGAACGTTCCCGCAAGATCGGGGGCACGGCGCTGCATTCGATCGGGCACATCGCCCGGACCCAGCGCATTCTCGACAACGACGCCGACTACGTCGATACGCAAGACATGCTGGCCGAGCTTCGCGGCGACAATCAACAGCTGACCGTCGAGCTGCGCCGCTTGCACGGGCTTTGCGACCAATATGGCGATATCGCGACGGCGAGCCTCATCGAGAACTGGATCGACGAAGCTGAGCGGCGCGTCTGGTTTCTCTACGAAGCTGGCCGGCACGGCCATAATTCGCAAGGCGAATAGACGGGAGGCACCACATGACAATGACTTCCGAGGCGAGCCCTTCGCTCGGCAGCGCGCCCCGAACCCTGGACGGCAAATGGGGCTGGTTCATCGCGATCGGCTTGATCGATCTGATCGTCGGTGGGATCGCATCCACCAACCTGATGCTGGCCAATCTGGCGTCCGTGGTGGTGATCGGCGCGACGATGATCGTCAGCGGCATTTCCCAGATCGTGCATGCCTTTTCGGCTCGCGGGCCGCGAGGCGCGGCGTTCTGGTTTTTGAGCAGCCTGATCTATACGGTCGCCGGGGCGCTCATCGTGTACGATCCGCTGCTGGCGTCGCTCGAACTTGCGCTGCTGGGAGGATTCTTCCTGGCGAGCATGGGCGTGATGCGCACCATTGCCGGGATCAAGATGCGGCACGCAGGAGGGTGGGGCTGGATCGCTGCTGCCGGCATCGTCACCTTCGCAACTGGCGTCGTACTCATTGTCGGATCGCCGGGGATCGGTCTTTGGCTGTTTGGTGCGTTGCTGGTCGTCGACCTCATCGTGCAGGGTTGGGGTAACCTCGCCTTTGGCATCGCCATCAAGGTGCGGGAGCTGCGGGCGGCGCGACGCAGTCGTCATCCAGCCTAGCAGCCGCTGTCCGGCGGGGCACTTGGTGCTCCGCCGGCTGCTAGTCTGTTGAAGCACTTCCCGGCCGAAGACGTTTGGTCGCCAACTTTTGGCTGCCTCCAGGACCTTCGGTGGTGCAGAGGTCAGCGTGTCACATCGAGATGAAACGAGAGCGTGCTGCCGATCCCAGGCCGGGAGCGCGCCTCGAGCTTGCCGCCATGCGCTTCGATGATGGCGCGCGCGATCGTCAGGCCGAGGCCTTTCTTGGCCGGACGGGTCGAGAAGAGCGGCTCGAACACGCGAGCCACGGTGTCCGCTTCCATTCCTGTTCCAGTATCGCTGATGCTGCAATGGACCGCGCTGCCGACATGCCGGATAGCGATCGACAGGCGTCGGTCTCTGCCTTCGGTGACGGCCATCGCGTCGATTGCGTTGCCGATGAGGTTGAGCAGGACCTGTTGGATTTGCACGGGATCGGCTCTCACCAAACTGCGTACCGCAGGGAGCTCGGTTTCGACCGCGATCCGATGCCGTTCGATATCCCTGGCGACGTTCCTCAGCATGGCTTCAAGCAGATCCTCGATCAGAACGGGCGCAAATGACGGTGCGGCGTGAACAGCCAGCGCTTGCAAGGACCGTGCTATGGCGACGGCACGAAGCGCCGCGTCACGCATGCGTTCCAGACCCCGGATGACTTCCCCGAGCTCGGCTTGCGGCCGGTCGAGCCAGCGAAGCGCCGCCTCCGCATCGAACACCAGGCTGGTGAGTGGATGATGGAGCTCCCGCGACATCACCGCGGAATAATGTCCAACGGCCGCCATTTCGTCGGACCTGGTCGCATTCACAGGCTTCACCGCATCGCCGATGCCATTGCAACTGCGGCTGTCAGGTGACAAGCGGAGGTCGCTCAGGGCCGAATTTTCGCCGGACCAGCACATCTGAGGGGTGCGGGACGTGCAGGGGGCCGAAGCTGGCGGTTCTCGCATCCTTGCATTCCTTCGAAATCGGAGCGGCGCGCCGACGTCTCCGCCGGCAGCCTTTCCTCCATCGTGATGATGCTCGGCACAGAACCTTGCGTCTTGAACGAAATGCGAATCCGGTTGTGCAGATTGGGAACTGCGTGACGCTTTCTCACCGCAGATGGTCGCGCCACGCCCTCGGCGTCGCGCCGGTCTCGCGGGCGAAGACCCGTGTGAAATGACTCTGGTCGGCGAAGCCGCAAGCTACCGCGATCTCGGCGAGCGAAAGTCTGCCTTCGACGATCAGGCGCTTGGCGGTTTCGACGCGCATCTTCAGCAGCCAGCGATGCGGTGTCGTCCCGGTGGCTTCGGCAAACTGCCGCGCGAAATAGCTCGGCGTCAGCCCGCATTCGGCGGCGATCTCGGCAATCGAAACGTCACCGTCCAGACGGCTCGCGATCAGGTCCTTGGCTCTCCGCAGTCGCCAGCCCGACAGTCCCTTCGCCAGTACCCGCGGCTCGATCGCGACGCCGTAAGTGCCGGCAATGTGGGCACAGAGCGCCAGCATCGTGTGATCGAGGAAGAGCCGGTTGGCCTCCGTGGGGCGCTCGAGCGCGGGAAGCATCGCCATCCCCAGATGCAGCATCGTCGGATCGAAGAAGCCCTGGCCGCTCTGCACGCGGAGTTCGTCGATCGCTCTCACGCCGCTGGCTGCGGCAAGGTCGGAAAAGTACTGTCGCGGAATATGGAAATGAAGGAAATCGAACGGATCCTCCAGCTTGGCTTCGACGCCGTTGCGAAGGTCGAAGAAGACGCTGTGATTCCTGAGCAGATCGGTCTGCGGGGTGGTTCGGCCGCCGAGCCAGAGCTCACCCTTCTGATAGTCGATCAATTCGATCGTCAGCGCGTAGCCCTCTTCGGGCGGCACCGGTGCGACCATTCCGAATCCGGGGCCTCCGATCAAGCGGGCCACCGTGACGTCGCTTTGCGCCTTTCCCTTCACCAGCAGTGATGTGACCGAACACTGCCCGCGCCAATGCTCGTCCAGCCGTGTGCCGTAAAACTCGGCGCTGCTCATCCGCGTTCCTTGCTGGGTTTGGCGGCCCGGCGGGGCCGCCTGTCGACACGCTGAGGGTTACTCGGCGGTTCGTCGGCCGGAGTGCAGGATGAGCGGTGCTCATTCCGAACGGTTGGGCGCGGTCCATTCGTCACGAGGCGTGCGCCATCTGCTCCATTCCAAGTTGGCGGCTCTGGATGGCCGGATGCGGATGTCGGTCGATCCTGCCGCGGGCAACTTGCTGGGCCGTGCCGCAATGCCGCCGCGCCGCTGTCGCCACCTTGGCGAACGCACGCGCCTCGATCTGCCGGACCCGTTCGGCAGAAAGCGAGAGCGACTGACCGATGGCCTCGAAGCTGGCGGGGCGGTCGCCCAGATGCCGCGCCGAAAAGATGTAGCGCTCACGCGCGTCGAGCTGCACCAGCGCGTCCCGGAGCGCGCCGCGCTGACGATCGAGCTCGTCGTGGCCTGCCAGAATAGCTTCGGCATTCGGCGAGTCATCGGCGATCAAATCCTGCCACTCGCCGCTCTCGTCGAGGTCCGACAGCGGTGCGTTCAACGACAGATCGCCCGACAGGCGCTGCTCCATCTCGATGACCTCTCGCAGAGGGACATCGAGTGAGGTCGAGATCTGCTCCGCCAGGTCCTTGGTGAGGGCGCCGTGGTGGTCGGGCCTCAGCCGGCGGATCTCGCCGCGGAGACGGAAGAACAGCTTCTTCTGCGCCGGCGTTCGACCGATGCGCACCAGCGACCACGACCTGACGATGTGATCGTAGATCGCCGACCGGATCCACCACACCGCGCAGGTTGCAAAGCGTGCGCCGCGCGTCGGATCGAATTTGTCGAGCGCCATCATCAGGCCGAGATTGGCTTCGGCGATCAGGTCGCCGATCGGAAATCCGTAGCGTCGGTAGTTGCGGGCCAGCTTGGCCGCGAGTCGGAGATGGCTGGTGATCAGCACGTCAGCCGCCGCTTTGTCGCGAGCGGTGTGCCAGCGCTGCCACAACCGCGCCTCTTCGTCCGGTTCGAGCACCGGATAGCGGCCGATCGCCCGCATGTAGTCTTGCTCGTCGAACAGCACGGAATTGACGTGTGTCGATGCGGGCGCCGCCATAGGAAACGATGAGGCCATGGTAATCTCCACTACCGATGCTGAACTCTAGTAAGCAAGGTAGCGAGGCCCGCTTCCACTGAACATTAAATCTAGGTGTTAAGGGGGCGGCGGAACGAATGATCTGCGCTTCATCCCGTCGCGTCCAACGGACGAGGCTGGATATCCGACCTGAACGACATTGCCGCGCGCGAAATGCACAAGGCATCGTTCATTTCGACAAGACGGAACGGCGAACCGATGCCGAAGATGCGTCCGGCCACTCACGACTCATCTATCCGATGGTACGCGCCCGATGGCTGTCGGCTTGACAGCCCTGTCGGATGCGCCAGCCCGTTACGGGCTGGTCGACCGCCGCCGTGAGTCGGCGATCGGGTTCGGCGGGTCGAACTGGTCGGACGCCGCGCCGATTGCGAGAGCCAACAGCACCCCAGCGGCCCCCGACAGTGCGTCGATCAGGCCGAAATATCCCAGTGCCAGGGTGCCCAGAACGACGCCGAGGAGAAAGGCGCTCCATGAGGCGCCATAGGCCAGCGCCCGAGCCGCGCCTCCTCGGCCCTGAGCCAGATGTGCCAGAGCCTTGCCGAGATTGAACAGAAAGCCGGTGATGAAGCTCTTGCCGAGTTCGGCGCCGGCGATCGTCTCATGAGCGGCGTTCTGAATACCCATCGCGACGCAGATCGGAAGCAGCGCGGCGTAGCTTGTGGTGTCGAGGCTCAGAGCGATCGTCGACAGCAGCAGGGCGGTCTCCGTGGCCAGGACCGCAGTCAGCTTGAAGCGACTAACGGCGTTAGCTATCAACGATCCGATGAATGCGCCTGCGACGAATCCGATGATCACCACGACGCAGGGCACCAAGAGCTCCCGATCGCCTTTGGCAATCGCAATGCCCAGGCGGGTGCTGTTGCCGCTCATGAACGAGACGTACAGGCCGGCCAAATGGGTGTAGCCCACGGCGTCGAGGTATCCCGCCATGCACGTCAGCGACAGTGCAAACACGCCGTGGAGCATCGACCTTGCGCCGGCACCGTTCGCGGTCTCCAGCGCTGCTGCCATGTCGGCATCCGACGGCATCGTGGCCACTCTCTCTGGATGTCGGCTCCGCACTCGGACGAGAACCAACGATGCTTGCGCGCGATTATTTCGCACGCAGGCATCAGTCGGGCTCGCCCGGTGTCAGCGCGTCACGGAACGTGGGTTTGGATTGAGCGCCGCCATCGCGATGTCGTCGAGCTCGAGGTGGCCGCGCACCAGATCCGGCGGTGTCAGCGCCAGCCACTGATTGAGCGGAACGTCCTTGAACAGAGGCTTGTTGAAGACGTTCAGCACGCGCACCGGCGTGGTGCCGATGTTCTCGATGTAGTGCGCGAGGGTCTTCGGCACATAGCCGACATCGCCGGCGCGATAGTTGAACGTCCGCGCCTTGGAAGTGGCGTCGAACACCGTCATCCGGGCCTCGCCCTGGATGTAGTATTGCCATTCGTCGGCGTCGGGGTGCCAATGAATCTCGCGGAGCGCGCCGGGCTCGAGATCGATGATCAGCGCCGCCATGTTGGTCACCGGGAAGTTGCGGACGTCGATCACCGTGGTCTTGCCGCCGTCCCACTGCGTTGGCGTGAAGTCGCCGCCGTGCACCGTGAACGGCATGGCAGGGCGGTTCTTCGGCAGCTTCGCCATCACCTCGCCGAGCGGCGGCGGCACCGGCAGCGGGAAGATGTACTTTTCCTTCGGCGGCAGATTGGCGAAATGCGTCGCCGGGATGCCGAAGTTCTTGGCGACGACCTCGATCGGCATGTGCGCCATCAGCTCGGTCACCAGCAGCGTCTCGTTCTCGGAGAAGTTGCCGTCGTCGAACACCAGCAGAAACTCGCAGCCTTCCGCGTGCGCCTGGATCGAATGCGGGATGCCGGAGGGAAACAGCCAGATGTCACCGGCCTTCAGGTCGTCGACGAAGACGCCGCGATCGGCATCGACGGCGGTGACGCGGCAGCGGCCCTCGAGCACGTAGCCCCATTCGGCCTCCTTGTGCCAATGCAGCTCACGGACCACGCCGGGGCCGAGGCGCATGTCGACGCCAGCCATGCCCTTGGCCGCAGGCAATTCCCGGACCGTGACTTCGCGCGCCCAGCCGCCGGCTTCGAGCCGGTTGTGCGCCATGCCGAACGAAAACTTCAGGTTCGGGATCGAGCCATTGTCGGTTGGTGGCGGGACCAGAATGTCGGGGTTCTGCAGATCCAATTCGATATTGCGCGGGCCGGGATCGTCGGCGCCGTAGCTGCCGCGGATCGGTTGAGGTTTGGTTGATGTCGGCATTGCGTGTCTCCGCTGCATTGGGTTGAGCCGGGTGTCTCGGCGCGCCGTTGAGGGCCGTCGAGCGAGTGGCGCTGCTCAAGTGAGACGGATGCGCCGCGCTACGCTTGTCCAATTGCACGCCGAGTTTGCAGAGGTTCCGCTATCGAACGATCGCGCAGGGCGGGTTGTGAACGGCATACGTCATGACAGCGCCCGGCATTCTTCGATCGTCTTGACCTCAGCGCCAGGCTCGAACGAACGGCCCAATCGATATCCGCCTGCGGCAGCGAGCAGTGAGAGTGTGACGACGCCGGTCACATAGGCGATTCCCAAGAGCGGGTGACGATCCAGAATGAGCGTGAATGTCTCCAGACCCATCAGCGACCGCGTCGTGAAGCCGCCGCAGAATCCCGCCATCACGAACTGACGCGACACCTCGCTCGCGGGGAAAGCCCCGCGCCGATCCGTCAGCGTGGCGTAAAGCGCGATGATGAACGAGCCGACGATATTGACGACGGCGGTCGCGATCAGATCGCCGCCGCCTCCGACATCCATGATAATCGCCGCCGAGGCGAACCGCGACAGCGCCCCGAGTGCGCTGCCGAGCGCGACGGCGGTGCAGAGAACGATGCGCGAGGCCGGCATGGTCAGGCTCCTCCGCCCACGGCCCAGATCGTGCCGAAATAGCTCAGTGCCACGGCGATCAGACACAGCGTGGTCGATGCGATCACGTTCAGCACGGCGAGCCCCGCGCGACGGTCGAGCACCAGGTTGATGGTCTGCAGACTGAACGACGACACCGTGGTGTAGCCGCCGAGCACGCCGGTGATGATCAGATCTCGTGTGAGCAAGCTGTCGAATGCGCCCGCATAGACCCGGGCGCAGCCGACGAAGACGCCGATGAGCAACGCGCCGGTGACGTTGACGACGAGTGTGCCCCAGGGGAACGTCGTACCCCATCGCAGTCCGACCGCATCCGAAACGACGAAGCGGGAAGCGCCTCCGATGGCGCCGCCGACACCGACCAACAAACAGGCTTCGAGCGTCATTGTCTGCACCTCAAATGCTCGACGGCGGAGGCGTGTTGATGTCATCGATCGGCAGCGCAGGCGGCGTCGTGGGCGTGCCGGCGCGCGATCGCAGCCGCGCGATGCGGTCTCCGAGCGCGTCGAGATAGAGATAGACGACGGGCGTCGTGTACAGTGTCAGCACTTGCGACAGCAGCAGTCCGCCGACGATGGCGGTGCCGAGCGGCTGCCGCAGCTCCGATCCGGTGCCGGAGCCGAGCATCAACGGCAGGCCGCCCAGAATCGCCGCCGTTGTGGTCATCAGGATCGGGCGGAATCGCAAAGTGCAGGCCTGATAGATCGAATCTTCTGCCGACAGTCCGCGAGTGCGCCGGACGTCGAGCGCGAAATCTACCAACATGATGCCGTTCTTTTTGACGATGCCGATCAGCAGGATGATGCCGATCAGCGCGATCACGCTCAGATCTATCTTCATCGCGATCAGTAGCAGCAGTGCGCCGATGCCGGCCGACGGCAAGGTCGAAAGGATTGTGATCGGATGGATCAGGCTCTCGTACAGCACGCCGAGGATGATGTAGATCACGATCAGCGCGAGGCCGATCAGCAGCGGCGTGCCGGCCAGAGACGATTGAAATGCCTGGGCGTTGCCCTGGAATGAGGTCGCCAGCGCCGCCGGCTTGCCGGATGACTTTTCGAAAGCCTTGATCGCCGCCACGGCATCGCCGAGTGCGATCCCGGGCTGCAGGTTGAACGACAGCGTCACCGAGGGGAACATGCTCTGGTGATTGATCAGGATCGGGCTCGGCACGATCTTGCTGGTCACCAGCGTGCTGAGCGGCACCTGCTGGCCGCCCGACGATGGCACGTAGATCCGTTGCAACGCATCTGGGCCGTATTGGTAGCGCGGATCGACCTCCAGGATGACGTGATACTGGTTCAGCGAGGTGAACATCGTCGAGACGATGCGCTGGCCGAAGGCATCGTCGAGTGTATTGTCGATCGTACTTGGGAGGATGCCGAAGCTGGAGGCGACCTGGCGGTCGACCGTGATGTCCAGCCGCGGTCCCGCATTTGCCTGATCGCTGGCGACGTCAGAGATGCCCGGGATCTGCTTGAGCTTAGCGAGATAGATCGTCGCCCAATGGGCCAGCTCGGCGGAGTCGGCATCCGTCAGCGTGTACTGATACTGTGTCTTCGACAGCCGGGCGCCGATCGTGATGTCCTGTGCCGACTGCATGTAAAGCTCGACACCCTGAATGCGGGCCAGCTCCGGCTTGAGCCGGGCGATGATCTGGTCGGCGCTGACATTGCGCTGCGCGCGTGGCTTCAGGATGATGAAGATGCGGCCTTGATTCAGCGTCGCGGTCGGGCCGCCCGGCCCGATATAGCTGGCGACCGACTGCACCGCCGGATCCTTCAGCAGCACGCCGACGATCGCCTGCTGGCGCTCGGACATCGCCGGAAACGAAATGTCCTGTGAGGCTTCGGTGATGCCGACGATCTGCCCGGTGTCCTCCTGCGGGAAGAAGCCCTTTGGGATCACGATATAGAGGTAGCCGGTCAGCGCGATGGTGGAGAGCATCACCATCAGCGTCGAGAAGCGATGCCGCAGCACAACGCGCAATCCGCGTGCGTACAGCGCCAACAGCGACTCGAACGCCCGCTCGACGACCAGGTAGATCCGTCCGTGCCGCTTGTGGGTCTCGTCCTTCAAAAGCCGGGCGCACATCATCGGCGTCAAGGTCAGCGAGATGATCAGCGACAGGATCAGCGAGGCGGTGATGGTGACGGCGAATTCCTGGAACAGCTTGCCGACATAGCCGCCCATCAGGAACAGCGGGATGAACACCGCGATCAGCGACAGCGTGATCGACACGATGGTGAAGCCGATCTCGCCCGATCCCTTGATCGCCGCCTGCATCGGGCTGAGGCCGTTCTCGATATGGCGGACGATGTTCTCGATCACCACCACGGCGTCGTCGACCACGAACCCGACCGCGATGGAGAGCGCCATCAATGACAGATTGTCCAGGCTGTAGCCGAGCAGATAGAGCACCGCAAAGCTGCCGACCAGCGATAGCGGCACAGTGACAGCCGGAATCACCGTCGCCCAGATGTTGCGCAGAAACAGGAAGATCACCATGACGACGAGGCCGATGGTCAGTAGCAGCGTGTGCTGCACGTCCGAGACCGCGGCGCGGATCGTCTGCGTCCGGTCGGCCGCGATCGTCACCTTGATGGCGGGAGGCAACGACGCCTGGAGCTGGGGCAGCAGCGCCTTGATCCGGTCGACCGTCGCGATGACATTGGCGCCCGGCACGCGCTGAACCGCCAAAATGATGGCGCGATCCTTGTTGTACCAGCCCGCCAGCAGGTCGTTCTCCGGCCCTTCCACCGCTTTGCCAATGTCGCGGATCCGCACCGGCGATCCGTTGCGATAGGCAATGATCAGCGCGTCATATTGGTCCGGCTTGAGCAGCTGGTCGTTGGTGTTGAGGGTGTAGGTGACGCGCGGGCTGTTGAGCGTGCCTTTGGGCAGTTCGACATTGGCGCCGGCGACGACGCTGCGGACCTCCTCGAGGCTCAGGCCGCGCGCCGCCAAGGCCTCAGGATCGACCTGGATGCGGATCGCCGGCTTCTGCTGGCCGCCGATGCCGACCAGCCCGACGCCGGGAATCTGCGAGATCTTCGGCAGCAGGATGTTTTCCGCATAGGCGTCGACGGTGGTGAGCGGCAGGCTGTCGGACGTCAGTGCCAGCAGCATCACCGGCGTTTCGGCCGGGTTCACTTTGCGGATCGTCGGCGGGTAGGGGATATTCGGTGGCAGGTAGGGACTCGCGGCGTTGATTGCGGCCAACACGTCTGTCGCTGCGCTGTCGATGTTCCGCGACAAATCGAACTGCACGATCAGCTGCGCGACGCCGAGCGCGCTCGAGGACGTCATCTGCACGACGCCGGGGATCTGGCTGAGCTGTTGCTCCAGCGGCGTCGCGATCGACGAGGCGATGGTCTGCGGATCGGCGCCCGGCAGCTGCGCAGAGATCTGGATGGTCGGATAATTGACGTTCGGCAGAGCGCCGACCGGGAGAAGCCGATAAGTCGCAAGGCCGCACAGCAGCAGGCCGAGCATCAACAGCGACGTCGCGATTGGACGGCTGATGAAGGGAGCCGAGAGATTCATGGCAGGGCGTCCTGAATGGCGCTCTGCAGATCGGCTTCCTGCGCCGCCTTGCCATGCAGCGGCCGAATTTGGCTTCCGTCTCTCAGTCGATACTGGCCGTCGACCACCACCGTCTCGTCGCCGGCAAGGCCGGAGTCGATCAGCGCCTGTCCACGGCTGATTTGACCGATTGTCACAGGCCGCATCTCGGCGGTGCCCAACGGTGAGACCACGTAGATGTAGGAGCCATTCGGCCCCTGCTGCACGGCGGAGCCAGCGATGGTGACGGCATTCTTTCGCGTCGTCAGCAGCAGATTGACGGTGACCAACTGGCCCGGCCACAGTCGATGCTCGGTGTTGGCGAACTCCGCCTTGAGCTGCACGGTGCCGGTCGCCTGGTCGATCTGGTTGTTGACTAGCAGAAGCTTGCCTTCGTCGAGCCTGGTCCGGCCGTCTTGAGTATAGGCGATCACCGGGAGGGAGCCCTTGGCCATCTGAGTCTGAATCCGGGGTAGATCGGCTTCGGGCAAAGCGAACAGAACGGAGATCGGCTCGATCTGGGTCACCACCACCAAACCATTGGGATCGGTCGGATGAATGATATTTCCGATATCGATTTGCCGAACGCCAGTGATGCCGGGGATCGGCGAGGTTAGGCGGGTGTAGCCGCGCTGAACGTTGGCCTGATCGATCGCCGCCTGGTCGGCCTCTACGGCAGCCTGAAGCTGAGAGACCTTCGCCTGCTGGGTCTCGATCGCTTGGGTGCTGGCGAAGCCCTTGTCGCCGAGCTGAGTATCTCGATCGAGATTTGCCTTGGCATTGGCGAGGTGGGCAGCGTCGCGGTCGCGATTAGCGGTCAGCTGTGCGATCTGCGCCTGATAGGGACGCGGATCGATCTGCGCCAACAGGTCGCCGGCTTTGACGAATTGCCCTTCGGTGAAATCGATCGCGGTGAGCTGGCCCTGGATCTGGCTGCGGACCACATCGGTGTTGTAGGCGACGACGGTCCCGATGCCGCGCAAATAGATCGGCACATCGCTGCGTGTGACCCTCGCGGTAATCACCGGCACCGCTGCGCTCGGCACCGGCACCACGGCTGATGCTGCGACGGACTCGTCTTGTCGGATGTACCAGAGGCTTGCCGCAAGCGCGGCTCCGGCCAGCGTGGAGGCGAGAATGACGGATTTGCGCATGGTCAACGTCCTTGCGAGCCTGACGAATTAACGCCGCACCGTGCCGCTGTCCGAGCCGCGGCTTCGACGCCTGCAGGCGGGGCAAGCGGAGCGCAATCGGCGGTGCATTACAGCCGGAGATCGATCAGACAGTTGGACTGCGGTGCCGCGCGATTTTGCAAGTTTGCACGGCACAGGCGCTCCATAGCGGGCCTGAGAGCATCGCAGCCCTGCTCGGCACGTCGCGTGGGCCTTGGATGAACCAGTCTTGTGATTCGGCGCGCGGCTTTCCACCTGCTCGAAGCTTTCAATCGGTGAAGGCGGGACTCGCGGTGCGGTGGTCGCGCCGCATCGCTGATCCTTCACAGCTCAGTCAGGGAATAGGGTACATGCCCAAGGTCGCGGATCGAATTGTCGAGATTCTTCATCAAGCCGGAGTTCGGCGCATCTTCGGCGTCGTCGGAGACAGCCTCAACGGACTGACGGAGGCGTTGCGCGAGCACGGTGGAATCCAGTGGGTGCACGTTCGCCACGAGGAAGTCGCGGCCTTCGCCGCCGCCGGCGAATCCCAGATCACCGGAGAGCTGGCGGTCTGCGCCGGCTCCTGCGGCCCGGGCAATCTGCATCTGATCAACGGCCTCTACGACGCGCAGCGGACACGTACGCCGGTGCTGGCGATCGCGGCGCAGATTCCGTCGGCCGAGATCGGCGGCGGCTACTTCCAGGAGACGCATCCGCAGAATCTGTTCCGTGAATGCAGCGTGTATTGCGAGCTTATCACCGATCCGCATCAGTTCGACTTCGTCATCGAGAACGCGATCCGCGCCGCGATCGGCCGTCGCGGCGTCGCCGTCGTGGTGATCCCCGGCGACGTGGCGTTGCGTGAGGCGACGGGGCGCGGTGTGTCGCCGGTCTCGGGCTTGCTGCCGCCGGCACCGGTCGTCACGCCGGGCGAGGCGGAGATCGAGGCGCTGGCGACGTTGCTCAACGGCGCCGGCAGGGTCACGCTGTTCTGCGGCCGCGGCTGTGCCGGCGCGCACGACGAGCTGATGGCGCTCGCCGAAGCGCTGAAGAGCCCGATCGTTCATGCGCTCGGCGGCAAGGTGCACGTCGAATACGACAATCCCTACGACGTCGGCATGACCGGCTTCATCGGGTTTTCGTCGGGCTACGAGGCGATGCACGCCTGCGACGTCTTGCTGATGCTGGGCACGGACTTCCCGTACAAGCAGTTCCTGCCGGGCGATGTGAAGATCGCCCAGGTCGATCTCCGCGCCGAACAGCTCGGCCGGCGCTGCAAGCTCGACCTCGGTGTCGTCGGCGGCGTGCGCGAGACCATTGCAGCGCTGTTGCCTAAGCTGATGACCAAGACCGATCGCGGCCATCTCGACCATTGCGTGGCACATTACGTGTCGGCCCGAAACGGTCTCGACGACCTCGCCAAGGGCGCGCCCGGCCGCAAGCCGATCCACCCGCAATATCTTGCCAAGCTGATCAGCGACAGCGCCGCCGAGGACGCGGTATTCAGCTTCGACGTCGGCACGCCGACGATCTGGGCGGCGCGCTATCTAAAGATGAATGGTCGTCGCCGCCTGATCGGCTCCCTCGCGCACGGCTCGATGGCGAACGCGCTGCCGCAGGCGATCGGCGTCCAGGCGGCGCAGCCGGGTCGGCAGGTGATCTCGCTGTCCGGCGACGGCGGATTCACCATGCTGATGGGCGACCTGATCACGCTGACGCAGATGAAGTTGCCGGTGAAGATCGTGATCTTCAACAACGGCGTGCTCGGCTTCGTGGCACTGGAGATGAAGGCCGCCGGCTTCGTCGAGCTCGGCACCGATCTGCAGAATCCGGATTTCGCCGCGATGGCGCGGGCGGTCGGCATTCACGGCGTGCGGGTCGAGGATCCCGGCGATCTGCCGGCCGCGGTGGCCGAAGTGCTGGCTCACGACGGCCCCGCGGTGCTCGACGTCGTCACCGCCAAGCAGGAACTGTCGATGCCGCCGACCATCGGTGCCGAGCAGGTCAAGGGCTTCAGCCTGTGGCTGGTCCGCGCGGTGATGAGCGGGCGCGGCGACGAAGTGATCGATCTCGCCGAGCAGAATTTGTTGCCCCGCTAGGTACAGCGGCAGTGGAAGAATGAAGATGCGCCGCGCCAGCTTTGGCGGCGCATCTTCGTGTCGATCGCGTCCGAGCCGGACGCCTGCCGCCGCGCGCCCGGACGACAGCGGATGCCTCCCGATTACCAACTCTTCGGGTGTTCGTTTCGCACTCCGCAATGCGAAATGAAAATGCATTGGCCTCCGATGTCACCACCTGAGACAGGCACGGGATACGCGTCCCGCTGCCAATTCTCGCAGAGGGTGCATGGTGACAAAGCGGCGACCAGAGGGAATTCGAGACTACGAGGAGCCGGCCGGCGGATGGGGAGCGCTGAAGGCGCTGGCCGTCGCGCTGAAGCAGCAGCAGCTCGTCGTCGACGGCGTTCCGACTCTCTTGAAGCAGAACCAGCCCGACGGCTTCGATTGTCCGGGCTGCGCCTGGCCGGATCCCAAGCACACGTCCGCCTTCGAGTTCTGCGAGAACGGCGCCAAGGCGGTGACCTGGGAATCGACCCCGAAGCGGGTCGGCCCGGAGTTTTTCGCGCAGCATACGGTCGCATCGCTGTGGGAGCGATCCGATTACTGGCTCGAGGATCAGGGCCGGCTCACCCATCCGCTGCGCTACAACGCTGCAACCGACAAATACGAAGCGGTCGACTGGCAGGTGGCGTTCCACGACATCGCCGCGCGCCTCAATTCGCTCGACGATCCCAATCAGCTCGAACTCTACACCTCCGGCCGCGCCTCGAACGAGGCGGCGTTTCTGTTTCAGCTGTTCGGCCGCCAATTCGGCACCAACAATTTCCCGGACTGCTCCAACATGTGCCACGAGGCGACCTCGGTCGGCCTGCCGCGCTCGATCGGGATCGGCAAGGGCACCGTCACGCTCGAGGATTTCGACAAGGCCGAACTGATCATTTCGATCGGCCACAATCCCGGTACCAATCATCCGCGCATGATGACGCCGCTGCGCAACGCCTCGCGGCGCGGCGTCAAGATCATCGTGCTCAATCCGCTGCGCGAGCGGGCGCTGGAGCGCTTCGAGGCGCCGCAGGCGCCGATCGAGATGGCGACCACCTCGTCGACGCCGATCGCCTCTTGCTACTTCCAGGTCAAGGTCGGCGGCGACGCTGCCGCGCTCAAGGGAATCTGCAAGGCGCTGGTGGCGAAGGACAAGGCGGCGCGGGCCGCCGATCTGGCGCCGCTGCTCGATCATACCTTCATCGCCGGCCACACCGCAGGATTCGACGCGATGGTCGCCGACCTCGAGTCCTGCAGCTGGTCGGCGATCGAGCGCGCTTGCGGATTGCCGCGTGCCAATCTGGAGCGGATCGCCGACGATTATGCGATCTCGAACGCCACCATCGTGTGCTACGGCATGGGCGTCACCCAGCACGTCACTGGCACCGCCAATGTGCAGCAGATCGTCAATCTGCTGCTGCTGAAGGGCAACATCGGCAAGCCGGGCGCCGGCGTCTGTCCGCTGCGCGGGCACTCCAACGTGCAGGGCGATCGCACGGTCGGCATCACCGAGCGGCCGTCGGCGCAGTTGCTCGACCGGCTGCGCGACGTGTTCGGCTTCGAGCCGCCACGGGCGTTCGGCCATTCGGTCGTCGACAGCATCGCGGCGATGCGCGACGGCCACGCCAAGGCGGTGATCTGCCTCGGCGGCAATTTGGCAATGGCGGCCTCTGATCCGCAGGCGTGCTTTGCGGGATTCCGTCGGCTCGATCTCGCCGTGCACCTCGCCACCAAGCTCAATCGCACGCACCTTCTGGCGGCCAAGACGACCTATCTGTTCCCCGTGCTGGGCCGCACCGACGCCGACATCCAGGCCTCCGGGCGGCAGGCGCTCACCGTCGAAGATTCGATGTCGATGGTGCACGCCTCGCGTGGCTTCCTCACGCCGCCGAGCGATCAAGTGCGTTCTGAGCCGGCGATTCTCGCCGGCATCGCCAAGGCGACGCTGGCGGGCGGGACCCGGGTCGATTGGGATGCGCTCGCCGGCAACTACGACCTCATCCGTGACGCCATCGAAGAAGTGTTTCCGGAGTTCGAGGCCTACAACGATCGCATCCGCAAGCCGGGCGGTTTTCAGCTTCCGAACTCGGCTGCAATGCGGATCTGGAATACGCCGACCGGCAGGGCGAACTTCGCCATCTTCGCCGGCCTGGAAGAGGACGAGACGACCGCGGACCCTGACGTGCTGCGGATGACCTCGCTACGCGCGCACGATCAGTACAACACCACGATCTACAGCCTCAACGATCGCTACCGCGGCGTGTTCGGCCGCCGCGACGTGTTGTTCGTCAATCCCCGAGACCTCGCGCGGCTGGGCTTCGCCGAAGGCGACGTCGTCGATGTCGCCACTGCGCTGGACCACGCGCGGGCCGACCGCGTCGTCCAAGGCCTTACACTCGTCAGCTACAATCTGCCGGACGGCTGCTGCGCTTCCTACTACCCGGAGATTCAGCCGCTGGTGGCGCTCGACTTCCGCGATCCGGAGTGCCTGACGCCGTCCTACAAATCGATCCCTGTCAAGATCACGCCCGCGGCGGCGCCGCTCGCCGGCGATCGGACGGTGGCGCGCGACGGGATCGTCGGCAGACCTCCGACCGAGATGGTCGCTGCGCAACCTTCGCCCACTTCCCCCACCGAATGAACTGAACAGGCTCACCCGATGGATCAGCTCCTTCTCTCCCGACTGCAGTTCGCGTTCACGATCGGCTATCACATCCTGTGGCCGGCCTTCACCATCGGCATCGCCTGGTTCATCGTTGTGCTGAGCGCTCTGTGGCTGCGCACGCACAATCCGGTGTACCGCGATCTGGTACGGTTCTGGACCAAGGTGTTCGCGCTCGCCTTCGGCATGGGCGTGGTCACCGGCGTCGTCATTTCCTATCAGCTCGGGCTCAACTGGTCCGGTTACGCGCGGGCGACCGCCGATGCGATCGGACCGCTGTTCGTGATGGAGGTGCTGACCGCGTTCTTCCTCGAAGCCGGCTTCATCGGCGTGATGCTGTATGGCCAGGAAAGGGTTGGGGAGAAGCTGCACTTCGTCGCCTGCCTGATCGTCGCGATCGGCACGGTGCTGTCGGCGTTCTGGATCATCTCGGCGAATTCCTGGATGCAGACGCCGACCGCCTTCACCACGACGGCCGACGGCCGGTTCGTCGCCACCGATTTCTGGGGCGTGGTGTTCAATCCGTCGATGCCCTACCGGCTGGCGCATATGATCACCGCAAGCTTCATCACCGGCGGCTTCGTGGTGACCGGCGTCTCGGCGTTCTGGCTGTGGCGCGGGCGTCCCGCCGATCAGCCTGCGGCCCGCAAGGCGTTCTCGGTCTGCCTCGGCCTGTTGGCGGTGTTGATGCCGGCGCAAATGCTGATCGGCGATCAGCACGGGCTGAACACCCGCAAATATCAACCGATGAAGCTCGCCGCGATCGAGGCGCGCTGGGACACGGCGCGCCGCGTGCCGATCAACTTGATCGCATGGCCGGACGAGAAGGCCGAGCGTAACGACTACGCGCTCGAAATCCCACTGCTCGGCAGCCTGATCCTGACGCATTCGCTCAATGGCGAGGTCAAGGGCCTCAAGGAAGTGCCGGCGTCGGAGCGACCGCCTGTGCTCCCGGTGTTCCTGGCCTTCCGCGTCATGGTCGGCTGCGGGATACTGCTGCTCGCGGTCGCGTTCACCGGCTTGTATCTGCGCTGGCGAGGACGGCTCTACACCACGCG
The DNA here is from genome assembly GCF_047501505.1 of Rhodopseudomonas sp. G2_2311. Classification (NCBI taxonomy): domain Bacteria; kingdom Pseudomonadati; phylum Pseudomonadota; class Alphaproteobacteria; order Hyphomicrobiales; family Nitrobacteraceae; genus Rhodopseudomonas; species Rhodopseudomonas sp. G2_2311. The sequence goes on from NZ_JAZDRK010000021.1 coordinate 43,478, forward strand.
CTGGTATCAGATCGCCTGCATGGGCTGCGTCCCGCTCGGCTTCATCGCCACACTGGCGGGCTGGGTGGTCACCGAGGTCGGCCGGCAGCCCTATGTGATCTACGGGCATTTCCGCACGGCCGAGGCGGTGTCGCCGCTCGCCACCGGCGCCGTTGCCAGTTCGATGGCGGTCGCCTTCGTGCTCTACAACTGCCTGCTGCTCGGCTTCTTCTGGTACGCCGGCCGGCTGGCGTGGCGCGGTCCGATGAGCGGACTGCCGACTCATCCGGCCGTGCCGCTGGCGACCGTGGCGGCCGCGCTTGGACAGACCTCCCCAACCCCTGAAGGTGCGAAATGAGCATGCTGGCGAACTTCGACTTTGCGTCCTTCTTCGCCGTCGCCGCGGCGATCGTGATCGGGCTCTACGTCGTGCTGGACGGCTTCGACCTCGGCGTCGGCATCCTGTTTCCGTTCGCGCCGCGCGCGTCCGATCGCGACGCGATGATGGCGACGCTCAAGCCGTTCTGGGACGGCAACGAGACCTGGCTGGTGCTCGGCGGCATGGTGCTGCTCGGCGCCTTCCCCCTCGCGTTCGCGATCCTGCTGCCGGCGTTCTACGTGCCGCTGTGCCTGATGCTGTTCGGGCTGGTCATTCGCGGCGTAGCGTTCGAATTCCGCTCGCAGGGCGGCCGATTCCAGATCGTCTGGTCGGCGACCTTCGCGGCCGGGTCATTCATTGCGGCGTTCTGCCAGGGCGCCGTCCTCGGGGCCTTCGTCGGACGCAGCATCACGGTGTCGGACGGCGCATTCGCGGGTGGTCCGTTCGACTGGCTCGGGCTGTTTTCGATCGCGACGGGACTGGGCGTGGTCGCCGCCTACGGCCTGCTCGGTGCCTGTTGGCTGGTTTGGAAGACGAGCGGATCGACGCAGAATTTCGGCCGCGAACTGATGCTGCCGACGCTGCTGTGCGCCGGCGCCGCAATCGTGCTGATCAGTGTCTGGACGCCGTTCGCCAAGCCGCAGATCGCCGAGCGCTGGTTTGCGTGGCCGGATGCGCTGTTGCTGGCGCCGCTGCCAATCATCGCGGTCCTGGCCGGGATCGGCATTCTGCTGACGCGCTGGAGCGAACGCGAATGGGCGCCGCTGGCATTGTCGTTGTTGCTGTTCGTCACCTCGCTCGCCGGGCTCGGCGCCAGCGTGTGGCCCGAAGCTATTCCGGGCGTGATGACGATCTGGCAGGCGTCGTCGATGCACAGGACGCAGGTCATCGTCGCCGGCGCTGTCGTGATCATCGGGCCGATCATCCTGGCCTATATCGGCTACGGCTACTGGCTGTTCCGCGGCAAGACCAAACCGGTGCCGGAGTTTCCGCCACGCTGATGTCGCGATGGCCAAATTGAATGTCCGGCGCTTTGCTTCGGCGAAGCGCCGGACATTGAATTCAAATCAGTTCGCGATCCTGCACGGCCACAACGAGGGAAATGCACATGACGATGGGATGCAGACATGTCGCGGGGATCCGTACCGTCACGCCGAGCGCGCTCGGCTGTGAGGAGTGTCTGAAGATCGGCAGCCCGTGGGTCCACTTGCGGATCTGTCGAACCTGCGGTCACGTCGGATGTTGCGATGACTCTCCGCACAAGCACGCCACGCGGCATTTCCATGCGACCGGTCATCCGATCATCGAGGGCTACGACCCGCCGGAAGGATGGGGGTGGTGCTATGTCGACGAGGTCATGTTCGACCTGTCGGACCGCATGACCCCGCACAATGGGCCGATCCCGCGCTACGTTTGAAGCGTCAGTTAGGACCTGGCGCTCACGGTCGCGTTTCGAATGTGGCTGGGCAGGTGGCACCTCTCGCGGGCTCATCATGTGGGTCAGGTTGCGCATACATTCGTATGATGTTCGGTCGAACGCCCCCCTTCATATAAAGGAAGCGCGCAACGTGGCGCGTGACCGTCAATATGGAGGTCGACCGTGTCGCATCAGTCCTGTCAGTTCGTTCGTGAAGCACAGCCGCACCAGCGGGACGGGGGCATCCAATTGGGCGCCGGCGATCGCCGACAGGACGAGCCGCCGCATCCCCGGCCCGAGAAAATTGATTTCAAGAGCATCGCTGCGTCGATCAGCATCGTGACGGGCGACGCTGCGGCCACTCCGGCGATCCAGCAGGGATGGCGATGCCGAGTCGCGAACGAGAGCCGAGAGACAGTCTTGAGCTTTCCCGATCTCGTTCGTTCGTTTGCCCCTGAAGGTCAGACCGTCTCCGGCGATCAGGATCCGGTGGCGGCCCGGCTGTCCGAGGCGTTGGCGGCCGCAGAGCGCGATCCATCGGAATTCTCGGCGCTCTACGCCGACGCCGTCCGCCTCGTCACGGTGGTTCGTCGCCTCAGCATCGAGGGACACACCGGCGCCGTCCACGAGCCGCAAACGACGGCGGCCGGTCTTCCGAAGTGGCGGCTCAAGTTGGTTTACGACTACGTCACCATGCATCTCGGCGAGAAGGTGACGCTGGCCGACATGGCCGCGGCGGCACGGCTGAGCCGCATGCACTTTGCGGCGCTGTTCTTGCGCGCAACCGGCATGCGGCCCCATCAGTATCTGCTGCAGCGGCGCATCGCGGCGGCGCAAGAGTTGCTCCTGGACGCCAACCAGCCGATCATCCAGATCGCCATTCAGGTCGGATTTCAGACGCAGGCGCACTTCACCACGGTCTTCAAGAAGATCACCGGTGTGACGCCGGCGAAGTGGCGCGAGACGGTGCTGCCGCAGAGTTCGCATTCCGATCAGTTCGGCGTCCACGCCGTCGTCCCGTAGAACCCGGCCGCTATTCGTTGCAATCGGTGGCGCTTCCGGGCGAGTCCATCGCCCGATCGGTTCGTCGCTGCTGCCTGTCTTGTCTCGCGTCCTCGGGCGTTTCACGACCAAGGTCAGCTGATTTAACACCTGAGTACAGTATTGCTTACCAAGCCGAATGGCATAATCCGCCCACAATCGTGGAGAGACAAACAATGATTGGCGAGGCTTCCATTCACGGCGGGACGTCGGTGCTCATCGATAGCCCGGCCGGACTATACATGAATGCCGAGTGCAATCATCGGATCGCTAACAGTCTGCAGATGGTTGCGTCGCTGATTTCGATGGAGAGTTTGCAGCTCCAAGACGACCAGGCGCGTCGCAGCCTGGAAATGGCGGGCTTGAGAATACAGGCAATCGCCGGAGTGCATCGCAGGCTCTATTCCACGTCCCTGGGTGAAGACTCTCTTGATTTGGCCGATTATCTGATTTCGCTGATCCGGGAGCTTCGCCCGCTGTGCCTGCCGTCTCTCAATTCGGGCAGACTGCTTGCGGACCTCATCCCGATGACGGTGCCGCCCGAAACGGCAACGAGCCTTGGCCTCATTGCCGCCGAGGCCGTCGTCAATGCCTGCAAATATGCCTACAGCGACGGGCGATGTGGCGATGTCATCATTCAAATCCGCCGCAACGGTCTGGGCGGAGGAGCGATGTCGATCGCCGATACCGGGTGTGGACGTTCAGTCGATGATGGGGCTACCAAGTCTGGTTTCGGAAGCCGCGTGATCGATCTCGCGGCGGACCGTATCGGCGCGACCATCCGCTATGAGGACAATCGTCCGGGGACGAGGCTGATCGTCGATTTCCCGGTCAAACCTTCCATGCAGTGTCCGATAATCTCGTTACCTGAATAGTTCCCGAAGCGACGCTGGTCGCAGGTGCAACGCGTGTCGACGAGACGACAGCGAACTGCCTTGGGGACCCCGGACGCACGAACGGATCCCTGCTTCAGAAGACGGCGTGGCTACGTTCGCTGACGCGCGTCGCGCGAACGCCCGGCGCGCGAGCCGGGTCGATGTCGACTTGACGATATGAAGTCGGCCTGACGGCCTCAAAATCTCAGCGTGAGATACAAGATCCAGCCGTGAGGACGTCGGCGCTGGATTGCGATCCTCACTTGCAGAGCGCACCTCAGCATGGGAGCCCGCGCCGCTATGCCGAAGAACGAAGGGAGCGCCGCAGTGTGCTGGCGCTCCCTTTTGGTTCGATCTGCCGTTGTCAGCGCGCCGACTGGGCGGTGCTGGCGTTGCCGAACAGCAGATGCGGATTGACGGTGCACTCGCCGCCAACGCCCGAGGCGGTGGCCCGGCACGCGGCGAGCGTGCGATATTCGCATTCCAGCGCGTCGGCGGTGCCGTAATCGATGCACCATTTGTAGGAAGCGGCCGAGGCCGCGCTCGCGGTGAGCATGCCGACGCCAACAACCGACAGCATCAAGAGCTTCTTCATCGTTCCATCCTCACTTGATCGGCAACCACTTGCCGTGCACAAGCCATTTGCGCCCTGGTTCGTGATGTTCTTTTCCAATTATTTCGCGGTTGTTCGGATTCGAACGGCTGGTCACTCAAACCATGGTTGGTATCAACTACGCCGTGTCGCCCGCGAAAGGCGCTTATCTCATCGGAGAACGATCAACCTGCGCTGGCAAACCATCGTATGATGGAGCTCGTCACGCGCCGGATCCATCTGGGATGCTCCCAGCCTCGAGGTGTCCGGCCAAGATGAGCGTATTCGACCACAGCGGCCGCGAGGCTCGGCGTTTCTGGCACGGCTTGCGGCAGGCGGTGCTGTCGCGTCTCCAAGCGTTGGCTCCCCGTGTGCTGTTCGGTCTGCGCTTGTCGGCCTCGGTCTGTCTCGCGCTGTTCGCCACCTATTATCTCGAATTGCAGAACGCGTTCTGGGCGGCGACGACGGCAGCGATCGTTTGCCAGCCCAATCTCGGCGCATCGATCCAGAAAGGTCGCTTTCGCGCGATCGGATCGGCACTCGGCGCTCTGGTCATGGTGGCGCTGCTGGCCGCGTTTCCCCAGCAGCGCGAACCGGCGCTGCTGCTGCTCGCGCTGTTCTGCGGCCTATGCGCGGCGGCCGCTACATTGCTGCGCAATCTGGCGGCCTACGCGGCTGCGCTGGCGGGCATCACCAGCGCCATCATCTTCGCCGACACCGTGACGGATCCCTCCTCGGCTCCCTTTCTCGCGATCGTCCGTGTAGGCGAGATCTACATCGGCATCTGGTCGGCCACTGTCGTCGCGATGCTGACCGGCTCCGGGTCGGCCCGGCGACAGCTGTGCCAGACGCTCGGCCGGATCTCGGCGAATCTCCTCGCTGGCTTCTCCACGGATGTCACCTCAGGTCGCGGTGCCGCTGATAGTCGTGCCGCACGCATCGCCCTCGCGCGCGAATTGGGCCCGCTCAATCTCGCCATCGACGCAGCCTTGGGTGAGCAATCGCCGGTGCTCGCCGATCGCGCTCGGTTGCGCCGAATTCCGTTCGCGCTTCTGGATGCACTGACCAGCTGGCGAAATGCGGCTCGTTTCGGCGAGCGGTCCAGCGTGGCGGAGACGACCAGCCGCGGCGAGTTGCGCGCCTCGCTCGCTGCAATCGATCCGGCCCGATTTCAGAGCGATCCGGCGGGCTTCCGGGATAGCTGCCGCACCGCGCTCGGCCGCATCGACGCGACACGGAGTAGCGATGTCGATGCGCCGATCGTGGTTGCGGCTCGCGACGTCGTCCAAGGCCTCGCCGCCGCGGCCGACGGCATGCTGGCTAAGGGGGCTGTCGGTAGCAACGGCCGGACACCGCGGGCGTCCTTCGTTGTCGCCGACCCGCTGCCCGCGCTTGTGAACGGGGCCCGGACGGCCGCAGCGATCCTCGCGGTCACCTGGTTCTGGGTGGTGACGGCCTGGCCGTCGGGGCCGTTTGCGATCGTCTTTACCGCGGTCGCTACGCTGATTTTCGCCTCGTTCGGAGACCACGCGGGTGATCTCGCCAAGGACTACACGATCGGCGTCGCACTGATGGCCGTGGTAGGAAGCGTGCTCTATTTCGGCGTGCTGCCGGCGCTATCGAGCTTCGCGGCGCTGATCGCCGTGCTGTCGGTGCTGTTCATCGTGCTCGGCGTGATGCAAGCGGGGCCGTGGCACAGCGTCGTCTTCCTGGCGATGACGATCTCGTCGCTGCCGCTGCTCGGCGTCGGAAACCCGATCACCTACGACGCTTCGGCGTATTTCAATCTCGCGCTGGCGATCGTGTCCGGAAGTGCGGTGGGAGCGATGTTCTTCGTCGCCATCCCGGTTGTGCCGCCGAGCCTTCGGCTGCGCCGCTTGATCGGTCTCTCGCTGCGCGATCTGCGTCGGCTGCTGTCGCTTCGGAGTACGACCGATCAGCGTCGTTGGACAGCGCTGATGGCGCGGCGCATCGAGCTTCTGCCCTCGAAGGCGACGGCGGACGACGTCGCCGATCTGCTCGCGCTCCATGCAGTCGGTCGTGCAGCTCTCCGCCTCGAACAAGAGGTTTCGGGCGACCGCGCGCTGAGCCTGCTCCGAGCCGCCCTGACGGCGCTGGCCGATGGCCATTTGGCGGACGCGCGGATGATGCTGGTGACATGGCGCGGCCAGAGCCTCGCGCTCGATCCGCCCGACGATGCGGACCACCGGCGCTGGATCGCCAGCCAGTCCCACATCGCCGTCATCATCGACGCGATCGACAACCATCCAGTGCTGCTGGCGACTCCGTTCCGTGGCTGGCAGCCGTTCTTCAAGGCATTCAGGTGAGGGGGCCGATGTGATGTATCGGGAGGTCAATCTATTCGGCGTCTACGTCGCGCCGTTCGTGGTGATGATGCTGATCGCGTGGGCGGCCTCCGTTCCGCTCGGCATCTTGGGCGCGCGGCTGCAGCTGGGCCGGTGGGTCTGGCACCCGGGTCTCTTCAATCTGTCGATTTACGTCATCATCCTCTCGATCGTCGTCGTCGTCTCGGGAGCTCATCAATGACGGCCGTTGATACTCCTGCAGCACGCCGGCTTTCGGTTGGGAAGGTGCTCTCGGTCCTGGCCACGCTCGCCGCGATCGCTGCAGCGGCCTATATGGGGCGGATGCTGTGGCAGGCCTATATGGCTGCGCCGTGGACGCGCGACGGCACCGTGCGGGCCTACGTGGTCGGCGTGACGCCTCAGGTGTCGGGCCGCATTTCGGAGCTTTCGGTCAAGGCGGCGCAGTACGTCCGCAAGGGCGATCCGCTGATGAAGATCGATCCGGTCGATTTCCAGATCGCGCTGGCGAGCGCGGAAGCGACCGTCGCCAGCGCCAGGGCCGACCTCGCCAACAAGCAGGCCGAAGCCGAACGGCGCGACCGTCTCTCGTCCCTCGCGGTCTCAAAGGAGGAGCAGCAGATCTATGCGGCCGCGGCCGACATGGCAGCTGCGGCCTTGCGTCAGGCGCTCAGCAACCTCGACAAGGCGCGGCTGGCACTCAGCCGGACGGAGATCATCTCTCCGGTCGACGGTTACGTCACCAATTTGGTCACCCAGGCGGGCGACTACGCCACCAGCGGCCAGCGCGCGTTGTCGATCGTCGATAGCGACAGTTTCTGGGTCGATGCGTATTTCGAGGAAACCTTGCTTCGCGGCATTCGCGTCGGCGACCGGGCGCGGGTCGCGCTGATGGCGTATCCGCAGACACTCGCGGGCGAGGTCGTCGGAATCGAGCGGGGTATCGCGGTCCCCAACGCCGAGTCCGATCCGTCCGGCCTCGCCACGGTCAACCCGGTGTTCACCTGGGTGCGGCTGGCGCAGCGCGTCCCGGTCCGGATCGCTTTGAAGGATGTACCACCGTCGATCGTGCTCGCTGCGGGCCTCACGGCGACGGTGTCGATCCAGCCAAACAGCGCTCCAGCCGGCGCGAAGCCGATCGTGCCGCCGCCAGCGGAGTAGCATCGCGGCGATGCATCTAGAACGTTATCGAGCGAAGTGGACACGGTTCGCGTGAAGAAAACGCGTCAAAACAAAAATCGAGAGCTCCGGTTCTGATCCTATTGGAACCGGAGAAGCTCTAGGCCGGCGCCCCAGGCTCAGGTGCGGGAGAGATGTCGATATTCACCCGGCGAAGTGCCGACATGGCGTCGAAACGCCCGGGTGAAGGTTGCCTGTGAGGAGAACCGGCAGATGTAGGCGATTTCCGCCAAGCTCAGTCGGCTGTCTTTGAGCAGGTTCAGCGCGTGATCGAGTCTGCGCTCACTGATGAAGCGGTAGGGCGGCGTTCCTGTCGCTTCCCGGAACGCCCGTGCAAAATGATGTTTGCTGAGGCAGGCGACCTCTGACAGCTTCGACAGAGACAGGTCCTGGTCGATGTTGTCGTAAATGTAGTCCAGCACCCGGCGCAGCCTCGCATCGTCGAGCTTCGATGGTCCGCTGTCGGGGCCGAGGTGGATCCGGCTGTCGTGGGAATAGTCGGAAACGAGATGCGCCACCAGGGACTGGGCGAGGCAGTCGATCAGGATCTTGCCGCTGCTGGTTTCTTCCTGCGCCTCCCGATAGATCCGTTGGCAGATCTGGCGGACCAGCTCGTCGTTGACGTCCGCCAGATAGGCGATGTTCGCAGGCGACAGCGATCTCGAACTCAGCTCGGAAAGGCTGTCGAACTGCGACTTTGCAAGGAAGACGTGCTGCACCATCGGCAGCGTTTCGGTGATCCGGATCGAATCCTCGGTGACGCCAATGGGGCAGAACCACAATGTGCCCGGTCGCGCCGTCGTATTCTGAAACGCGCTGCCGGAGCGACGCTCCACGCGTCCTGTCTGTGAGCCGGCGATGGCGAGGGTGACCTCCATCTGGTCGGGAACCGGCACCGGGATCTCGCCGGCGGGATGACGTCGAACCTGTGTGCCGATGCCGTCCCAGCCTCGTCCTTCGGAGCTCAGAATAAGCTCGGCGGCTGGAAACTTTCGATCCCCGAACGCCTCCAGTCTGGTCATCTGGTCCTCGTCCTCAGGCTCATCGGCTGCATCCCGTCGCCCCTTGGCAATCTGGACCCGGGCTCCGGCCGGATCAAGCATATCAATCCTGGCCAAAACGTCGCTTGTCCAAGCAAAGACCGAGCCAGCCGGTGGAGATAGGCTTGTCCTTCAGGTCATCAACAGCTGTGGAACCCGACCTTGGCAACCTCGCAGCAGACATGTCACGGCGAGGCGCGGTGCAGCTCGGAGGAGCCGCGGCCCTACCAGGCGATCAATCGCCAATGGTGGTCCGAACTCGCTTTATCCTTCACAGGCTTGGCTGACGGGATCGAAACGCATCTGGCGGAGGAGAAGAGCGGGCGAACCTGGCGCATCCGCAGCGCGGCAGCGGGCACTTTTGCAGCGGCCCGATTGGAGCGCGAGGCGACGATCGCGGCCCGCGTGGGCGCCGCCGCGGCCGAGTTACCCGCGTATGTCGGCAATAGCGACAAGGTCGTCCTTGTCTATCCGGCCGCCCGTCGCGCATTGGCATCGTTGCCGATCGGCGAGGTCGCGGTCGATTGCTTTCTCGCTATTGCAGAGGCTGCGGCCATTGCGCTGTCGCGCGTGCATGCCTGTGACGTCGTTCACGGCACCCTGGACGCTGGCAAAGTCCTGCTCGACGAGAACGGCCTCGTCCGTTTTGCGGAGTTTGGCCGGGCGCGCCTGACCGGGCAAGAGCTTGCGCCCGATATGTCCGGGCTGCCGCGGATCGACTTCAAGTACGCCGCCCCAGAACAGGCCCGGCGTGATCATCCCGTGCTGGATACGCGAAGCGACCTCTATGCATTGGGAGTGATCCTCTACGAATTTCTGGTCGGTCGTCCGCCCCTGCTCGCGGCGAGCATTGCCGACTGGCTACACGCCCATGTGGCGATCGATGTGCTGCCGCCGAGCCACATCCGGGGGCGTATTCCGCCTGCGATCGATGCAGTTCTGCTCAAGCTGTTGGCGAAAGATCCCGGCCAGCGCTATCAGACCGCGAGCGAGCTGCAGGCCGAGATTGCACGGATAGCAGCCTTGCGTGGAGCGGCAGGCGGGGAGGACACTCTTCTTTATCCGTCCGGAAAGCTGGCCGTCCGGGCCCGTCTCGCCGACGCGTTGTTTGGCCGTAACGCTGAACTCGACAGCTTGGTTCGTTCGCTGGACAATGTGCGGCAATCCTGCAGGGCCGAAGTCGTGCTGTTGTCGGGGCCGCCGGGCGCTGGAAAATCCGCTCTCGTCGGCCGTCTGCTGAAGCGCGTCGGTCAAGGCGACGCCATCAGCGCTGTCGGCAAGGGCGACCCGCTGCGCAAGGCAATCCCCTACGCGCCCATTGTTCAGGCGCTGCGATCGGCCATGATCAGCCTCGTGGCCGGGGACCGCGAGGCGCGCGAGGTGATACGTAGCCGCCTCGCCGAGGTCCCCGGTTGCGGCCGGCTGCTGACCGAACTCATCCCCGATGTCACGCTGCTGTCGGGGAGCAGTCGGCCTCTGCCCGAGGTGCCTGCCCATCTCGCCCAGGTTCGCACCACGCGCATCATCCGCGAGACCTTCGTGGCGCTCGCCTCTGCGCAAACGCCACTGATCCTGTTTCTCGACGATCTGCAATGGTTCGACGGCGCCAGTCTCGACGTCGCCAAGGCGCTGCTCGACGCGCGTTCCTCGCACATCCTGCTCATCTGCAGTCATCGCAGCCACGAACGCAGCGACGGCCCCTGGCGTTCGCTGTCCGACGAAGCGCGCGCCTCCGGCATTCCCTGCACCGAGATGAACCTCGCGGCGTTGTCGCCGGGCGATACGCGCGAACTAATCGCTTTCGCCCTCGACCAGCCGGTGGAGCAGGTCGGAGAGCTGTCGGCGATCATTCATCGCGAGACCAACGGCAGTCCGTTCTACATCGGCCAGCTCGTGCAGAAATTGACTGACGAGCAGATCGTTTCATTCGACGGCGCGCGACAGCAGTGGGTTTGGGACCAGGCCCGCCTGTTTCAGGGCTTCACGGTGATCGAATTCATGGCGCGGCGGCTCGAGGCACTGCCGAAGCGCCAGCGCGAGGTGCTTCGTCATCTCGCCTGTCTCAGCCGGCGCGGATCGATCGAGGTTCTGGCCGGCCTGACGGCGATGTCGTCGGATGAAGTACGCAAGCTGGTCGACAGTCTGGTGCAGGCCAATCTCATCTCGCGCGCCGGGGAATATCTCACATTCTCGCACGACCGCGTTCGCGAGGCGGCCTATTCGCTCACGCCGGAGGAGCGCAGGCCGAGTGAGCATTTGCGTATCGCACGCTATTTGCTTGCTGCCGGAATCGGCGATTGCAGCCCGGACCTGGCGTTCGACATCGCGACGCAGATCACACGTGCCGACGGAAGCAAGCTGGCGGACCGCGAGCGTGTGATCTTCGCCGGGGTTCTTTTGACCGCGGCCAGGACGTCGCGGTCGACCGGCGCGGCCGAGCAGGCGCTGCGATTTCTCGACGTCGCCCGCGACCTGCGATTGCCCAGCGGGGTGCCGGACTGCGCGTTTCCGGTGTTCGCGATCGAGTGGCTGCGATGCGATTGCCTGCTCGCCCTCGCAGATACCGAGGACGCACTCATTGCGCTTGGCGGCTTACTGAGCGTCGCCGTCACGCCTGTCGAAATCGCCGACACCTATCGTCTACGGGCGCTGGCTCTGACCATCAGGTCCGAATACGATTCGGCGATCGAGGCGGCGTTGCAGGGCCTCGCGGCACTCGGCATCCAAATCGAGCGTCTCCCAGATCTGGCCGACCTGGAGCAGCTCTATCGCTCTTGCCAGGCGCGGCTGGAAGAACTGACGCCTGCCGGGATATTGGCTCTGCCTGACGCATCCGATGAAATCGCACGCGCAGCCCTCCCGCTGCTGTCGACGCTGATCTCAGCGTCCTTTGTTCCCGGCGACCTTCGCTTTCTTCACGTTCTCAAAATCGTCGAGCTCACATTGGACTACGGCCTGACGCCGGAGTCCGCCTATGGGCTGGCATGGTTTGGCGTCTACGGGGCGCATCACTTCGCTGCGTATGAGCAAGGGGTGCTCTGGGCGGAAGTCGCTTGCCGGATGGTGGAGCGCGAGGGCTACGAAGCGCAGCGGGCCGCGGCGCTGATCGCGCTCGACCAGGTCAGCGTTTGGACCAGGCCGATGCGGCTTGCGCTGGAGCGCGCGCGAGAGGGCGCTCGCGTCGGACAGGCCGCGGGCGATCTCGGCATGGCCTGCTACGCGCGCAACCATATCGCCTCCAATCTTCTCGTGCTCGGCGAGCCGCTCGACGCCGTTCGCGGCGAGATATCGGAGGGCCTCAGCTACACCATCGAGATCGGCTACAAGGATATCGAACGCATCCTCGACGCCCAGATGGGCCTCGTCACCGCGCTGCTGAGCGGTGACAGCGACCGGCATCAGGTCCGTGATGCGGACGCCGTCACCTCGAAGGCGACGCAGTTCTGGGTCGCCTACTATGCCGGCGTCACAGCGTTCCTGTTCAATCGGGATGTCGCGGCGCTGCGCCATCTGGAAAAGGCGATGGATCTGGCCTGGTCCGCGCCTGCTCACATCGACACGGCGCAGTGCCGTTTCTTTTTCGCGTTGGCGTCGTGTCGTTCGATCGCGGGCGGCCGTCCAGACGACGACAAGATCGCGCGGCTCGATGCGGTCCGCGCGCGCTTCGCCGAATGGGCGCGTCTGAATCCGGACACGTTCGAGAGCAAGTCTCTCCTGCTCGATGCCGAGGCCGCCCGGCTGAGCGGCGACGGCGCAGCCGCGCAGCGATTGTACGAGCGGGCCGCCCGTGCGGCGGAGAGAACCGGCTTCATCCACGATCAAGCGCTCGCCCACGAACTGGCGGGGAACTACTACGTGGAGGCGGGGCTGTTCGCTCCGGCGCAGGGCTGCCTGATTGCGGCGGGCGCCTGCAATCGCCAATGGGGCGCGATCGGCAAAGCGGCGCATCTCGCCGTCCGATTTCCGCAGCACGCGGGCCGGGTCGCTCCGGCGGAGGACGGCGCCGGCCAGCGCGAACTCGATCTCGCGGCGCTGACCGCGGCGGCCCAGACGCTGGCCGAAGAGGTCGGACTCGAGCAGGTGCTACGAACCCTGATGCGGAGCATGATCGTTCATGCCGGTGCACAGTTCGGTTTGTTCCTGCTGGTCCAGGACGGCGTTGCGGGTATCGAGGCATCTGTGAGAGTTGAGAGACAGGAGATTCGAGTCGACCTCTACCGCGCGATCCCGACCGACGACGACCTGCCTTTGGCGCTGTTGAACACCGTGATGCGGATCAAGAAGGCCGTCACCTTCGCCGACGTTTCGACGGACGCACCGCAGCTCGATGCTGCTGGGCCGCGCCGCAGGGCCGCCCGCTCGCTGGCCTGCATCCCCTTCATCAAGCGCGGCGATCTGGTCGGTATGCTGTATCTGGAGAATTCGCTGGCCGCCAACGTCTTCACTCCCGGCCGCATAGCGATGCTCGAGGTGCTCGCCGCGCAGGCGGCAATCTCGCTGGACGCGGCGCGGCTGTATCGCAACCTGATCGACGAGAACCGACGCCGGGCCGAGGCGGAGTTTCAACTGCGCGAGGCTCGCGCGGAACTGGGGCGGACGTCGCAGATGACCGCGCTCGGCAGCTTCGCCGCCTCGATCGTGCACGAAATCAATCAGCCGATCGCCAGCATTCTGGCACAAACCGAGGCCGCGCTGCGCTGGCTCAACAGGGAGCAGCCCGACATCGGCGAGGTGACCCAAGGGCTGACCCGGATCAGGAATTCCGGACGCCGCACCGCCGATATCGTCAAGTCGCTGCGTTCGCTGGGCAAGCAGGCGCCGGCGACGTTCTCACCGATCTGTCTGGAAGAAGTGGTCGAAGAGGTGATGCGGCTGATCGCCGAGGACCTCGACGCCGGCAGTGTGCAGATCACGGTGGGGCTGTCGGATCAGCGGCGAAGTATCTCCGCCGATCGCGTCCAGCTGCAACAGGTCATCTTCAACCTCGTCACCAATGCGATTCACGCGATGGCTGAGATGGAGGAGAGCGCGAGGCGGATCGTGATCAACACCACCGAAGCCGGCGACGGAATGGTACGCCTCACCATCGAGGACAGCGGCTGCGGCATGTCCGAGGAGGTTCGCGGCAAGATTTTCGAGCCGTTCTTCACCACCAAGGCGGCCGGCATGGGCGTCGGGCTTGCGATCTGCCGCTCGATCGTGGAGCTGCATCGCGGCACGATCGACGTGCGATCGACGCCCGGGCAGGGCAGTACGTTCGAGATCGCCGTCCCCGTCTGCGAGCACGTCGCGACCTGAGCATATCTTGGTATGATTGGGGTCTGACATTTGCGCTCCCAACTCCTAACCGATGCCGCGCGACGTCGCCGCTGCCGCCTCGTTGGAGGTTTTGGCCAGACAAGCGCGCCAAAGGTTTGGAGCGGAAGCGATGGCGGGCGAGACTGTGACACCGATCCTGCGTGATGTGCCGATCGGCCTCACGGCGACAGGCCAGCGCCGCGAATTCGACAGCATGGGCAGCGTCGACGTTCCGGCCGATCGCTATTGGGGTGCGCAGACGCTGCGCTCGTTGCAGCATTTCTCGATCGGCGGCGACCGCATGCCGAAAGCGGTGTACCACGCCTATGGCTACGTCAAAAAAGCCTGTGCGCTGGTGAACCACGCCGCCGGCCGGCTGCCGGCCTGGAAGACCGAGGCCATCGTCCGCGCCGCCGACGAGACCATCTCGGGCGCGCTGGACGATCACTACCCGCTGTTCGTGTGGCAGACCGGCTCCGGCACCCAGAGCAACATGAACGTCAACGAAGTCGTCTCCAACCGGGCGATCCAGCTGCTCGGCGGCGCGCTCGGCACGCAGCAGCCGGTAGGGCCGAACGACGACGTCAATATGGGCCAATCCTCCAACGACACGTTTCCGACCGCGATGCACATCGCCGCGGTGACGGCGATCGACGACCAGGTTGTGCCGCAGCTCTCCAAGCTGATCGAGATCATCGAACGGAAAGCCGACGGCTGGATGGACGTCGTGAAGATCGGCCGCACCCATCTGGAAGACGCCGTGCCGCTGACGGTCGGCCAGGAATGGCACGGCTGGGCCGGTCAATTGCGCGATGCCCGCGCGGCGATCGAAGCCAGCCGCGCCGGCCTGTATCAGCTCGCGGTCGGCGGCACCGCGGTCGGCACCGGCCTCAACGCCCCCAAGGGCTTCGCTGCCGACGTTGCTGCCAGGATCGCCGAGCTGACCGGCAAGCCGTTCGTCACCGCACCGAACAAGTTTGCCGCGCAGGGCTCGCTCGACGCGATGGTCCGCGCCCACGGCGCGCTGCGCGATCTCGCGGTGGCGCTGATGAAGATCGCCAACGACATGCGCTGGCTCGCTTCTGGTCCGCGCTGCGGCTTCGGCGAATTGCTGCTGCCGAGCAACGAGCCCGGCTCCTCGATCATGCCCGGCAAGGTCAACCCGACGCAATGCGAGGCGATGGTGATGATCTGCATCCAGGTGATGGGCAACGACAGCGCCGTCGCCTTCGCGGGCAGCCAGGGCAATTTCGAACTCAACGCGATGCGGCCGGTGATCATCAACAACTTCCTGCATTCGGCGCGCATCCTCGCCGACGGCTGTGAGAAGTTCCGGACCTATTCGGTCGAGGGCACCGAGCTCAACCGCGATCGTGTCGCGCAGTACGTCGAAGGCAGCGTGATGCTGGTCACCGCGCTGTCGCCGGTGATCGGCTATCAGAACGCCGCGCATATCGCCGAAGATGCGATCGCCAAGAATCTCACGCTGAAGCAGGCGGCACTCGCCTCCGGCAAGGTCGACGAGGCGACGTTCGACCGCATCGTCCGGCCGATCGACATGGTCGGCAGCGGTCTTGCGGGCGCCTGACATGTTGCCCGAACCGATCCCCGCGCAGCAGGCCGCACATGTCGCACTGCGGCTCGGCCGGCTGATGCTGGCGAACGGCGCCGACACCTCGCATGTCGTGAGCGCGGTCACCAGCTTTGCCGAGCGGCTCGGTTGTCGTGTCCGGCTGTTCGTCGGCCTCGAAGGCTTGATCCTGACGCTGGAAGACGACGAAGGCTTTAGCACCCGGCTCGGCCCGGCGATCGCCGGCACCGCCGTCAACATGGGTGCGCTCGGCGCGCTCGGCGAACTGCGCAGCCGCGATATTGCCGACGGCGATGATCTCGCGGCGATCGATCGGGCGCTCGATGACATCGAACACCGCGGCTCTGACTATCCGCGCTGGCTGGTGGCGCTCGGCATGGGTGTCACCGCCGCCTCTCTGGCCCGGCTGTTCGGCGCCGCATGGCCGGTGGTCGGCGTCGCGGTGCTGGTCGGAATCGTCACGCAAGGACTGCGTCAGTCTCTCGCGGCTGCCGCGACCAATCCGGTCGCCGGCGCCGGGCTCGCCGCGTTCGGCGGCGCGCTGGTTGGGCTGCTGGCGATGCGGGCATTTCCAGGACTGTCGCCGACGCTGTGTCTGGTCGCCGCCGGCATGATCCTGGTCCCCGGCGTGCCACTGCTCAATGGCGTGCGGGACACCCTCGGCAGTCATGTCGGCACTGGCCTCGGCCGGCTGATGCTGGCGGCTGTCACCGTTCTGGCGATCACGCTCGGGTTGTTCCTTTCGGCCAGCCTGATGGACGACGCGCTGCCGGTGAACGGCGCCCCGCCGCTGCTCGCGACGTCCGAAGACCTGTTGTTCTCGGCGCTGGCCGGCGCCGGCTACGCGCTGCTGTTCAACGTGCCGGCGCGTGCCGCCTGGGTTTGCGTGATCTGCGGCATGGCCGGCCATGGGCTGCGCACGGGGCTCGAGCACCTAGGTGTCGAGCTCAGCCTCGCCTGCCTCATCGGCGCGTTCGTCGCTGCGCTGATCGGACGTATTTTCGCCGGCCGTTTCCGCGTCCCGGCTGTTACCTTTGCGTTTCCCGGCATCGTCGCAATGATCCCGGGCTCCTACGCGTTTCGCGCCGGCATCGGTGGGCTCGCCATCATGAAGGCCGGCGCCGCTGCGTCGCCAATTCTCATCGCCGAAACCCTCGGCCTGATCGTCACCGTGGCGGTGGTGACGGCTGCGCTGGGTGTCGGCCTGTGCCTGGCGCTGGCCGCGCCGTTGCCGGCCGCTCTGGGCGGCCCCTCGAACCAGGAAGGAGCGCCTCGATGATACGCTGCGTACGGATGTGGACCGGTGAGGACGGCAACTCGCTGTTCGAGGAAGGCTGGATCGATCTCACCGAAGGCGCGCGCGGCGACGCCGTTGGCAAGCCGGTGCCCGCCGTCGAAGTCTCGTTTCAGGAGACCAAGTCGGGCGGCTCGTTTGAATGGCATCAGGACCCGGTGCCGCGTTACGTCATCACGCTGTCGGGCACACTTGAATTCGAGACCAAGTCCGGTGCGACCTTCACGATCCGTCCGGGCGACATCCTGCTGGCGCAGGACAACAGCGGCTCCGGCCATAAATGGCGGCTGATCGGCGACGAGCCGTGGCGCCGAGCTTACGTGGTGTACCGCGAAGGCTCCGAACTGCAGTTCGTTGCCGCCGGCAAGGAGAAGTCGGCATGAGCCAGATTCCCGAGACCTCCGACATCGTGCTGATCGGCGCCGGCATCATGAGCGCGACGCTCGGCACCGTGCTGAAGGAGCTGGAACCATCGCTTTCCGTGACGATGTTCGAGACGCTCCACGATTGCGGCGAGGAGAGTTCGCAGGCCTGGAACAATGCAGGCACCGGTCACGCGGCCAATTGCGAACTCAACTACACGCCACAGCGGCCGGACGGCAGCGTCGACATCTCCAAGGCGCTGGAGGTCAACACCGAGTTCGACATCTCGCGCGAGCTCTGGGCGCATCTCGTCGGCAAGGGCGCGATGCCGGATCCGCGCGCCTTCCTGCATCCGTGTCCTCATATGAGCTTCGTCTGGGGCGACGACAATGTCGCCTTCCTGCGCCAGCGTCACCGCGAGATGGCGGCGCATCATTGCTATCACGGCATGGAGTTCAGCGAGGACCCGGCGCAGATCGCCGCCTGGGCGCCGCTGATCATCGAGGGCCGCGACAAGGGCCAGCCGATCGCCGCGACCCGGATCATCAGCGGCGCCGACGTCGATTACGGCGCGCTGACGCATCTCTTGGTCAAGCAGTTGCAGGAGCAGTCCGGCTTCTCGGTGCACTACAAGCACCGGGTCGTCGCGCTGGCGCGCGACGACGGGCGCTGGCTGGTGACGGTCGAGAACGTCGCGAGCGCCGAGCGGACCACGATCTCGGCCCGCTTCGTATTCGCCGGCGCCGGCGGCGGGGCGCTCGATATTCTGCAGAAGTCCGGCATTCCCGAAGGCAACGGCTATGCCGGCTTCCCGGTCAGCGGCATCTGGCTGCGCTGCGATGTCGACGACATCAGCGTCCGGCATCACGCCAAAGTCTATGGCAAGGCCGCGCACGGTTCGCCGCCGATGTCGGTGCCGCATCTCGATACCCGGATCATCGGCGGCAAGCGCTCGCTGCTGTTCGGCCCCTATGCGGGCTTCTCCAGCAAATTCCTCAAGCACGGCTCCTACGCGGATTTGCTGCGCTCGATCGAGCCCGGCAACATTCTGCCGATGCTGGCGGTGGCGCGCGACGATTGGCAGCTCAGCGAATATCTGATTGGCCAGGTGCTGCAGACCTCGGAACATCAGTTCGCCGCGCTGCAGGGCTTCTTCCCACGGGCGCAGAGAGAGGACTGGCAGCGCGCGGTCGCCGGCCAGCGGGTGCAGATCATCAAGCCCGATCCGCAGCACACCGGCGTACTCGAATTCGGCACCGAGCTGGTCGCCAGCGCCGACAAATCATTCGTGGCGCTGCTGGGCGCCTCGCCGGGCGCCTCGACCGCCGCCTTCATCGCCATGGAGGTGCTGCAAAAATGCTTCGACGATCGGCTGACGCCCGACGGCTGGCTCGGCCCGCTGAAGCAGATGATCCCGACTTATGGCATTGACCTTAAGAAGGACGCTGCCGCCTGCCGCGACAGCCGCGTCAAAACGGCCAAAGTTCTGCAGCTCGATTTCGTCTAGCTTCGTAGCAACGGTGTCTTGAAAGCATCGCCAACGGGCGCTTTGGCGATGCCAAGACGTATCGCTTGCCTTGCTGCGTTTCGATCGACGATTGCTCCCCGCGACGTGAACGCTTTGTCCGTTTTGGGTCATGAGCGGACGTTCACTTCCATGTGCGCTCGTCGACCGAATCGAATGAACTGGAGGACCATTGGCATCCTGTTAGCTTCTGACGCAGCGCTGACGCGCGCGACAATCGCACATGTTGATCACCGCTGCTTCTGATCAACACGGGGCCAATTAAGCAGCCTGATGTGCAGCAAGTGCTCTGGATCCGCGGCGTTCATTGGCCTCAATTTGAACTCGTCCCAAGAACAGCGGAGACAACGCTTAGCTCGAGAATCGTCGCGGGGTGAGCCTAAGGGATGCGCATTTCTGGTATCTGGTGGCGCGAGTTGCCAGTACTAGGCATCATAATCCTGGGGTCGGGGGTTCAAGTCCCTCTCCCGCTACCACATTCTCGATTGTCCAGACCTGAGACATCGGTGACAGAACGTTCCTAAGACATGGGTAACAACCTCGTGCCGAACGGGTTGTCGATAGTCTGCAAGGTTTTCTGTTCCAGGTCGATGTATCCCAGATCGTATTGCATGAAGCTGACCAGCCAAATGCCGTCGTCGACTTCCTTGATGCCGAGCCGCTGACCGGCCATCACAGTTGAGATGTTGATCTTCTTGCGATGCATGCAGATCCGGCCGCAGGCGGTGACGAGCACATCTTTGTCGTGGAAGGGATAATCGACCTCCGGCAATCCCGCATAGCGCCGGGGTGATGGTGCGTAGAGGTCGGCGGGGGTCCGCATGGCGAGCGCTTCGTGCGGGCGCTCGGTGTTGAACTCGCTGGCGAAGGCGTCGAATCGCTGCTGTTGTTGCAGGAAGTTGGCGCCCGGCGGGCGGGTCGTTTGCTGCTTCAAGGTCAGATGCATGCGCTCGTGGCGGCCGTTCTGCTGCGGGTGCCCGGGCCTGATCCGCTCGATGGCGATGCCGAGCCGCAGCCACCAGACTGACAGTTTTGACAGGTTGTAGAGGCCGTTGGGACTGGCGAAGGGGAGCCCGTTGTCGCTCCTGATCGCGACCGGTAGGCCGCTCTGGGTGAAGAGGTTTTGAAAAGCCTGAACCACGCCGGCCTCGCGGGTCGATTCAAGCGCTTCGCACCACAACAGATAGCGCGCGGCCTGATCGGTGACCGTCAGGGGGTAGCAATAGTGGCCGTTGCCGAGCTTGAACTCGCCCTTGAAGTCGACGCACCACAGATCGTTCGGCCGGATCGCTTCGGACAGCGGCGTGCCCTCCGCCCGGTTGCGGCGCCTGCGGGCGCGTGCCACCAGCCCGTGCCGATCGAGCACCGCGTGGACGGTGCTCCTGGCCGGCACGCGGACCTCGCCGGCGAGCCTTTTGATCAGCAGCTCCCTGATCTTGCGGGCACCCCAGTACGGCTTCTCCTTCTTGCAGGCGACGATCAGGCGTTCCACCGCATCGGCGAGCTGGCTGGCGTAGCGCACCGGCCGCCGCGAGCGATCGGTCAGCGCGTCGAGCCCTTCGTCCTTGTAGCGATTGAACAGCTTATAGCCAGTCTTGCGGGAAATCCCGAACTCCCGGCACACCTCGCTCATGCCCTCGCCCTCGAGCAGGCGAGCCACGAACCGTAACCGTTCCTCCATCTCCGAACACCTTCTCCACGGCATCCACACCTCCCGCCAAAACGCGAAAAGTGTTACCCATGTCTCCGGTATGGACTGTCACCTATCTCTCAGGTCGCTCAGATGAGTCTCTGATTACAGCTTTCTGCCGGTTGATGGTGCGCCTGAAGAAGGCATTGTTGCTATATTAGAACCTGTTTAACCACAATGCGCCGAGGAACAGTGCCCGGCCTTGGTGGGGGGCTGGTGCTGCACTGTCGGGCTTCGGGACCGAACTACCGATGCCGAGCTCAGGCGGTGGTGCGGGCCGATCGGCCTGCCTACGCAATCGGTCGCGCTGGCGCTGCTCGCTGCTTATCGGTGTTCCGCAGCCATTCGGTGAACCACCCTTGTGCAGCTCTGCTTCAGGGGCTCGCCAAGAGCCTCTATACATATCAAACCCTTCCACAGCGTCGTGGTCCCCGCTTGTCACCGTCCTCGCAACCTCGCGCTACAGCGCCTGTGTTGAGTACGCAAACTGCGACGCAAATGGTGCCCACGTCTTGGTACTTCGCCAATCGCCCCCTCCCCCATCCCCCCCCCAACTAACGCGTCATACCGACCAGAACGACGCCTGAGACGATAAGTGCGACGCCAGCGATGGCCTGGAGCGATACGGGTTCGCCGAAGTGCACCGCACCGGATACCACCGTGGCGACAATTCCGAGCGCCACAAAGGGATAGGCGTAGGAAAGGGGAACGCGCGACAGAACAAACAACCAGACAACAGCGCTAAGAGCAAAGCAGGACAGCCCTCCGATGACCTGAGGTGATCTCGCTATAGCAACTGCAATTTCCACTATATCGCCCTGACGGATGACTGCCTGGATCTCCGCATCGATCATGCCACGCTTCAAGATGATCTGGGACAAGGTCGATAACGAGACGCTGATCAGGATAAGCAAGTTCTCACCGACTCCCATGCTGCCTCACAATCTGATCTTTCCTTGTCACAACATTGAGCGGAAGACGCAGATTCGTCCCGTCCTAAAGACCGGCTGTTCGGAACAATTGCTCATCGTGAACTCGATGACATATGGAATACCGTGTGCCATGGCATATTCTAGTCTTTCTTGATGAGTCGAAAGCTGCTCGACGGCCTCCGTCCGTTCACGCCAACGGTGATAGTCCGATGGGCTCCACATGACGTTCGCGCCGCGTTTGAAGTCTATCCAAAGGGAGCGATGGGCCGTGTATTCAAAGGCACCGTTCAAGATGGCCCCCTGCCGTTCGAGATCCTTCCCGGTGTACGTCTTGGTAAAGGAGAAAACAGGTACGAGAAAAACGCTTCCCGCCGCTGTATCCCTCCGCGCCCATCGCGCCACCTGATCCCACTCGACGATCCACTCTGAGTCCCTCGCAATTCTCCATTGATTGACCAGAATTGTGGCGCCAGCGACCAACGTTAGGGCCACGAGTGCAGCGGCGCGAACTACGCGCGCATCCCACAGGAGCCAAGGTGCGGGCCAAGAGTTGGGATATCGCTCGACGAGTTGCTGGATAGCAAAGATCGCTACGAGGCTTCCTATCCCCAAGAGACGTAGCGGCCCGATCGGCGCGATAGCCATGCCGACCATCGCCAATGACGCGAGGACGATGGCTCGGTTGCTGTTGCTGAACCACCACCGGGTTATCACTACACTCGCTAGCAGAACCGTTTGAAGTTGGATGAGTGTGCTACTGCGCAGAAGATGCAAATTTATGATCGTTGGGTTGCTGGTAATGGCGGGAACAAAAATTCCGATGACGTAGAGGGCTATGCATGCCCATACTGTAACTAGTAGTCTGTTCTGCGGATCCGAAGATAGCCTTAGCGAATACAAGGTGACGCCAACAACACAGAGCAGTGTCACTTTCTCCCAGGGCCGGATCGGCCAGAACAGAAAGTGTCTGAAGTAGTACGTCCCGACGTAGTCGATGTAGTTGAAGTCAAGACGCGCGCCGAAATCTGGGTTTCTGATGATATTTTGCAAAATCGGAATGGCGAAAAGAATTCCGATCATGGCTCCGATGGCGATGTCAGGGATCAAGTCGCGGATTCGCTGGCGGCCTGACAAGACTTCGTTGAGGAGGACAATGGCGAGAATGAACGTCTGCCAGACGGCGAAGAACGCATTCAGAAAAAAGGTGGGTCCGATCAGCATCAACGCTACCCGAAACCGACCGGTCAAGATGCACCAGAGGGCGATAAGAAAGATCCCGTTTGGCAGTTCGGAGTGCGTGAAATTGCGAATAAACAGGCCGCCGCCGCCCGCGACCGAGTCGATCTGCATAAGGGCGGAGGTGGCGACGAGGGCAGCAAAAACGTAGCGCGCGCCGGCGTCGCGAATGCCGAGCCAGTCGGCGCAGAGAAGAAAACCTATGAGACTGAGTGCGCGGCTGGCTAGAAGCAGGATGAAAAAAAGTAGGCGAGGGTCAATCCAGCGCGCCGAGCCCTCCAAGATCATCCACAGGCCTGAGGCAAAGTGGCGCAGAGACTGGATGTACGGGTCAGCGGCGAGCTCCGGCAGGTTGTAGAGTTCACCGACGATCGGCAGGTGAAATACGTTGTTGTTGTCTGGGAATGCGTACCCCGTGATAGCTATCGACAGAATCGTACCAAAGGCCGTTGCGCCCCAGAAGGATGCATCTTGAAAAGCATTTCGATGGGACCGACTGGGGCAACATTCTGCTGAGCCATCCATCTCGCCGATACAATGTTGTGACATTATATAAGTGCGCCTGATGCAGCTATCATGATGCACCCAATCAGTGCGAACGCGAGGAGACTGTTCCAGTCTCGAAGGGCGAAGGAGACGGGGTCGTCGTCCATCAGTCGCCGGTGCGCCATCATTAGGACCCTTCCTAGCCAATACATTAGAATCGGGCAGGCTAGCCAAAGTACCTTAGGATGACGATAAAGCGGTTGTACCGCGTCGGAGGAGATGTAGAGCGCGAACACGGTTACTGCGTTAAAGCCGGCAGCGGCAGCTAGAGCCGTGACGACGTCCAGGTCGGACTTGCGATAGTTGCGATTCGAGGGGTCGGGGAGACCGGCGTCGAGCCGGCCAGCGAGTTCGACATAGCGTTTGATCAAGGCCAAAGATGTGAAGATGAACATCGAGAAGCCGAGCAGCCACTCAGATATCGGCACGGAAATGGCGGCTGCTCCGCCGATCACTCTTAAAGTGTAAAGCGACGCGAGGGCGACGATGTCGACGAGCATCTTGCGCTTGAGGAAGAATGTGTAGGCCGTAGTCGACGCCAAATAAGCGAGGAGAACTATTACAAACAGCGGCGTGATGAGCAGGGCGAGCGCAAAAGCAATCGCGAGCAACCCAAAGGCAACGGGCAATGCGGCGAGAATTGGCACGGAGCCCGTCGCCAGAGGACGCTTTCGTTTGGTGGGGTGTTTGCGATCCGCTCCTAGGTCGACTAGGTCGTTCACTACATAGATAGCCGACGCAGCCAATGAAAAGGCTAAGAACGCTCCAATCGCGTCAACCAAGCTGCCAAAGCCGAACTTGTGAGCTGTCAGCAACGGCACAAGCACCAGTGCGTTTTTCGCCCACTGATGGGTTCGGAGCAGCTTAACCCAGCTTCGGACCCGTCCTTTCGGGGGGGGGGATAATATCCACGTCGAAGCAGGACGCAGCGATCGCCTTACGTGCGGAGGCCGGCGGATGAATCGCCCATCCCTTACGGCAGACGTTCCAAACTGGCAGATCGGTAGTGTCATTCCCGACGTAATCGAATCCGCGCTCTCCGAAAGCGTCGACCAGACATTCCGCCTTGCGCTCTCGCGAGAGGTTTGTCGTCCTATCCGATGCGAAGTAGCCATCGGCGCCGACATGCTCGGCGACGGCTATCACGTATCGCTCAGCGCTCGCGGAAGCGATGTAGATCTTGCGTCCTCGCGCACGAGCTTCCGCGATCAATTCGAGCACGCGCTCGTCATAAGGCAACTGTGTGACGTCGATTGCTGTCTCGGCAGCGATGGTGCTCTTGATCGCTGCTTTTCCCGATCGCAATGCATACAAGAGCGAGAAGATGTGCAACGGGTTGTCGCCGAGATAGGCGAAGGCGGACTCAACGAGCAGATCCGAACAGATCAGCGAGCCGTCGAGATCGACGACGAGAGGTAGGTCAGTCAATAAATCATTCATATCGAAAATCTGAAAAGGAAGTGTCTGTCGAAATCACCTACCAGCTCTGTATCTGACAGAGAATACCGATTTGTCTCTGTGAGGTCGAGGTTGCTCATAACGGCGCGCAATTCATCGCCGGCTGCGGGAAAAGTCGCATTGGCTATGTCTCTGAAATTGCGTTTGTTTTTTGGTATATGAAGTACAGCGTTCCGAACGTGGGGCCAAGTTTGTCATATTGAACTATGTTTATGGAGGAGGGTGAAGACCTCTCGATGGAAGCGCGGCAGTGGTATTAACTTGCTTGTCGGCACGATCCGATGCTTAGACGATGTCATGGTTGAGAATATCGTCGCCGCCTTCAATGCTGCTCGAATCACGTTCCAAGGGTTGCCTCGTACGCAGGTAAACTCCCGAAAAATGATCGGGCTCGCCTACGGCGACAACCATCCGTACTATGTTTCTGTCGGTCACCTATTTGGCTGTTTCTTACCGGGATAATTTTACCCTGGAAATGTACATCCGCAAGCTCGCCAAAGCTGGCGTGCGGCTAGTTTCCGTCACCCTTAAGCTCGGCGATGATCCGGTACAGGTCTGGATGCTCCAATAGTCGACCTGTTGACTGTACAGAACAACTTCCACTGGCAAGGTTCACAAACGTTACACCTGCTTGACCTGTGCACGGCAGCATAAGATCGCTTACAAGAGGCGTTTCGCTCCAATGGAGCACCTTGATCCGATCGTCATTTGGACCTCGCGGAGCAGCTCGGTCAGCGGGATAGGTCGAGCTGATCCTGGGCAAGCTTGCAGATCCGGGATCTGAGCAGGCAGCTGAAGTAGATCAGCGCTTCTCTGCTTTCTGTTATGATTTGGCTGTTGCCGAGGATAAGCTGAAACGCCGTTGCGCTTTGGTTGAAAATGGTATCATCTGGTACGATCGCACCGGTTTCTATTGTTTATGGCTGAGCTGCTCGCTCGAGAAGCCTTGTATATTCCAGTCTGCTCTATCGGTGTGTGGGAGCGGTGCCTTGTCGCGGAGGGGACCGCACTCGTTCGAAGCAGTCATCGGCTGCTGGACGGTCGCAACCGCGTGCGAGGACGTGGCCGGTGATCACGCACCAGCAAATTGCTATTCCATCGGTTTCCGCGACCGCGGTCCACGACATCGGACTTCAGACCAGCGTGCCTCTCGCGTCTCGCCTTACCCAACAAGGCTTTTGATGTAAGCCCTCCATCCGCCGAAGGCCGAGATGTCGGTTGCGCCTTTCAGGCCTTCGGCTTCAACGATGAAACCTTTCGGCGTGGTGCCGTCGGCCAGCCGCGTGGTGCCGATGCCGAGCGGGGCGGGGATGCCGGCGACGAAGCTGCCGAAGCCTTCGGCGGAGATCGCCCAGACCTCTGTGGCGATCGGGACGCCTTCGCTGGCCGCGACGCGCAGCAGGCCGGGGCGGAAGGGTGGGCCGCCTTGCAGTGCGAACAGTTTGTAGTCGGGCGCGGTGGAGACCGCGCGGAGGAAACGCGCGCCGCGGCTGGTCAGCTCGTGATTGAGCGGCATGCCCGACAGATGCGCGCCGACCACCACCAGCTCGATCTCGTTCGCAGCCACAGATGTCGAAGCCTCAGTGGGAGGCGGCACCTTGGTGCTGCTGGCGCCCATGGGCGCGTCGCTGGCGGCGTGAAGGCGCTGGCCGAGCGCGGCGAGCAGATGGTCGCGGCCGGAGGGTGCGATCAGGGTGACGCCGGACGGAAAGCCATCGGCGCGGAAGCGGCTCGGCACGGCCAGCGCGCAGAGGTCGAGCAGATTGACGAAATTGGTGTAGGTGCCGAGCTCGCTGTTGGGGCCGATCGGATCGACCTCCAGATCTGCGACCGTGCGCGGACGCGGATAGGTCGGCACCATCAGCACGTCGACGCTGCTCCAGATCGCATCCGCGGCGCGGCGCAGCTCTGCCAGCTGATACAGCCCGGCGAACGCATCGGCGGCACTGAACGCCCTCGCAGACCCGAGGATCTTCCGCGTCACCGGATGCAGCAGGTCCGGCGCCGTCTCGATGACATCTCGGATGGCTTGATAGCGCTCTGCGACCCACGGGCCGCTGTAGAGCAGGCTGGCGACGTCGAACAATGGCGACAGATCAACTGCACGAGCCGGTGCAGACACCACCGTCGCAAGGTCCGTCACCGCAAGATCGAACGCGCGTTCGGACTGCAGCTCGCCGGCGAATTTGCGGCTGGCCGTGTCCGGCACACCGACGCGCAGACCGGGCGGCAAACCCGCAGGCTTAGCAGCTGCACTGGGATGCGGCCGCGACCAGGGATCGGTGCGGTCGAACGTCGCCATGACCCGATAGATCGCGTGGGCGTCGTCGACCGTGCCGGCGAACACCGAGATCGTATCCAGGGTCCGGCACGCCGGCACCATGCCGCGCGACGACACGCTGCCGAGCGACGGCTTGAGCCCGACGATGTTGTTGAGCGCAGCCGGCACGCGGCCGGAGCCTGCGGTGTCGGTGCCGAGCGCGAACGTGACCAGGCCATGCGACACTGCGACCGCCGAGCCGCTGCTCGATCCGCCCGGGACGTAGCGCGGATCGATCGCATTGCGCGGCACCGGATAGGGCGTGCGGACGCCGACCAGCCCGGTCGCGAACTGATCGAGGTTGGTCTTGCCGATCAAAATTGCGCCGGCGTCGAGCAGACGCTGAACCGCAAACGCGGTTTCGTTCGGCGTGGAGGCGAAGCCGGGGCAGCCTGCCGTGGTCGGAAGGCCCGCGACGTCGATGTTGTCCTTCACCGCAAACGGCACGCCCCACAGCGGCTTGGTAACGGGATCGAACGATCCGAGCGCGGCGGCGTCGGCCAGAACATCATGCTTCGGCCGCAGCGTGATGAAGATGCCGGGATCGGCCACGGCTTCGATTCGGCGATAGGTCGCAGCGATGATCTCGGCCGGAGAGGTGCCGGCCGCGTAAGCGGCGTGCAGCGTCGCGATGGTCGGAAAGGTGGTGAGTTCAGCAGTCGACATCACACTTCCTCCAGCGCGCAGATCAGGTCGCCGGCGCGCAGCGTCTGTCCCGGCTTGGCGTTGAGCGCTCTGACGATGCCGCGCGCGGTCGCCGGAATCGCGATCTCCATCTTCATCGACTCGATCACTGCGAGAGTCTGGCCGATCTCGACGTGCTCGCCCGGCTCGACGGTCAGTTTCCAGACGTTGCCCGGCGCTTCGGTGAACTGGCCGACACAGCCGTCCGGCACATCGCCGCCGGAGCCGAGCGCGGCCGCGGTGTCGTCCTCCACCACCTC
This sequence comes from Rhodopseudomonas sp. G2_2311, assembly GCF_047501505.1. Lineage (NCBI taxonomy): Bacteria > Pseudomonadati > Pseudomonadota > Alphaproteobacteria > Hyphomicrobiales > Nitrobacteraceae > Rhodopseudomonas > Rhodopseudomonas sp. G2_2311. The sequence continues at coordinate 71,501 of NZ_JAZDRK010000021.1, forward strand.
GTCGAGCTTGGCGTCGCGCCAGCGTTGGCGTTCGGCCTCGAACGCGGTCTGCTGACGAGTCTTGAACGCTGCGATGCCGTCGGCTTCGCGCGCCAGGAACGCCTTGTAGTCGGCGTAGGAGAATATCGTCTCTTCGATCTTGAGCGGATAGCCGCCGTGCGGAAACGCGGCGCGGGCGTCGAGCAGTTCTTCCGGCGTCACCGGGAAGAACCGAATCTGGTCGAAGAACCGCAGCAGCCAGGGATGGCCTGGCTTGAACACCTCGGTGCTGCGCCAGGTGTTCCAGACCTGGATGGTGCGGCCGAACAGCTGATAACCACCGGGGCCTTCCATGCCGTAAATACACATATAGGCACCGCCGATGCCGACGGCATTTTCGGGCGTCCAGGTGCGGGCAGGGTTGTACTTGGTGGTGACCAGGCGGTGCCGCGGATCGACCGGGGTGGCGACCGGTGCGCCGAGATAGACGTCGCCAAGGCCGAGCACGAGGTAGTTGGCGTCGAACACGATGCGCTTGACGTCGTCCTCGCTGGCAAGGCCGTTGATGCGGCGGATGAACTCGATGTTGGACGGGCACCACGGCGCATCCGGCCGCACCAGCTCTTGATACTTGCGCATCGCCAGCACCGCCTGCGGATCGTTCCACGATAGCGGCAGATGAATGATGCGGCTCGGCACCGCCATCGCTTCGACCGAGGGCAGTTCGCGCTCGATCCTCGCAAGTGCGTCGAGCAGCTTGCGGCGCGACATCACCGCGCTGTCGTAGTGGATCTGCAGCGATCGGATTCCCGGGGTGAGATCGATGATCCCAGGCAGCTTCGCTTTCTCCACCGCCTCGGCGAGCACGTGAACCCGCAGCCGCAGTGCGATGTCGAGCTCCATCGGGCCATATTCGACCAGCAGATTGTCATCGCCGGCACGGCGATAGACCACCGGGATCTCGCCATCTTCATGGCGGCCGACAATCGCCGAGCCGAGCTCGGCAGGTGCGGCGATCACAGTCGGCCCTGCGACCGGATCATCGGCGCGCGTCACCGGCACGAAGCGGAGCTTGTCGCCGGGCTTGAGCTGGCCGACCTTCCACAATTCGTCGCGCGCCACCACGGCCGGGCAGACGAAGCCGCCGAGGCTCGGGCCGTCGGGACCGAGGATGATCGGCATGTCGCCGGTGAAGTCGATCGCGCCGACCGCATAGGCGTTGTCGTGGATGTTGGATGGGTGCAGACCGGCTTCGCCGCCGTCGGCGCGGGCCCATTGCGGCTTCGGTCCGATCAGCCGCACGCCGGTGCGTGCGCTGTTGAAGTGGACTTCATAGTCGGAGGAAAACAGCGTCGCGATGTCGTCATCCCGGAAGAAGTCGGGAGCGCCGTGCGGGCCGTAGATCACGCCGATCTGCCACGCGCGCGTCAGCGCCGGCCGTTCCTCATCGGTGAGCGCACGCGGCTCCGCGACCGGCGCGACCGAGCCGAAATGCAGCACGTCGCCGGCCTTCAGCGCGCCGGTGGCATGACCGCCGAACGCGCCGAGCGTGAACACGGCGCGGGACCCGAACACTTCGGGCGCGTCGAAGCCGCCGCGGATGGCGAGGTAGCAACGCTGACCGGCGCCCTCGATCTTGCCGATCGCCAGCATTTGGCCGGCACGCACCGCGATCGGCGCGTCGTTGCCGACCGCCACGCCGTCGAGCTTCGCCGCTATGGCGGCGCCGCACAGCGCCACGACGGCGTCGGCGTTGAAGCGCAGCGTCGGGCCGCTGACGGTGAGTTCGAATGCCGCGGTGGTTTCGGGATTGCCGACGATGCGGTTGGCGAGGCGGAACGAGCGCTCGTCCATCGGTCCGCTCGGCGGCACGCCGACGTGCCACAGATGCAGCCGGCCCGGCAGCTCCTGCAGGCCGGATTGCGCGCCGGGCGCCACCACGTCGATGGTGCGCGCCGCGAAGCTGAAATCGGCCAGCACCTTGGTGGCGACCTTGCCGCTGCGGAACAGATCGGACCCGGCGATCGCGCGCAAATAATCGAGATTGGTCTCGATCCCGGCCACGGTGGTCGCGGTAAGCGCGCCGATCATCTTGTCGATCGCGGCGTCGCGGTCGGCCGCGTGGACGATCAGCTTCGCCAGCATCGGATCGTAGAACGGCGTCACCTCGTCGCCGGTTTCGATCCAGCCGTCGATGCGGGCGTCATCCGGAAACGCCACCTGGGTCAGCCGGCCGGCCGAGGGCCGGAAACCGGCGCCGGGATTCTCGGCATACAGCCGCACTTCGATCGCCGCGCCTTGCGGCGGACGCGGCGTGTAGGTCGCAAGCGGGCTGTCGCCGGCAGCCTGGCGCACCATCCATTCGACCAGATCGACCCCGAACACCGCTTCGGTGACCGGATGCTCGACCTGCAGACGGGTGTTGACCTCGAGGAAGTAGAATTCGTCTCGCGCGACGTCGTAGATGAATTCGACGGTGCCGGCGGACTCGTAGGCGACGCTCTGGCCGAGCGCGACCGCGGCCTGATGCAGCCGCGCACGCATCTCATCCGAGATGCCGGGCGCCGGGGTTTCCTCGACCACCTTCTGGTTGCGCCGCTGCAGCGAGCAGTCGCGCTCGCCCAGCGCAATCACGTTGCCCAGCCCGTCGCCGAAGATCTGCACTTCGATATGCCGGGCGTCGGCGACGAAGCGTTCGAGATACACCCGCGCGTCCCCGAAGCTGGCGCGAGCGGTGCGCTGCACGGTGGCGAAGCGTTCGCGCAGCGTCGCCTCGTCGTGGCAGAGCTGCATGCCGATGCCGCCGCCGCCCGCCGTGCTCTTCAGCATCAGCGGAAAGCCGATGCGGCCTGCGGCCTCGAGCGCTTCGTCGATGCTGTCGATCAGCCCGGTGCCGGGCAGCAGCGGCACGTTGCTCGCCTTCGCCAGTTCGCGGGCGCGGTGCTTCAGGCCGAACGCCTCGAGATGTTCGGGGCGCGGACCGATGAAGGCGATGCCGTGCTGCTTCAGCCGCTCGGCAAAGCCGCGGTTCTCCGACAGGAAGCCATAGCCGGGATGCACCGCCTGCGCGCCGGTGGTGAGGCAGGCGTCGATCACGGCGTCGACGTTCAGATAGCTGTCGCTGGCGGCGTCGCCGCCGACACGAACCGCTTCGTCGGCCTCGCGCACCGGACGGGTGAAACGGTCGGCGTCCGAATAAATCGCGACCGATGCGATCCCCATCCGACGCAAGGTGCGGCCGATCCGCCCGGCGATCTCGCCGCGGTTGGCAATCAGAACTTTGCTGAACATGATCAGTCCTCGCCTGCCTCGTAGATCACCACCTGGATCGGCGTCGGGAAGAAGCCGTTGCAGGGATTGTTGACCTGCGGACAGTTCGAGATCAGGCACAGCACGTCCATCTCGGCGACCATCTCGACGTAGTCGCCGGGCTTGGAGACGCCGTCGACCACGGTGAAATTGCCGTCGGGATCGAGCGGCACGTTCATGAAGAAGTTCAGGTTCGGCACGATGTCGCGCTTCGACAGGCCGTGCTTGGCAGCTTCCAGCACGAAGTTCTCGCGGCAGGCGTGCAGATACTTGGTCTGATGCCCGAACCGCACGGTATTGCTCTCGCAGGAGCAGGCGCCGGCGGACGTGTCGTGCAGGCCGCAGCTGTCGGCGACCATGCGCAGCATGGTGCGGCCCTCGGTGGACATGATCCGCGTGCCGGTGGTGACATAGGCCGAGCCCTGGGCGCGCAGCGTGTCCTGGCCGCTGTAGCGCTCGCCATGATCGTCGGCGGCGTAGAACAGAGTGTCGACCGCCTGCTGGCCGTGGATGTCGACGATGCGCAGCGTCTGGCCCTTGCGGATGATCGCCGACCACGGCACGCGCGCCGGAATCTCGGTATCGAGCACGATGCGGGCGGAAGCGGGAATCGCGGTCATGCTCAGGCCCTCCCTGCGGCGCCAGCGAGATAGAAGGCGTTGTTTTCGAACGCACGCTTGGCTTCGAGCGACACGGTGCGGCACAGATCGTCGGAAGCGGGCTGAGGTGCCCGGTAGCGAATGAGGTCGATGTCGCCCGGTGCGTAACTTGGCGATGGATCGAGCGAGTGCGGACAGTTCGACACCGCGATCAGCAGGTCGAGCTCGGCACGCAGGTCGACGAAGTCGCCCTTGTGGCGACGCTCGCCGTGCCATTCGAACCGGCCCTGCGAGTCGACGGCGACCGGCGCGAAGAATCCGATCGACGGATGCACGTCACGGCGATCGAGCCCGAGCTTGCCGGCGGCGAGTACGAAATTGTCGCGGGTGTTGCGGAAATTGCCGGCGCCATAGCGAGCCGCATTGGTTGCGGCATTGGAGCCGCCCACCATGGTGTCGTGGGCGCCGCTGGTGTCCTCGATGATCGACAGCAGCGCACGGCCCATGTCGGACAGGATCACACGGCCTTTGCGCAAGGACGCCGCCCACTGCACCTTGATGGTGTCGGCGTGGTTCAGCCGCTCGCTCGGATCGAGCGCATTCCAGGCCTGGATGCTGACGCAGGACGTGCCGCGGGTGTTGACGATTCGCAGCGCTTCGCCGCGGCCGAGCTTGGTCACGTAGTACCAGCCGCCCGGCACGGTCTCGCGATGGATGATGGCGTCCGCGGCGATCGGCGCGCTGTCGCGCGGCGTCGGCGGCGGCAGGGCCTTCGGCGCCTGCTGCTGGCCCAGCGCCTTGTGCTGTTCGTAGCGCCGGCGGTTGGTCTCGACTTCGGCCTTCTCTTGCTCGGTCAGGATCATGCTGTCCTCACGGTGAACAAATGTCGGGTCGTCCCGGCTCATGCTCCCTGTGCGGCCGGGTCGTCCCGGCCAGAGCGGATTGGATGGTCGGTGCGCGGCTGCGCGACGCGCCGCGGGAAGATTTCGAGATCGCGGGAAATCGTCGCGCCGTAGCGCTCGCGTTCCTCGGGACGGTTGCGATTGCGTTCGAAGGCGATCACCCGCGTCGCCAGGCTGAACGCCTCGGACAGATCGTGCGTGACCATCACCACGGTGAGCTCGGTCTCGTTCCACAGCCGCTTCATCAGCACGTGGATGTCGGCGCGGATGCCGGGGTCGAGCGCGCCGAACGGCTCGTCGAGCAGCAGGATCTTCGGGCCGCGCATGATCGCCTGCGCCAGCGCCAGCCGCTGCTGCATGCCGCCGGATAGCGCGGACGGATATTTGCTCTCGTGGCCGTTCAGCCCGACCTCGTCGAGCAGCGCCATCGCCTGCTCGGTCGCCTCGCGCCGCGCCCGGCCGAACAGCCGGCCGAGCAGACGCGACCTCTGCAGCTCGCGGCCGAGCAGCACGTTGTCGAGCACGGTGAGATGCGGAAACACCGAATAGCGCTGGAACACCACGCCGCGATCGGCGTCGGGTTCGCTCGGCATCGGATGGCCATCGATCAGGATCTGGCCGCGGGTCGGTGTCTCCTCGCCGAGCAGCATGCGCAGGAAGGTGGTCTTGCCGCAGCCGGAAGGCCCGACCAGCGCGACGAACGCGCGCGGCGCGACGTCGAGCGTGATCCGCTCTAACACGATGTGGTCGCCGTACTCTTTCCAGACGTTATCGAAACGGATCGCGCTCATTCCGCCCTCACCGCGGCGAACCAGGGGAAGGCTTTGCGCTGGATCAGTCGCAACGCCAGGTCCATCAAGAAGGCGAGCAGCGTGATCCAAACCACGTAGGGGATGATCACGTCCATCGCCAAATAGCGCCGCACCAGGAAGATGCGATAGCCGAGCCCTGAGTCCGAGGCGATCGCTTCGGCGGCGATCAGGAACAGCCAGGCCGGTCCGAGTTGCAGGCGCAGCGAGTCGATCAGTCGCGGCAGGATCTGCGGCAGCACCACGCGGAGCGCGATCTGCCAGGTCGAGGCGCCGAGCGTCTGTGCCTTGATCAGTTGCTCGCGCGGCAGTTCGAGCACCTTCATCGACAGGTCGCGGATGATGCAGGGCAGCGTGCCGATTACGATCAGTGCGATCTTGGAGTTCTCACCGAGACCCATCACGATGAACAGGATCGGCAGCAGCGCCAGCGGCGGCACCATCGAGGTGACCGACACGAAAGAGCCGAGCAGGGCATTCGCGGCCGGCAGCAGGCCGATCACGATGCCGAACACGAGCGCCAGCGAGGTCGAGATCGCCAGCGCCGCGCCCAGCCGTTCGAGACTCGCCAGCGTGTCCGACCACAGCAGATAGCTGCCGGTGCGGGCATCGACCTGGAAGGCCATCTGCTTGACCGCCTGGCCCATGCTGGACAGCGCCGGCAGCAGCTTGTCGTTGGGATTCTCCGCCAGCCGCGCGCCGGAGCCCAGCAGATACGCAATGATCACCAGCACGAACGGCAGCGCCGCCATGTAGATGGCGAGTTGCCGTCCAGGCCTGATGTTCACCCATCGCATCGTCGTGCTCCGGCTTGGCTTGTGACGTGATTGCTTACAGCTTGCCGGCCGCGGCGGCGTTCATGAAGCTCGGGTCGAACCGCAGCTTCACGTTGGCCTTGTCGCCGAGCACGCTCTTGTCCGCGAGCTCGATGCCGACGGCGTCGGCCGACTTCGCGCCCTTGCCGAGCAGATCCTTGTCGAACAGGAACTTGCGGACGCGGTCCATGGTGCTGCCGATCGCCGCGCTCTTGGTGAAGGCTTCGGCGTCGGCGGCCTTGCTGAACAGCTTGGTCGATGCGAGCTGGCTTTCGAAGCCGGCCAGATCGGTGCCGGACGCCTTCGCCATCGCTTCCTTGGCGGCCTTGGCCTCGGCGCCTTCCGCCGTCATCTTCGCCATGGTCTCGTACCAGATCCCGACCAGCGCCTTGGCGAAGTTCGGATTGTCCTTCACCACCGCGGTGTTGGCGACCATCAGATCGATGATCTCGCCGGGGATCTGCGAGGAGTCGAACACCTTGTGGGCGTCGGGCGAGGCGAGGATTTCGGAGACGATCGGATTCCAGGTCACCACCGCGGTGACGTCGGCGGTCTTGTAGGCGGCGGCGAGGTCGGCGTCGGAGGTGTTGACCACCTTGACGTCCTTCTCGCTCAGCTTGTTGGATTCGAGCGCGCGGGCGAGCAGATAATGCGACACCGAGAACTCGACCAGATTGACCTTCTGGCCTTTGATCGCGGCGAAATCCTTCTTGTCCTTCAGGATCACCGCGTCGTTGCCGTTGGAGAAGTCGCCGACGATCACCGCGGTGGTGTCGACGCCGCCGGCGGCGGGAATCGACAGCGCGTCCATGTTGGTGATGGTCACCGCGTCATAGGAGCCAGCGGTGTACTGATTGATCGACTCGACGTAGTCGTTGAACTGCTTCACCTCGATGGTGATGCCGTATTTGTCCGCCCACTTCTTCACGATGCCGGTGTCGGCGGCATAGCCCCAGGGCATCCAGCCGACATAGATCGACCAGGCGACCTTGAAGTCCTTCTTGGGGGCAGCGGAGGCTCCGGCGACGCTCAGGGCGACGATCGAGCCGGCGAGGATCAGAGTAGATAGCAAACGAGTCTTCCGCATCGGATCATTCCTCAGAAACTGGTCACGATGAGGAATTGACATGGACCATCGTTTGCCAATTCCTCGGCTTACGAGGTCTCCCGGGCTTTTGTCCCGCCGTGCGTCCGAAGGATTTCTCCCTTCGGGGGGCAGCTCTCGGACCAGCGCCTGAAACAGGCCGGAACCCTAGCCACCAACTCTGCGCCAATTGTTGCCCGAACGGACGGCATCTTTGAAGGTCCGCACGGCACAAACAATGTGCAATCCCTGGCGGTAGTTCGGTCAACTGCCCAGCGGCTCGGCGGTGTCGGTATGATCGTGTGGTCGCGACGATCTGCCTACGATCTGCACAGATCTGCTACCGAGCTCGCCTGTATCTTCTGCGAGGCTTTCTCAGCGTCTGAAATCCGCCTTCCGCTTTTCCTGAAACGCGGCGACGCCTTCGGCGAATTCGGTGCTGCCGAAGGCGACGCCCTGGGCGAAGGCCTCGAGGGCGAAGAACTGTTCGATCGGCTCGAACGCGCCGTTGACCAGCATCTTGGTGAGGCCGAGCGAAGTGGCGGGACCGGCGGCTAGATCAGCAGCGAGCTTCAGCGCCTCGTCCATCAGTGCATCGGCCGGCACCACACGCTTGGCGATGCCGAGCGTCAGCGCCTCATCCGCTTCGACCCGCCGGTTGGTGAGCAGGATGTCCTTGGCGCGCATCGCGCCGACCGCGCGCGGCAGGGTTAGCGCGAGTCCGAGATCCGGCGCGGCCCCGAGCCCGGGAAACGCCGCGCGGAAGTAAGCCTGCTCCGACATCAGCACGATGTCGCACAGCAGAGCCAGCGAGAAGCCGGCCCCGGCGGCCGATCCGTTCACTGCCGCGATCACCGGCTTCTCGGCGGTCAGCAACATCTTGGCCCAGCCGTGCGTCACCTGCATCCGCCGCCGCACCTGCGGCGCGGCGCGCTCGCCCATATTGTTGATATCACCGCCGGCGCAGAACGAGCCCTCGCTGCCGGTGATCACCAGACAGCGCACGGTGGAATCGGAGAGCAATTCCGGGATGCGGAGTTCGAGATGCTGCTTGACCGCCGGTTGCAGTGCATTGCGCGTCGACGGGCTGTTGAGGCGAACCACCATGACGTCGGCATGGCGTTCGAACACGACGGCATCGCCGTCGGCTGCGCTGTTTGCAGGCATGTGTCTCCACCCTTGTTTTGTTTCCGGTGACGATAGCGCAGTCGGCGACGATTTGCGAAAACGATTTTCGCAATGCTAAAACGCGTTCAAGCAACAACACGAACAGCGGGGAGCGCGACATGCAGTTGACGGCGGGCTTGCGCAAGGCGGCCTCGTTCCGCGCCGACGACATCGCGCTCGTGACCCCCGAGCGCAGCTTCAGCCATGGCGAGGTGTTGGACCGGGTGGCGCGGCTCGCAAGCGTGTTCCGCCGCTTCGGCATTGAAGGCGGCGAACGGGTTGCGATCCTGGCGGCCAACGGCAACGCGTACATTGAGTGCTATTTCGCCGTGCTGTGGGCCGGCGGCGTCGTGGTGCCGATCAATTCCCGGTTCTCGCTTGCCGAGATGATCGAGCAGGTGACGGATGCCGAGCCGACGGTGCTGGTGAGCGATCGCAGCTTTCTCGACAGTGCGCTGCAACTCGCCGACGCCTGCCGCTGCATCACCGCCGTGGTCGCTGCCGCGCCGGGCGCTGCTGGGTTGCCTAAGCTCTACGATTACGAGGCTGCGCTCGCGGACGAGAAGCCTTGCGCCGACGCCGGCCGTGGCAACGACGATCTCGCTTGCCTGTTCTACACTGGCGGCACGACAGGCCGCGCGAAGGGCGTGATGCTTAGCCACCGCAATCTGTGGGTCAACGCAGTGGTGACGTCGCTGTCCTTCGGCTTCGATGAGACCACGGTGGCGCTGCACGCCGGGCCGCTGTTCCATCTCGGCGCCGGTGCTCGCGTCTACACTACCTCGATCATGGGCGGGCGCCATGTGGTGATCCCGCGGTTCTCGCCGAACGACGTGCTGGCCGCGATCAGCCAGCACAAGGTGACGGTGGCGACCTTCGTGCCGACGATGCTCGGCATGATCCTGCAACTGCCGGATCTCGACAGCTACGATCTGTCGAGCCTGAAGCTGATCACCTATGGTGCTTCGCCGATGCCCGAAGCGGTGTTGCAGGAGTGCCTGCGGCGGTTCCCGTCGATCAGGTTCGGCCAATCCTACGGCATGACCGAGCTGTCGCCGGTCGCGACCATTCTGTCGCCGGCCGATCATCTGCCGTCCGCCCCACGGCATCGGCTGCGCTCGGCCGGCCGGCCCATCGTGTCGGCAGAAGTCAGGATCGTCGATGCCGAGGACCGCGAGCTGAAACCTGGCGAGGTCGGCGAGGTGGTGGTCCGTGGCCCCATGGTGATGATGGGCTATTGGAGACAGCCGGAACTGACCGCGCAGGCGCTGCGCGGCGGCTGGATGCACACCGGCGATTCCGGCCGGTTCGACACCGATGGCTATCTCTACATCTCCGACCGGATCAAGGACATGATCATCACCGGCGGCGAGAACGTGTATTCGATCGAGGTCGAGAACGCGATCGCGGCGCATCCCGACGTGCTGCAATGCGCGGTGATCGGTATCCCTCATGCCAAATGGGGCGAGGCGGTGCATGCGGTGGTGGTGCGCCGCGCCGGCTCTTCGCTGACGGCGGAGGAATTGATTGCGTTCTGCCGTTCTGTGATCGCAGACTACAAATCGCCGCGCAGCATCGAATTCCGAGACGACCCGCTGCCGCTGTCGAGCGTCAACAAGATCAACAAGGCGGCGCTCCGCGCGCCGTATTGGAGCGACAAGGACCGCGTGTGAATTGAGGCTCTGTCTCAGGCACAGCGTCACCCGCGCCGTCATTGCGAGGAGCGCAGCGACGAAGCAATCCAGCTTCGTGCGCCGGGCGATGGATTGCTTCGCTTCGCTCGCAATTGTGCAAGTTCACTAATTCGTTGATCGCATAGTTTTGTCAGCGGCGAAGTCCTTCGGGGTTTTGCCGCCGAGGGCCTGGTGAGGCCGGAAGTTGTTGTAATA
>NZ_JAZDRK010000022.1:0-73955 GCF_047501505.1 Rhodopseudomonas sp. G2_2311
GTCTTTCGTCCGGTCCCAATCCCAGAAAGCCGAAGCTTCCTAAAACCGAGACCCGCAAGGACTTCGCCGTCCACGTTTCTCTTTCTTCTTCTTCACTTGTCAAACAGCCCGAGATCCAAAGATCTCAACAAAGCCTGAGGTCACAGAGACCTTCGAGACTTCAACTCCTACACTTAATAGGAGTTTGGAAATCCAAACCGACGGCGAATGGCAACCGACAACTATCGGCTGCTGTTGCACTCATCGAATTCGATGGATGTTCCAGAGGCACGGAAGCTCGCTGGGGCCCGGAGGGCTCAGCGGCGCCGCGCTCAGTGGCCGTCTTATAGGCCCGCCCCCTTGGAGCTGTCAACGGCCTCGTCAGAAAAATGTCGTGCAGGTTGGGATGATTCAATTTCTGTAGTTTTCCCAAGGCTTTCTCAGACCCAACGCCGCACTCAGGCCACATTCCGGAGGCGTTCTCCCCAGGCAGATCGAAAAAAACTGTTCGGCTCTCCGGGTCGGCGGACGGGGTCTTTGGGCCTCGGCGAGGCTCCTTCGGGTGAAGACAGCCGTCTCGGAGCCAGCAGACTGCGGCAATTGCCGCTTTCGATTGACGCAAATCGCCGGCGCCAGCACTTTGGCTGCCCGTGACAAGTGTCAGACCTGTGACTGTTGGCGTACGCCGTCAGAGGCGGACAAGCCGGCGGCAATCAGGTAGAAGGCTCCGGTCCGCGGGCGCGGAACGGAGACGTTTGATCGGCCGATGGCCTGATCGTTCAGACTAGCCGACCGGCCGCGAGCGCGGCCGATTGCGAAATCGGGGGACGACGGATTGAGCCAAAGGGTGTCACGCGGGCGCAGCACCGGGCGCGAGGTCGGCTATATCGACCTTGGTCACGAGCCGCCGCTTTCCGTCGACGGCTCCGAGGCCGCAGTCATCGATCGCCGACGCGTATCGGTGCAGTGGTTCAGCGGCACGATCCTCACCGGTCTCTGTGGTGCCGCGCTGATTGGTGGCGCGGTATTCGCCTCGCTCGACGGCGAGACCACCTTCGCCAAAGCTCCCGAACTGGTTCAGGCCGCCCTCCGCGGCGCGTTCGGAGCCGACAAGACCGCCGCCCTGCATAAGAGCGACCGCCTGCCGCCGCCGAGCGAAGCCGCTTTGGCGCGCAGCGTGATCCGAGTCTCCACGGTTTCGCGGGTCGGCCAGCGCGACGTCGTCCGGGTCCGCCCCTTCGTCAAGATTTCCGGCAACCTGTCGCTGACCACCAGCGATCTGTCCGCCAAGATTCCCGCCTTCAATGCCCAGCGCATGCTGAGCGACGTCGGCGCCCCGGCGCAGAGCGCCGAAGATGCGCAGAATCCCGACGCGGTCGAGCCCGACGCCGAAGTCTCCTTCGTCACCCGCGATCTCGGCACCGTACTGCCCCGCGCCAAGATTGCCGGCCAGATCGCACCCGATGAAATCCTGATGCGCGTGCGCGACGCCGCGAACTGGAAGGGCAACAGCGGCGTTCGCTACGCCAGCGCCGCCGGCGATTTCGGCGGCGACGTGAAGCTCGCTTACGCCCCCGAAGGTCCGTCCGCCGATCCTTACGCCGGCTTCGAAACCCGGATCATCCCGGAAAACGTGACGCTGCTGCCGAAGACCAAGGAGCAGGTCACCGGTGGCAATCCGACCGGCGAACGAACTCACATCGTCAAGAAGGGCGACAGCGTCGTCTCGGTGCTGCGCGATCAAGGTGCCGCCGAAGAAGATGCCCGTGCGGTCGCCGCTGCGCTTGGCGCGCGCGGTCGCGACGGCGGCCTGAAGGAAGGCCAGAAACTACGCATCCTGATGGAATCGTCAGGCCCCGGCAAAGCGCCCCAACCGTTCCGCGTGATCGTCGCAAACGACTCCGCGGTCGAAGCGGTCGCAGCGCTCTCCGATCTCGGCCGCTACGTCGCCGTCGACGTTCAGAGCCTCAACACCGTCAGCGACACCGCCGACAACAGCGATGAGGATGAGGACGACGGCACCGGCGTCCGGCTGTATCAGTCGATCTACGAGACCGCGCTCCGCAACAAGGTGCCGCAGTCGGTGATCGACGACATGATCCGGATCTACTCCTACGACGTCGATTTCCAGCGCAAAGTCCAGGCCGGCGACTCGTTCGAAGTGTTCTACGCGGGCGACGACGAAACCACTTCCACGGTCGAAAAGAACGACGTGCTGTTCGCCTCCCTCACCGTCGGCGGCGAAACCAAGAAATACTACCGCTTCCAAACTCCCGATGACGCCGCGGTCGATTTCTACGACGAGACCGGCAAGAGCGCGAAGAAGTTCCTGGTCCGCAAGCCGGTCAATCAGGCGATCATGCGCTCCGGCTTCGGCGCCCGCCGCCATCCGATCCTCGGCTACGTCAAGATGCACACCGGCGTCGATTGGTCGACTCCCTACGGCACGCCGATCTTTGCCTCGGGCAACGGCGTCGTCGAAAAGTCCGGCTGGGAAGGCGGTTACGGCAAGTACATCCGTATCAAGCACGCCAACGGCTACGAGACCGCCTACGGCCATATGTCGGCGTTCGCCAAGGGCATGGAGCCCGGCAAACGCGTGCGCCAGGGCCAGGTGATCGGCTTCGTCGGTTCGACCGGCCTGTCGACCGGCGCGCACGTCCACTACGAAATCATCGTCAACGGTCGCTTCGTCGATCCGATGCGTGTGCGCCTGCCGCGCGGCCGGTCGCTCGAAGGCCCGATGCTCGCCGGCTTCGAGAAAGAACGCGACCGGCTTGACGCGATGATGACCGGCCGCGGTGGCGGACGACTGGCGGAAGATCTCACCGCCTCGGCCCCGGTTCGCACCTCCTCCACCGCGCAAGCGCGGCGCTGATCCTCGCTTAGTTCGAAGCCTGTCCCGCCGCGCAGCATTCCGCGGCGAGGAATCTGCTGCAGCGCGGCTTCGATTCCATTTGCCAACTTCCTAGCCCCGCCGAATACTCTCGCCATAACAACGAGAAGATCTCGGAGGGAATGCAATGAAGGGCAAACTTGCGCGCGGCGCGAGCGCGTTGACGATCGGCCTGCTGATGCTGTCCGCCGCACACGCCGACAGCTATCAGGTGACCAAGCTGGTCCCGGGCTCGGCGTTTCACGGCGTGCACGGCCTTGCGGTCGACAAGGCCGGCAAACTGTTCGCCGGCAGCGTCGCCGGCGCGGCGCTGTATGAGGTCGATCGCGCCGCCGGCACGGCCAAGATCGCGGTGCCAACGCCGGAAGGCATGGCCGACGATATCGCGATCGCGCCGGACGGCACGATGGCGTGGACCGGCTTCCTCACCGGCGATCTCTATGCACGCAACGGCGACGGCCCGATCAAGAAGCTCGCCTCCGGCCTGCCCGGCATCAACTCGCTGGCCTTCCGCAAGGACGGGCGGCTTTATGCGACCCAGGTGTTTCTCGGCGACGCGCTGTACGAGATCGACGTCGAGGGCGCCAAGCCGCCACGCAAGATCATGGAGAAGATGGGCGGTCTGAACGGCTTCGAGTTCGGCCCCGACGACAAGCTGTACGGCCCGCTGTGGTTCAAGGGGCAGATCGTCAAGGTCGACGTCGACAAAGGCGAGCTCAGCGTCGTTGCCGACGGCTTCAAGGTGCCGGCAGCCGCGAATTTCGACTCCAAGGGCAATCTGTGGGCGCTCGATACGGCGCAGGGTCAGCTCGTCAAGATCGATCCGAAGACCGGCGCCAAACAGATGGTGGCGCAGCTCAAACCGTCGCTCGACAATCTCGCGATCGATGCCAATGACCGCATCTACGTCTCCAATATGGCCGACAACGGCATCCAGGAAGTCGATCCCGCAACCGGCGCGGCCAAGCAGGTGATCATCGGCAAGCTGGCATTTCCCGGCGGCATCGGCGTCGTGTCCGACGGCGGCAAGGACACCATCTATGTCGCCGACGTCTTCGCCTATCGCACCGTCGACGGCGCCAGCGGCGACGTGCGCGAAGTGGCGCGGATGCACGCTGACGGCACCACGCTCGAATATCCGATGAGCGCCACCGCCAAGGGCGACGAGGTGATCCTGTCGAGCTGGTTCACCGGCACGGTGCAGACGATCGACCGCAAGACCGGTCAGAGCCGCGACATGCTGCATGGCTTCAAGGCGCCTTACGACGCGATCCGGCTCGGCGACGGCAAGCTGCTGGTTGCCGAACTCGGCACCAAGTCGCTCGTCGAAGTCTCCGGCGAGCACGGCAAGGACCGCAAGGCGATCGCCACCGATCTGGCTGGTCCGGTCGGCCTGGTGCTCGGCAAGGACAACGCGGTGTATGTCAGCGAAGCGTTTGCCGGCCAGATCAGCAAGATCGACCCGGCGACCGGCGCCAAGACCGTCGTCGCCAAGGACCTGAAGATGCCCGAAGGCGTTGCGCTGGCGCCATCCGGCAAGCTGATCGTCGCCGAAGTCGGCGCCAAGCGTATCGTCGAAGTTGATCCGGCCAGCGGCAGCGTCACCGAAATCGCCGGCAATCTGCCGATCGGCCTCGTAGGCGCCCCCGGCCTGCCGCCAACCAACATGCCGACCGGCATCGGTGTCGGCGCCGGCGGCACGATCTACGTGTCGTCCGATATCGAGAACGCGATCTACAAGATCGAAAAGAAGTAGGCCGAAACGCGACGTGCTCCGCAGCGATCGCTTCGGAGCACATCGTCAACTTCTCATCCTGTCATTGCGAGGAGCGAAGCGACGAAGCAATCCAGGCTCGGTTCGCGGAGCCTCTGGATTGCTTCGCTGCGCTCGCAATGACGGCGCGCGTCAGTTCAGCATCCGCTTCGGCGGGCGTCCCGTGAACGGCTCGATGTCCGCGCTGTGCGGCGGCTTGCCGTTGAAGGTCAGGACACCGCCTTCGGCCGAGATCGCGACGTGGTCGCCGTCCTTGACGGTGCCTTCCAGGATCATCTCGGCGAGCGGGTCCTGGACGCTGCGCTGGATCACCCGCTTCAAGGGACGGGCGCCGTAAGCCGGATCCCAGCCCTTCTCGGCCAGCCAGTCGCGGGCCGCAGCATCGAGATCGAGCACGATCTTGCGGTCCTCGAGCAGCTTGGTGAGCCGCGCGAACTGGATGTCGACGATCCGGCCCATCTCGCTCTTCTGCAAGCGGTGAAACAGGATGATCTCGTCGACGCGGTTGAGGAATTCGGGGCGGAAGTGCGCGCGCACCATTCCCATCACCTGCTCGCGCACCGCGCCGGTGTCCTCGCCCTCCGCCTGGGCGACCAGATACTCCGAGCCGAGGTTCGAGGTCATCACGATCAGCGTGTTGCGGAAGTCCACGGTGCGGCCCTGACCATCGGTCAGGCGGCCGTCATCGAGCACCTGCAGCAGCACGTTGAACACGTCCGGATGCGCCTTTTCGATCTCGTCGAACAGGATCACCTGATACGGCCGGCGCCGCACCGCTTCGGTCAGCACGCCGCCTTCGTCATAGCCGACGTAGCCGGGAGGTGCGCCGATCAGCCGGGCCACGGAGTGCTTCTCCATGAACTCCGACATGTCGATGCGGACCATCGCGGTCTCATCGTCGAACAGATACTCGGCGAGCGCTTTGGTCAGCTCGGTCTTGCCGACGCCGGTCGGACCTAAGAACATGAACGAGCCCATCGGCCGGTTCGGGTCCTGCAGGCCGGCGCGCGCGCGGCGGACCGCGGTCGAGACCGCGTGCACGGCTTCGAACTGCCCGACCACGCGCTGGCCGAGCTGCTCTTCCATCCGCAGCAGCTTTTCCTTCTCGCCTTCGAGCATCTTGTCGACCGGCACGCCGGTCCAACGCGACACCACTTGGGCAATGTGGTTGGCGGTGACCGCCTCCTCCACCATCGCGCCGGCGTTCTCGTTGGTTTCGATCTCGGCGATCTTCTTCTCGAGCTCCGGAATCCGGCCATAGGCGAGCTCGCCTGCGCGCTGATACTCGCCGCGGCGCTGCGCATTGGCGAGTTCGATCCGCAGAGCGTCGAGTTCGCTCTTCAGCTTCTGGGCATCCGACAGCTTGTTCTTCTCGGCACTCCAGCGCTGGGTCAGCGCCGCCGACTTCTCTTCGAGATCGGCGAGCTCCTTCTCAAGCGTCACCAGGCGCGCCTTGGAGCCCGGATCGCTTTCCTTCTTCAGCGCCTCCTGCTCGATCTTGAGCCGCACGATTTCGCGGTCCATCGAGTCGAGCTCTTCGGGCTTGGAGTCGACCTGCATCTTCAGCCGCGCCGCGGCTTCATCCATCAGGTCGATCGCCTTGTCGGGCAGGAAGCGGTCGGTGATGTAGCGGTTCGACAGCGTGGCCGACGCCACGATCGCCGAGTCGGCGATGCGCACGCCGTGGTGCTGCTCGTACTTGTCCTTCAGGCCGCGCAGGATCGAGATGGTGTCCTCGACCGTCGGCTCGGTGACGAACACCGGCTGGAAGCGCCGCGCCAATGCAGCGTCCTTCTCGACGTGCTTACGATACTCGTCGAGCGTGGTGGCGCCGATGCAGTGCAATTCGCCGCGGGCAAGCGCGGGCTTGAGCAGGTTCGAGGCGTCCATCGCGCCGTCCGCCTTGCCGGCGCCGACCAGGGTGTGCATCTCGTCGATGAACAGGATAATGCCGCCCTCGGCCGCAGTGACCTCGGTGAGCACGGCCTTCAGCCGCTCCTCGAACTCGCCGCGATATTTCGCGCCGGCGATCAGCGCGCCCATGTCGAGCGCGAGCAGCTTCTTGTCCTTCAGGCTCTCGGGCACGTCGCCGTTGAGGATGCGCAGCGCCAGGCCCTCGACGATCGCGGTCTTACCGACGCCGGGTTCGCCGATCAGCACGGGATTGTTCTTGGTGCGCCGGGACAGAACCTGGATGGTGCGGCGGATCTCCTCGTCACGGCCGATCACCGGGTCGAGCTTGCCGTCGCGCGCCGCCTGGGTCAGGTCGCGGGCGTATTTCTTCAGCGCGTCATAGGCATTCTCGGCGGTCGCCGAATCCGCAGTGCGGCCTTTGCGCAGGGCATTAATGGCTGCGTTGAGGTTCTGCGGGGTGACGCCGCCCTTCGTGAGCAGCTGGCCGGCCTCGCTGTCCTTATCCAGCGACAGCGCCAGCAGCAGTCGCTCGACGGTAACGAAGCTGTCGCCCGCCTTTTCGGCGGCCTTCTCGGCAGCGTCGAACGCCCGGGCGGTCGCCGGGGCCAGATAGACCTGGCCGGCGCCCGAGCCGGACACCTTCGGCATCTTGCCGAGCGCCTCTTCGGTCGCCTTCAGGATCGCACGCGAATTGCCGCCGGCACGGTCGATCAGACCGCCCGCCAGCCCTTCGGAATCGTCGAGCAGCACTTTCAGAATGTGCAGCGGCGAGAACTGCTGATGGCCCTCTCGCATCGCCAGCGATTGCGCCGACTGGATGAAGCCGCGCACACGTTCGGTATATTTTTCTACGTTCATTGGTTCGGTCCCTCAGCCTGCCCTCGGCGCCTTCGAAAAGCACGCCCGACGGCATCTTCATTGGGGTTCCGCCGGCCGCGCTGACATTCCTCAGCCGGAGGCGGTCGTCACCGTGCGGACCGCATCGGCTTGACGGAAATGTGGGCATCTGTTCCGGCAAACGGAAGGCCCCGGCTCACATTTTCGTGGGCTGCCGAAGCCGGCGCGATCCCTTAAAGACCCGCCATGACAGACCCTGCACTCGCCTCCGTCGCCTCGATCTATCGCTATCCGGTCAAGGGCTTGTCGCCCGAGCCGTTACCCGCCGTCGCCCTGGATGTCGGCCAGACCTTGCCCGGCGACCGGGCGTTCGCGATCGAAAACGGGCCGATCGGGTTCGACCCGGCCAATCCCCGCTACTTCCCCAAGATCAGGTTTCTGATGCTGATGCGCAACGAGCGGCTCGCCGCCCTGCGCAGCCGCTACGATGCCGCGACCGGCGAGCTCAGCCTCTCCCGCGACGGCGCCGAACTGGCCCGCGGCGATCTTCGGACCGAACCCGGCCGCGCCGCGATCGAACGGTTCTTCGCCGGCTATTGCGCCGACGAGCTGCGCGGACCGCCCAAGCTGTTGGCCGGCCAAGGCCACAGCTTCTCGGACGTCGCCCGCAAGGTGGTGTCGATCATCAACCTGGCCAGCGTCGCGGCGCTGGAAGCCATGATCGGCCGCGCTGTCGATCCGCTGCGCTTCCGCGCCAACCTCTATGTCCAGGGCTGGCCGGCCTGGCATGAATTCGACCTGATGGACCAGACGCTGCTGATCGGCAACGCCAAGCTCAAGGTGGTCAAACGCATCGTCCGCTGCGCCGCCACCAATGTCGATCCGCAGACCGCCGCCCGCGACATGTCGATTCCCGAGACCCTGCAGCAGAACCTCGGCCACGCCGATTGCGGGGTTTATGCCGAAGTGATCGAAGCCGGCGACCTCGCGCAGGGCGATGCGGTGCAGGTCGAGCAGCCGGCGCTGTTCGCGTAGCGTGCTTGCAAGATCGCGCTCAACACCCCTGAGGTCATCGCCGGGCTCGACCCGGCGATCCATCTTCTTCGAAGAGGCGCGCTCCGCGCGCGATGGATCCGCGGGCCTTCGCCGCGCCGAAGCGGCTTCGGCCGCGCAGGCGGGTCAAGCCCGCGGATGACGTTGTGCCTTGAGGGAAGCGCCTCGTATCAGCTCGACGGCATCACGTAAGCGTAGATGCGGCTCTTCGAATACACCGACTCGGCGACGCGGTGGCTGTGATTGCCGGACACCACGATCGGGTTGCCGTTCGCATCGATGCCGCTGACGACGCCGACGTGGCCGCCGCGCTTGCCGCGCGACATCACCGCGATCGCGCCGACCTGCGGACCGGAGATGCGCTGGCCGTAGCGCGCGAACGAGCTCGCCATGTCCGAACCGGTGCCCTGATGGCCGGTGCGCTCAAGCACCATGTTCATGAACCGCGCGCACCACAGCGCACGACGGCCGGTCGGATTGCCGCTGCCGATGTAGCTGCGCGCAGCTTCCACCAGGCTCGAGCCGGTACCGCCGCCATTCCACGACTGCGTTTGGAAGTCTTGGGCGGCGAGGCGCTGACGACGACTGGTGCGCTTCTGCGTCGCGGGCTGCAGCTGCGGCTGCGCCATCGCGGCCGAGACATCCATGGCCGGATCGTTAGCGGGGAAACCGAAAGCCGACGGCGCGACCTCCGCCTGCTGCTTCGCGATGCGGCCGTGACGGCGCCACGCGTGCGAGCGACGATGATGGTGCGCGTGACGAGACGCGGAGTGATGCGAATAGCTGGACGCGTGAGCGTGGTGACGATGCAGCGGCTTGGCCGATGCGGGAGCGGCGATCGCCGCGAGCGCCACGAACGACAGGGCGGCAGCGACGAAGCGGAACAATCCAAACGCAGAAAACACAACCATACAGTCTCTCTCTCCCGGAACTCCTCGAGACGCGCCGACCCGCACGGGCCAACATCGGGGTCGACGCGTTAATCGATCAGGGATGGCGAGAGGATGGCTTTGAGAAAGCGAGAGTCAGATTTTAGGGGAAATTTCGAGGAAATTTCATGATACGCAACATTTTTACACGTATCGCGTGCGGTGAACTGATCACCGCACGTATTAACGACTTATTAAGTACGACTAAGGTGCCACGTAGTCGGCGGCCTGCAGCGGCGGTTTTTTCTGCGCGCGGCTGAGCAAAAACACCCCCTGCTCACCAAACATATTCCAGAACCACCACGGCGCATTCAGCCGCAGCGGCCGACCGTAGCGGTCGAGCGCCACCGCGCGCTCCATCTTGACGCCGATCTGATCGCACAGCCCGATGAAGTCTTTGATCGTGCAGAAGTGAATGTTCGGCGTGTCGTACCAGGTCGCCGGCAGGTTCTCGGTGCGCGGCATCTGACCGTGGATCAGCAGCTGCAGCCGCATGTTGATGTAGCCGAAGTTCGGAAACGACACGATCGCGCGGCGGCCGATCCGCAGCAGATTCTCCAGCACCTCTTTCGGCTGCCGCGTCGCCTGCAGCGTCTGCGACAGGATCACGTAGTCGAACGCATCGTCGACGTAGTGATCGAGGTCGGTGTCGGCGTCGCCCTGCACCACCGCAAGGCCGCGCGCGACGCAGCGATTGACGCCCTCGCGCGACAGCTCGATGCCGCGGCAATCGACGCCGCGAGACTCGAGGAGCTGCATCAGATCGCCTTCGCCGCAGCCGACGTCGAGCACCTTCGAGCCGGTCTCGACCATATCGGCGACCAGCAGATGGTCGGCGCGATGCACGCGCAGTTGCGGACGCGCGTGATCTTCCAGCGGCAAGCCTTCCTGCACCGACATGATCAGTGCTCCGCCTTACCGAGGCCGCGCGCAGTGCCGGCCGATTGCAGGAAAGCGCGCGCGATATCGATGAATTCCGGCTCGTCGAGCAGGAACGCGTCGTGTCCCTTGTCGGTGACGATCTCGGCGAACGAAACCCGTGCGCCGCCGGCATTCAGGGCATGCACGATGGCGCGCGATTCCGAGGTCGGAAACAGCCAGTCCGACGTGAACGACACCACGCAGAACCGCGTCTGCGTGCCGCGGAACGCGGCAGCCAGTACGCCGTCATGGTCGGCCGCGATATCGAAGTAATCCATCGCACGGGTCAGATACAGATACGAGTTGGCGTCGAACCGCTCGACGAAGGACGAGCCTTGATAGCGCAAGTAACTCTCGACCTGGAAATCGGCGTCGAACGAGAACGTCGGCAGGTCGCGATCCTGCATCTTGCGGCCGAACTTGCGATGCAGCGCCGCGTCCGACAAGTAGGTGATGTGCGCGGCCATCCGCGCGACCGCGAGTCCGCGATGCGGGAAGCAGCCGTGCTCGAAGTAGCGGCCGTGCTGCCAATCCGGATCGGCCATCACCGCCTGGCGGCCGAGTTCGTGGAAGGCGATGTTCTGCGCCGAGTGCCGGGTCGCGCAGGCGATCGCCAGCGCCGAGAACACCCGCTCCGGGAACGCCACCGACCATTGCAGCACCTGCATGCCGCCCATCGAGCCGCCGACGACGCAGAACAGTTTGTCGATGCCGAGCCGGTCGATCAGCATCGCCTGGGCACGCACCATGTCGGGGATGGTGATGACCGGGAAATCCAGCCCCCAGGGCTTGCCGGTGGCGGGGTTGGTGGAGGCGGGGCCGGTGGAGCCCATGCAGCCGCCGATCACGTTCGAGCAGATCACGAAAAAGCGGTCGGTATCGATCGGCTTGCCGGGGCCGACCAGGGTCAGCCAGCCGCCGGGTTTGCCGGTAATCGGATGCACGTTGGCGATGTGCTGATCCATCGTCAGGGCGTGGCAGACCAGGATGGCGTTGCTCTTGTCGGCGTTCAGCGTGCCGTAGGTCTGGTAGGCGATCTGGAATGGGCTGAGCTCGATGCCGCAATCCAGCGGCAGCGGCTGGTCGGCCCCGAACTGCGCGATGAGCGAATGCGGGTGGTCGACCTCCTGGGTCCGCTCGCCGGCGGCGATCTTCTGCCCCTTCACCGAATGGATATTCATCATACGCCTGCCAACGGCCTCGACATCCCGGGGACGCCCCGGTTCGACCTCAGATAAGAACGGCAGGGCGAATAAAAAACCCGGCCTGAACATTGGTTCGGCCGGGATCGGAACTGTCCCCGGCCTGTTTAGCGAGTTGTTTAACGTGGCTGCAAGCCGGCCGGCTCAAATGACCACGAGTTCTGGCCCGGACGATAATTGCAAAGCCGAAAGCCGTCAACACGACGGCCGCGCAGCCTGGCCCGGAAAGGGTCAATGTTTCCTTTGCCTTCGCTGCCCCCGTTTCTTAAGCAGAAGGACGCACCGCGGCACCGCCGCGACTGCCGATCCCCGTTTCTGTCCGAGGTTCTAAAAGCAATGACCAAGCCGCCCTCGCCGCCGTCGCTCGCCGACCTGCGCCAGGAGATCGACAGCATCGACGAGCAGGTGCACCAGCTGCTGATGCAGCGCGGCGAGATCATCGATCGGCTGATCGCGGTGAAGCAGACCCAGGAGGTCGGCTCGGCATTCCGCCCGGCGCGCGAGGCCGACATGATGCGGCGCCTGGTGCAGCGGCACCACGGCATCCTGCCGCTCGACACTGTCGAGAGCATCTGGCGGGTCATCATCGCGACTTTTACCTATGTGCAGGCGCCGTTTGCGGTGCACGCCGACCAGTCACTCGGCGAGTCGGCGATGCGGGATTCCGCCCGCTTCCATTTCGGCTTCACGGTGCCTTACGTGGCGCACTTCTCGGCTTCGGCGGCGGTCGAGGCGGTGGCGAAGTCCAAGGGCGACCTGGCGTTGGTGTCGGCGACCTCGGGCAACAATCCGTGGTGGCTGGCGCTGGAAGCCGACGGCGCGCCGAAGATCATCGCCCGGCTGCCGTTCATCGAGCGCGCCGACCACCCGGCCGCACTGCCGGTCTTCGTGGTGTCCCGGGTCGCCGACAGCGCCATGGTCACCGAGGTCGAGACCTGGAGCATCCGAGTGTCGGGCTGGAGTGCCGATACCGCCCGGGCACTGTCACCGCTGGCCGACGTCGTGGCGGTCCCGGACACCGCTTTTGACGGCGCCGCCCTGCTGGTGTCGATCCCGGCGCCTGGCGGCCTCGATCAGATCAAGGCTGCCCTGATCGCAGCGGGGGCCTCCCTCCGTTCGTCGGCCCTCGTCGGCAGCCACGCAAGGCGCTATACGGTGCCCCCGAGCGGCAAGTCCGCGTAATTACCGGCTCTCAGCCGCCCGACGATTTTTCCGGAGTTGACGATGTCACGTCCCGTGCCGAATCCCGGCATCCTCGATATTGCGCCCTACACCCCTGGCAAGAGCCCGGTGGCCGAACCCGGCCGCAAGGTGTTCAAGCTCTCGGCCAACGAGACCCCGTTCGGCCCGTCGCCGCACGCGATCGCGGCCTATAAGAGCGCGGCGGATCATCTCGAGGACTATCCGGAAGGCACCTCGCGGATTCTACGCGAAGCGATCGGCAAGGCCTACGGCCTCGATCCCGACCGCATCGTCTGCGGCGCCGGCTCGGACGAAATCCTCAATTTGCTGGCGCACACCTATCTGGCGCCCGGTGACGAGGCGATCTCCAGCCAGCACGGCTTCCTGGTGTATCCGATCGCCACGCTGGCGAACGGCGCCAAGAACGTGGTCGCGCCCGAGAAGAACCTGACCACCGACGTCGACGCGATCCTGGCGGCGGTGACGCCGAACACCAAGCTGGTGTGGCTCGCCAACCCGAACAATCCGACCGGCACCTACATCCCGTTCGACGAGGTCAAGCGGCTGCGCGCCGGCCTGCCCAGCCATGTGGTGCTGGTGCTCGACGCCGCCTATGCCGACTACGTGATGAAGAATGACTACGAGCTCGGCATCGAACTGGTATCGACCACCGAGAACACCGTGCTGACCCACACCTTCTCCAAGGTGCACGGCCTCGCCGCGCTGCGCGTCGGCTGGATGTTCGGTCCGGCCAACATCGTCGATGCGGTCAACCGCATCCGCGGGCCGTTCAATGTCTCGGTGCCGGCGCAGCTCGCTGCGGTCGCGGCGATCCAGGACACCGGCCATGTCGAGCGCTCGCGCGCCCACACCGACAAGTGGCGCAACACCCTGGCCGAAGAGCTGCCGAAGCTCGGGCTGACGGTGACGCCGAGCGTGTGCAACTTCGTGCTGATCCACTTCCCGACCACAAAGGGCAAGACCGCGGCGGAAGCCGACGCGTTCCTGACCAAGCGTGGCCTGGTACTGCGCGCGCTCAACAATTACGGCCTGCCGCATGCGCTGCGCATGACCATCGGCACCGACGAAGCCAACGCGCTGGTGCTCGAGAACTTGCGCGAGTTCATGGGCCAGCCATGAACTCTGCGCCGATGTTTCGCAAAGTTGCGCTGATCGGCTTCGGCCTGATCGGCGGTTCGATCGCGCGTGGAGCGAAGTCGCTCGGCCTCGCCGGCGAAATCGTCACCACCGCGCGTTCGGCAGAGACCCGGGCGCGGGTGCGCGAACTCGGCATCGTCGACCGCGTGGTCGAGAGCAACGCCGAAGCCGCCGAGGGTGCCGATCTCGTCATTCTGTGCATCCCGGTCGGCGCCTGCGGCGATGTCGCCAAGGAGATCGCGCCGCATCTGAAGCACGGCGCGATCGTCTCCGACGTCGGCTCGGTCAAGGCCGCGGTCGTCAAGGCGATGGCGCCGTTCCTGCCGGAGGACGTTCACTTCGTGCCGGCGCATCCGGTCGCCGGAACCGAGAACTCCGGCCCGGATTCCGGCTTCGCCGAGCTGTTCATCAACCGCTGGTGCATTCTCACCCCGCCCGAAGGCACCAACGCCGAAGCGACCGAAAAGCTCGCCGCGTTCTGGCGCGCGCTCGGCGCCAATGTCGAGATCATGACGCCCGAGCACCACGATCTGGTGCTCGCGGTGACCAGCCATCTGCCGCATCTGATCGCCTATACGATCGTGTCGACCGCCGAAGAACTCGAAGGCGTGACGCAATCGGAAGTGCTGAAGTTCTCGGCCGGCGGTTTTCGCGATTTCACCCGCATCGCCGCGTCCGACCCGACGATGTGGCGCGACGTGTTCCTGACCAACAAGGACGCGGTGCTGGAGATGCTCGGCGAATTCCAGGAAGACCTGTCGAAGCTGACCCGCGCCATCCGCCGCGGCGACGGCGACGCACTGTTCGACCACTTCACCCGCACCCGCGCCATCCGCCGCGGCATCGTCCAGATCGGCCAGGACGAAGCCGCCCCGGACTTCGGGCGGCGGCACAAGCAGCTCGGCCAAGGGGCGGAGTAAGCGGGCAATCTTCCGCCGCTCTTACCTCGCCTCTCCGCCGTCTCACGTCGTCCCTCCACCTCTCACGTCGTCCCCCGCGCAGGCGGGGGACCCAGTATCGCAGAGCATTCGTAGTCAGCATCGAGCGCTCCCAGCGAGCGCTCTGGAATACTGGGTCGCCCGGACAAGCCGGGCGAGGACGGTGGAGATTGGAGCGCGCGCTCTGCGCCGTATCGTCTCTCTATTCAGATATCAAACAGCCACACCCATCCGTTCTCGCGGCTCCGCTGAGCCCTAGCTATGCGCCCGTCGTCATCACGACGAGGGGCGGGGGCGCGCCGCTTGGCGCAGGTTGGTGGATGGATCGCGATGGCTTGCGAACCATCGCGCAGGCGCCGCGGACTATAGTCCTTGCAGGAATGTCAAGACCACCTTTGCACGCCCTCGCGTCGTCCCCGGGCTTGACCCGGCGACCCATCGCTCTGACGATGGCAACGATTGGACACACCGAACAAATTGCACCCGCCGCCCAGCCTTTAAAGCCTCGCGTCAAATGACTTGAAAACCCCTTTTTTGTATCTACAATAATTAGCAGAAGAGACTGCCTTGAGGATCACGTTCGATCCTGCCAAACGCCAAGCGACGCTGCAGGAACGTCAGCTCGACTTTATCGATGCCGCGGAGGTCTTCGCCGGGAAATGCATCTACATCCCGGACGACCGGCGCGACTACGGCGAGGAGCGGATCATCACAATCGGAAAACTGCTTGGCCGGATGGTGATCGTGGTGTGGACACCCCGCGGTGAAGCGCGGCATGTGATCTCGATGAGGAAAGCCAATGACAGGGAAAAAGCGCGCTTTGGGCAGCGACTTGAAGAAGGTTGATGCCCACATCATCGCGCCGGAAGAGTACGACGAGATTCCGGAACTAACGGACGAAGACTTCGCGCGCGGCGATCTCTATCACGGCGACAAGCTGATCAGCCGCGGTCGGCCTAAATCCGACGATCCCAAGCAACTGGTTTCGCTGCGCCTCGACGCGGAGGTGCTGCGCTGGTTCAAGTCGACCGGTCCCGGCTATCAGGCGCGGATGGGCGAGGTGTTAAAGTCGCACATGACTCGGAAGAAGGCGACGGAGAATGAAGCGTAGCGTGGGTTGAGCGCAGCAAAACCCACGGACGAGGTGCAATGGGTTTCGCCTTCGTCTCACCCCATCCGACGACAACTTCATCACAACCACTTTTTCCACTTGAAGAACATGTACGGCAGCACTGCTGCCAGCAGCATCATGCCGAGTGCCATGGTGTACCCGTGCTGCCATTCGAGTTCGGGCATGATCTTGAAGTTCATGCCGTAGATCGAGGCGATCAGGGTCGGCGGCATCAGCACGACGGCCATCACCGAGAACAACTTGATGATGTTGTTCTGCTCGAGATTGACGACGCCGAGCATCGCATCGAGCGTGAAGGTGATCTTGTTCGACAGGTAGCTGGCGTGGTCGGTCAGCGACAGCACGTCGCGCTGCATGGTCTTGAGCTGGGTGCGCAGTTCCTTGGTGCGCTTGACGCCGTCGCCCTCGACCGAAAGGAACGCCACCACCCGGCCGATCGAGACCAGGCTTTCGCGGACCTTCGACACCAAGTCGCCCTTGCGGCCGATTGCGATCAGGATGTCGGAATAGCGCTTGGGGTGGCCGGTGCGGGCGGCCCCCTCCGGCTCGAAAATCTGGCGGCTGACGTCGTCGACGTCGGCACCGGCGCGCTCCAGGATGTCGGCGCAGCGGTCGATCACCGCGTCGAGCAGTTCGAACAGCACGCTTTCGCCGCTGCTGCCCGAGCCGGGCGCCCGTGCCAGCCGGCTTTCGACCACCGCGAACGGGCGCGGCTCGTCATAGCGCACCGTCACCAGCCGGCGGCCGGCCAGAATGAAAGTCACCGGCGAAAGCCGCGGCGAGGTGGTGTCGGCGCCGCACATCAAGCTGGCGGTCATGTAGCGGGCACCGTTCTCGATATAGAGACGGCTGGAGATCTCGATCTCCTGCATGTCTTCGCGGGTCGGAACCTCGATCCGTGCCAGCCGCTCCACCGCCTTGTCCTCGTCGGCCGTCGGCCGATCGAGGTCCACCCACACCGTGTCCTCAGGCAGCGCCGCGAGATCCTCCGCAGTGGCGCGCTTCAGGGTGGCTTCGGCGGGGGCGAAGAAAGCAAGCATGGCAACTCCAGGCTGGGACAGGATTGGTCAGAGGGGGCGCGGCCGGGGACCGCGGCCGCCGGCGGCAAGTGTGACACAGCGCGGCGGGACAGCCGACGCATTTTGTGGCCAGGGCGTGGCAGCGGCATGACAATGCACCGCCGAACACCGCACCCGTTGCTCGAAAATTAATCGGCGGCCGGATTCTATGCGGCAGAAATGCAACAACGCTGCGGCCACGTTACGAACGGCTCGCCGAAATGCTGGCAAACCAGCGTGTTTGCGAGATACTAACAAGAAGAATCGTGGAGTTTCGCGGTGTCTCCCGGCGTGCGGTGGCGCGCCTGATCGTGATTGGAATTGATAATGGCCTTGAACGGAACGAAGCTGGGACTGCTGGCGCTTGCCGGCTTGCTGCTGTCGGGTTGCATGCAGACGACCTATCAGGCCGCCCCGGAAGCCAACCTGAAACCCAATGACAAGGCCCAGCTCGCCAAGGCGCGCTATGCCAAGGTGTCGGTGCCGGAACCGTTCCGTCGCGCGATCGTCGATTATCATCGCAAGGAAGCCCCCGGTACCATCGTTGTCGATTCGGACAACCACTTTCTGTATTACGTGCTCGATAACGGCAAGGCGCTCCGCTACGGCGTGACCGTGGGCGAAGAGGCGCTGGCGTTCTCCGGCATCGCCCGGGTCGGCAACATGGCCGAATGGCCGAAGTGGACCCCGACCGCCGACATCCACAAGCGGATCGAAGGCCTGCCGGCTTCGGTGCCCGGCGGCATCGACAACCCGCTCGGCGCCCGCGCGCTGTATCTTTACCAGGGCAACAAGGACACCCTGTTCCGGATCCACGGCACCAACCAGCCGGAATATATCGGCGCCTCGATCTCGTCGGGCTGCATCCGCATGACCAACGAGGACGTGATCGACCTGTACAACCGGGTGAAGATGGGCACGATCGTCGTTGTGCTCGACCCGAAGCAGGGCGACTCGCCGATGAACTCGAAGATGGCCCTGCAGGGCGGCAGCGGCACCGCGACCCAGTAATCGCGCCGCGGCCTTCCCGCCAGAGTTTGAAAAAGCGCCGGGTTGCCGGCGCTTTTTTTATTGGCGGTGAGGTGATGGTGGGGCTCGGCCCAGCGGTGGGCCGCATGTTATCCGCGGTGGCTGCGCAGTCGCTGAGCGCTCCCTCGCCCGCTCTTCGCGGGGAGAGGGGCGGACGCAAGCACTGAGTCTCGGCTGGCGGAAACGCCCCCTCAGCCGACCGGCTTCGCTTCGCTCACCCCGTCGACCTCTCCCCGCGAGCGGGGAGAGGTCAGCCTCGCCGCGGGGAAAGATCAGGCCGGTGGGCGTGCCGGCGCGGGCTTGCTGCGCGCCGCCGGCTTTGCGGGCGGCGCCGCTTGTGGCTTGAGATCGATCGGCTTGCTCGCGGCCGGCTTCGCGGCGGCAGCTTTGGCCTTGGCGCGCTTGGTCGGCTTCGGCGGCGGAGGCGGCGGGGCCTCGGCCTGCTCGCGTTCGGCCTCTTCGCCCGGGACCTGCTCGGCAGCCTCGGGCTGTGACGGAGCAGCTTGCTGCGGCGCGCGCTCCTCGTCGGCGGCGACTTCGCGCGGCGGCGCTTCGGCCGGCCGCGGCAGCGGCATCACCGGGGCAATATTCGGCAGCCCCTCGTACAGGGCCCATTGGCACATCCGGTAACCGCCGCGACGCTCGGCGAGATCGAGGTGGATGTGGTCCTCGTGATAGCCGTCCGAGCCCGGGCCGAGCACGGTGGTGAAACGCGCGCACACCGACTGCATCACCGCTTCGCGGGGGGCGCGCGGGGCGTCGCGGTCGGTCAGCGAAATCATCCGCCCGTCGGCCAGCTTGATGCCGCGGACGTCGAGCGCGTTGGCGCGGCCATGCTCGCTGAGCTTGGCACCGCGCACCCGGTTGCGACCGCGGCACTCATAAGAATCGAAATTGTCGAGATCGGCGACGCGGCTGCCGAGCGAGGCGCCCAGCGGCGCGATGTCGGCGCGCACCCAATCGGCGATCGCCCGCGCCATCCCGCAGCGCAGGGTCGCAGCCGGCGACACCGACACGCGGCGGCCGTCCGACAGCACCACCGCTTCGAGCCGCACCAGATCCGGCCCGCCGCAGGCGCCCGGCCCGGTGATATCCGGAATGCTCGGCGCGATCGCGATCTGCTCGGTCAGCGCCAGCCGGCATTCGGACGGCGGCTTGGCAGCCGGCGCCGCGTCGGCTCTGGCGGCGGGCGCGCTGTCCGGCGCAGCGGCTTCGGCGGGCGCTGGCTCGTCCTCGCCGGGCTCGGCCTCGCGTGCATTGATCTGCGGCGCTTCGGCCGGACGCGACTTCGGCAGCGGCACGTGTTCTCGCGCGCCGGCGGCCGAGGTGCCGCCTGCAACCAGCGCGATCATCAGCCCCCAGAATGGCGCTTTGCCGCGGAGCGCCTGAAAACAAGACCGTTTTCCGCAAAGCGGGTAAGCGCTAAAGTCAGCACCAATCCCAAGGGGATAACGAACAGGAGGAAAATTCGGATGCTTGGACTGATGCAAGACTGGCCTTTGCTGTGTCATCGGATCATCGAGCACGCGGCCCGGATCCACGGCAACCAGGAGGTGGTCACCCGCTCGGTCGAGGGTCCGATCGTCCGCACCACCTATGCGCAGATCCATCAGCGGGCACTGAAAGTCAGCCAGATGCTGGATCGCGCCGGCATCAAGCTCGGCGACCGCGTCGCGACGATCGCCTGGAACACCGCCCGGCATTTGGAATGCTGGTACGGCATTATGGGAATCGGCGCGATTTGCCATACGGTCAATCCGCGGCTTTTTCCGGACCAGATCGCGTGGATCGTGAACCACGCCCAGGACCGGGTGATGATCACCGATCTCACCTTCGTGCCGGTGCTGGAGAAGATCGCCGACCAGATTCCGAGCGTGGAGCGCTTCGTGGTGCTCACCGACGCCGAGCACATGCCGCAGACCACGCTGAAGAACGCGGTCGCGTATGAAGAGTGGCTGAAGGAAGCCGACGGCGACTTCGAATGGAAGACCTTCGACGAGAACACCGCGGCGGCGATGTGCTACACCTCGGGCACCACCGGCGATCCGAAGGGCGTGCTGTATTCGCACCGTTCCAACGTGCTGCACGCGCTGATGGCCAACAACCCGGACGCGCTCGGCACCCGCGCCGCCGACACCATGCTGCCGGTGGTTCCGCTGTTCCACGCCAATAGCTGGGGCATCGCGTTCTCGGCTCCGTCGATGGGCACCAAGCTGGTGATGCCCGGCGCCAAGCTCGACGGCGCGTCGGTTTATGAGCTGCTGTCGACCGAGAAGGTCACCCACACCGCCGGCGTGCCGACCGTGTGGCTGATGCTGCTGCAATATATGCAGAAGGAAAAGCTGACGCTGCCGCATCTGAAGATGGTGGTGTGCGGCGGCTCGGCGATGCCGCGCTCGATGATCAAGGCGTTCGTCGACATGGGCGCCGAGGCGCGCCACGCCTGGGGCATGACCGAGATGAGCCCGCTCGGCACGCTCGCCACGCTGAAGCCGCCGTTCGACCAGACCACCGGCGACGCCCGGCTCGACGTGCTGGCGACCCAGGGCTACCCGCCGTTCGGCGTGCAGATGAAGATCACCGACGACGCCGGCAAGGATCAGCCGTGGGACGGCAAGACCTTCGGCCGGCTGAAAGTCTCGGGCCCGGCGATCGCCAAGGCGTATTACCGCGTCGACAAGGAGATCCTCGACGACGCCGGCTTCTTCGACACCGGCGACGTCGCGACCATCGACAAGGACGGCTATATGCGGATCACCGACCGCTCCAAGGACGTGATCAAGTCCGGCGGCGAGTGGATCTCCTCGATCGACCTCGAAAACCTCGCGGTCGGCCATCCCAAGGTGGCGGAAGCGGCGGTGATCGGCGTGTATCACCCGAAATGGGACGAACGCCCGCTGCTGATCTGCCAGCTCAAGCCAGACGTCACCTGCACCCGCGACGAGATCCTGCAGTACATGGACGGCAAGATCGCCAAATGGTGGATGCCCGACGACATCGTCTTCGTCGACGCCATCCCGCATACGGCGACCGGCAAGATCCTGAAAACCGCGCTGCGCGATCAGTTCAAGACCTACACGCTGCCTGGGGCAGCAGCGTAGGCACTCGGTCAGGGCGCAGGCTCACTGCCCGGGTCGCCCTCACCCCAACCCTCTCCCGCAAGCGGGAGAGGGTTGGGGTCGGAGCAATTACTTACCTTCCCCACTAACAGAGTGACTACTCGTCCGCCGCGCCCTAACCTCTCCCCGCTCTTGGCGGGGAGAGGTCGGATCGCATCGTGAGATGCGATCCGGGTGAGGGGCATGGCAATGCGTGGGCCCAGCCGAAAGACCATCGGATTTGCACGGCGGCTGCGCGGCAATCAGACCGACGCTGAGAGCGCGTTGTGGCATCGCTTGCGCAATCGCCAGATCGACGGACGCAAATTCGTCCGGCAGATGCCGATCGGCTGCTACATCTGCGACTTTGTCTGCCGCGAGCGGATGCTGATCGTCGAGGTCGATGGTGGCCAGCATGCGGGCTCATCCCGCGACGCCGTTCGCGACCGATTCCTCCGCGAAAAGGGCTACCGCGTGCTGCGGTTCTGGAACAACGAAGTGCTTGGCAATGCTGAGGGCGTGCTGGACGTGATCGCGGGCGCGCTCCGGGATCACGGCCAGCAGGACGAAGCTGGCTGAGCGCGCCAGCGTCTTTGAGGCCGTGCCCAGCCCCTCACCCCACCCCTCTCCCCGCCAAGAGCGGGGAGAGGGAGCGCGCTGCGTTCGCGACAACTACTTACCTTCACGGCGGACGAGGCGATTCTCGTCCTTGGGTCCCGATCGCCCTCTAACTCTCCTACAGAACGGCCGCCCTGCGCGCCCGTCAGACAAGCGGTTCCCTCTCCGGCCTTGAATTCGGCTGCCGCCCGTGGTCTCAACGGAGGCTCCTGCGGCGCGATGTCTGCCGCGATCAACCCGGCAGTCCTCACGCGATGGCGCGCAGATTTTCCGCTCCGTATCTGAAGGAGCCTGTCTCCGGACTCGCCACCTGGGCGCGCAATCTCGCGGTGTTCTCCGCGGTGGCGACGCTGGTGTCGATCGGTGTGGTGCGATTCGGCTTTCTCGAAATGCGCCCGGCGATGGCGACCTGGTTCGGCGCGCTAGCGCTCGCCGGGGTGTCGATCCTGCTGGCGCTCGCCGGCTTCGCGGCGATCTGGCAGAACGGCTCGCGCGGCATCCCGCGGATTCTGCTGGCGCTGCTGCTCGACGCGCTGATCCTCGCCTACCCGGCCTATCTCGGCTGGCAGTACCGCAGCCTTCCGGCGATCCACGACATCACCACCGATTCGATCGATCCGCCGCAGTTCGAGACCCTGGCGCGGCTGCGCGTCGGCGACGACGTCAACACCGCGGTCTATGCCGGCCTGTACTCCGCCGAGCGGCAGCGCGCCGCCTATCCGAACATCGAGACGCTTCAGGTCGAGATGCCGGTGCAGCGCGCCTATGACATCGTGCTGCAGCTGGTGAATCGGCGGAAATGGCGGGTGGTCGACGAGCGCCCGCCGCAGCTGCCGAAGCGTGAAGGCCATATCGAGGCGGTGGCCCGCACCACCATCCTGAGCCTGCCCGAAGACGTGGTGATCCGGCTGCGGCCGGACGGCGAGGACACCCGGATCGATATCCGGTCGTCGTCGCGCTATTTCGAAAGCGACCTCGGCAGTAACGCGGCGCGGATCGCCAAGCTCACCGAGGACATCAACACCGCGGTCGAGAACGCGCCGACCCCGAAGGCCGAGCCGGCCGCCAAGCAGCCTGCCAAGGCGAAAGCCAAGAAATAATCAGGCGCCGGCGCAATCCGCACCGACGCCCGCAATGGACTGAATTCAGCAGAGGCCGAGACCCGCGCCGCTTACTTGTCGGCGCCGCCGAGCGCCTGCTTGCACGGATCGGACAGCGCGCTGAAATTGTCGTTCAGGCACTTCTTGATGCGGCCGCCGCCGGGCGACACCCCGTTGCAGAGCTTCTGATAGTCCGCCTTGCAGGCTTCGCGCGCCGCACCGCGATCTTGCGCGCTCGCCATCTGCAGGGTCAGCATCAGGCCCGCAACCACGCAGGCCGCGGCGAGCGTCGCGCGCACCAGCACGTCGGGCGCACGAAACAGCGGCGCGGGACGATCGGACCGATTCGAAGTGTTCATTCGTTGCACAATGGCGAATCCTTGGGTTCGAAGTGGACGCCGTCGAGGCGGATGTAATTGATACCTTCGAGCCCGTCCGATCCTTCGCGCGCCAGTTCAGCGAAACAGCCGGCCGGCGAGTTGCCGGCGTCCTTCCGGAGAAATCTGCTCCAGCGTCTCGACGAAGGTGTCGATCATCGCGTCGCCGACCTTGCTGCGCTTGTCGCGCGCGTTCTCGACCGCAGCGCGGAGCGCCGGCTTGTCGAGCTCGGGCTGCGCGGCGAGATTCAAGGTGGTGCGCAGCGCCGCCACATAGTCGCGCTGCAGCGGCTGCAGCGTCACTTGCTTGGCGTTGAAGTTGCGCCACAGGATGTCGGCATCAGCCGGCGGCAGGCGCGAGGCGACGCGCTCGATCAGCCGCATCGGCATGCCGGCATGCGGGGGCGTCCATTGCGGCCGCAGCCACTGGGCGCCGATATAGGCGCCGAGCGCGACGTTGATACACAGCGAGGCCAGCAGCAGCCAGCGCTCCGGGGTGAAGCGACCGAGCGAGATCGTCATTGTGGACTCCACAGCGTCACGGCGGAGGAATCGAACACCGCATCCATCGCCGCGATCGCCTCCTGCGAATGGTGATAGGGCAGCGTGCCGGCGAGCCACAGGCCGACCAGCGCCGAGCAGGCAAGGCTGCCGGCCGGCAGCAGCGAGGTGGGCTGCAGCAGCCGGCGATACCAAGGCTCGCGCGCTTCGCCGGCGCCGATCCGTTGCAGCACCCCCAGCGCGACCCGCCCTGCCCGAGCCGGCATCACCTCCGGCGGCATCGCCAGCAGCGCGTCGAACGCGCTCGCTTCGCGCAACACCGCCGCGCCCGGTTCGGTGGCCGCGACCACCCGCGCGGCGCTCCGCGCCTCCGCCGGCCAGCGTTCGATGTCGCCGCCCCAGGTGTCGGCCAACTGCCTGAATTGATCGAGCGTCATGCCCGCCTCCTGTCGTCCTGTCGTTTCTCGACTGCTTTCTTGAGTGTCAGCCGCGCCCGTCCGAGCAGCGACTCGAACGCCTTCGCGCTGAGATTCATCGCGCGGGCGGCCTCTTCGCCGGACAGCCCTTCCATGTGAAACAGCGCGATCGCGCCGCGCTGCCGCTCCGGCAGATCGGCCAGCGCCGCCTCCAACAGCCGCTGCTGCTGCGCGGCGATAAGCGTTTCGACCGGCGCCGGGTCGGCCGACGCCACCTCGGCGGCGTCCTCGATCGGCGCATGCCGCGGCTTGCGGGTGCGATCGAAGCTGAGGTTCAGCACGATCCGGTACAGCCAGGTCGAGAACCGCGCGATCTTCGGATCGAACGACGACGCCTTATTCCAGACCCGCAGAAACGCCTCCTGGCCGATATCGTCGGCTTCGGCGGGATCGCGGACGATGCGCTGCGCGAGCCGGATGGCGCGGGGCATGTGCCGCGCCATCAGCACGCGAAAGGCCTGCTGTCGGCGCTCTGCAACCGCCAGCATCAGCACCTCGTCGCTATCGTGTTCGATGCTCAACGGTCGCAGCCCGCCGGCCTGAACCGGCGCCGCGCGGTCGAGCTTGATGATGACAGCCGACACGCGGTCAGCACGGCCGCCAGGCGCCGGCGATCCAGCATTGCCGCGGCACCGGCACCACGGGCGCGCCCGCGACCACCACCGGCGCGCCGTAAACCGGCGCCACTGCATACGGCCGCACCACATAATAAGGTGCGGGCCGGTAGTACGGCCGGCGATAATAGCCGCAGCCGGGGTACACCCCGACGCCGCGCCAGCCGCCCCGGACGCAGGCCACGGTTTCGATCGGCAGCGCGGTTGCGGCGGCAACCGCCGCCGAGGGGCTCACGGGCGCCAGCGGCGCCGCGATCGCGGCCGAGCCGGCGAAGGCCAGTGTTGCAGAGACGGCGAGCGCCGCAGTCCTGATCGGTTTGCGCATCACGACATCCTTCCCTGGTTGGAGCCAGACCCGGCGAGCCGGGCCGATGTCGGGAATACGGGACCAAGGCGGATTTCCTTCGCGAGGGCGGCGACGAGTCTGCGACTAAAGGTATCACTTCGTAGAATACCGGAGTACGGAATGCTCAATCACGGTATCCATGTGTAGAATTCCGAACCATTCTCAAGCTGAAGTTGAGTAGCACTCTTATTAGTTGAGACCCGTCTTTACTAAAACGATAATGTTTGGATCGCATGGTTTGTGGAAATACTGGCCCTGCTACCTATTCGTCGCAACGGCCAGACCTGCTGATACCCTTGGGTGACACAGGAGGTCTCCTCATCCGCATCCGCTGGGCGTTGCGTGCGCGCGCCCGACGAGTCCGGACCGATCAGCATCGCGATGTCGATGCGATCCCGAGTGAGACGCGAGGCAAGACACAGGGCGCGAGCCGGCCTGTGAGCACCCATCGGAAATTATGCTGCGCACGGACCAGCTGCGAGGCCGGCCGCATTGTTATTTTGGAGCACGATTAATGCTGTCTCGACTGCACTTGACGATCGGCCGACGCATCTACTTGCTGATCGGTCTCGGTTTTATCGGCCTTCTCGGCCTCACCTTGCTGGACTCGCGCGAATTAGCGACCAGCCTGCAGCAGCAGAAACAGATCGAGCTCAAACACCTCGCCGAGCTGGCGATCAGCTTCGTCAAGGACGAATACGACGCCGCACAGCGCGGTGAAATCAGCACCGACGAGGCGCAGAAGCGCGCCCAGGCGCGGATCGCCAAGCTGCGCTACGGCGGCAACGAGTACTTCTTCATCACCGACATGCAGAGCAAAATGCTCATGCACCCGATCGCCAAGCAGTTGATCGGGCAGGATCAATCCAATGCCAAGGACCCGAACGGCAAGATGCTGTTCGCCGAGATGGTCAACACGGTTCGCCGCAGCGGCAGCGGCTTTGTCGACTACGTCTGGCCCAAGCCCGGTTCGGATAAGCCGCAGCCCAAATTGACCTTTGTGGCCGGCTTCGAGCCGTGGGCCTGGGTGATCGGCACCGGCGTCTATATCGACGACCTCGACGCCCAGACCTGGAGCGCGATGCAGCGCTCGCTGATCGCGGCGATCTTGGTGCTGCTGATCACCATTGCGGTGTCGGTGTTCATCGCGCGGCGGATCACCAAGCCGATCCTGGCGATGACGGGCGCGATGAAGGATCTGGCCGGCGGCCGCATCGACATCGAGGTGCCGGGCATCGGCCGCCACGACGAAATCGGCGAGATGGCGGAAGCCGTCGAGGTGTTCAAGGTCAACGCGCAGGAACGCCGACGTCTTGAAGGCGAGCGGCAGGAGATGGAAGCGCGCGCCGAGGCTGAACGCCGGGCCCACGCCAATCAGGTCGCCGAAGCGTTCGAGCGCGCCATCGGCGAGATCGTCGAGACCGTCTCGGCGGCCTCGGACGAACTCGAAGCCTCGGCCACCACGCTGACCCGCACCGCCGAACAATCGCAGGAACTCGCGACCGCCGTGGCCGCGGCCTCCGAAGAAGCCTCGACCAACGTGCAGTCGGTGGCGTCGGCGACCGAAGAGATGTCGTCCTCGGTCAACGAGATCAGCCGCCAGGTCCAGGAATCCGCCCGGATCGCCCACGAGGCGGTCGACCAGGCGCGCCAGACCAACGGCCGGGTCGAAGAGCTCGCCAAGGCGGCGTCCCGGATCGGCGACGTGGTCGAACTGATCAGCACCATTGCGGGTCAGACCAACCTGTTGGCGCTGAACGCCACGATCGAGGCGGCGCGCGCCGGTGAAGCCGGCCGCGGCTTCGCGGTGGTTGCCAGCGAGGTCAAGGCGCTGGCCGAGCAGACCGCCAAGGCCACCGGCGAGATCACGCTGCAGATCAACGGCATCCAGGCGGCGACCGACCAGTCGGTGGCGGCCATCAAGGAGATCGGCGAGACCATCGCCAAGATGTCGGAGATCTCGTCGACGATCGCCGCTGCGGTCGAGGAGCAAGGCGCGGCGACCCAGGAGATCTCCCGCAACGTTCAGCAGGCTTCGCTCGGCACCCAGCAGGTGTCGTCGAACATCGCCGATGTGCAGCGCGGCGCCACCGAGACCGGCGCGGCCTCGTCCCAGGTGCTTGCGGCGGCGAAGTCGCTGTCCGGCGACTCCACGCGGCTCAAGGTCGAAGTCTCGAACTTCCTGGACTCGGTCCGCGCGGCCTGACCGTCTCCGATCCCATTACTGCGGCCGGCGCCCCCAAGGCGCCGGCCGTTTGCATTTCGGGGTCATTAAGCCGGCCCGCCTGCCCCTACCCGTAACCGCACGAGGTCTTGGTAAAGCCGGCATTAACCAAGCCCGTTTACAGATTGGTGAGGTTCCACCGTCGCCGCCTCTCGGCGCGACGGATCAGCGCCGGGCGAGGTAAGCGAACAATGGCTCATCCCGGAAGTCTCATCCGCCCGGCGGACAGCCGTCCGGCGATCAATCCGGCCCTGCGGCCGCAATCACCGCTGCGCGAGCTGTTCGCTCCGCTGGACCAGCTGCTCGCCTGCGGCGGCGACGCCCGGATCGACCTCGATCCCGCGACCCGCCGCAACGCCTATGGCTGCAGCCTGTCGCCGGCGCCGGCGATTCCCAGTTTCTCGTCCTGCACCGCCAGCACGATCTCGCTGCGCGGCTACGAAGCCGCCAGCCGCGCCCGCGACGCGCTGATGTCATCGGCGATGCTGCATGGCCTGATCGAATGCTTCGATGACCGCGTCGAAGCGATGCGCGGCGAATTGAAAGCGCTGCTCGGGCTCGATCACACCGCCACCGAGATCGTGTTCACCTCCTCCGGCACCGACGCGCAGTTGGTGGCGCTGGCGATCACCCGCGCCCTGCTCGGCGACGACCTCGTCAGCGTGATCGCGGCCTCCGATCAGACCGGCACCGGCACCGCCTTCACAGCCCGCGGCCTGCATTTCGGTGCCCGCAGCGCCAATGGGGTTGTCGCCACGCGCGGTGCACCGATCGCCGGACTCGGACCGGTGCGCAGCATCGGACTGCGATTGCGCGACACCGACGGCCGCATCCGCTCGCCCTCGATGCTGGACGCCGAGACGCTCGACATCGTCGAATCCGCAGTGGCGCAAGGCGCGCGGGTGATGCTCGAAGCGATGGACTGCTCCAAGCTCGGCCACACCGGGCCGAGCGACCGCTGCCTCGCCGAGATCGCCACACGCTGGCCCGGCCGGGTGCAGATCGTGATCGACGCCTGTCAGGCCCGGCTCGGCAACCGCCGGATCGCGGCGCTACTCGACCGCGGCTTCATCGTGCTGCTGACCGGATCGAAGTACTTCGCCGGTCCCGCATTCAGCGGCGCGGTGCTGCTGCCGCCGCAGCTCGGCCAACCCCTCGGCGCGCAGCCGCGGCTGGCGCCGGGACTTGCCGACTATCTCGGCCGCAGCGACTGGCCGCAGCGCTGGCAGGCGTTGCGCGCGCAATTTCCGGCCGAGCCGAATTTCGGCCAATGGCTGCGCTGGGAAGCTGCGCTCGAAGAGATCCGCGCCTACGCGGCGGTGCCCGCAAAGCTGCGCCGCGATGTCGTGCGCCAGCTCGGCGAGGACTTCGCCAAACTGATTGTCGCCTCGCCGTCGGCGCGGCTGCTGCCGCCGCAATCCCCCGCCGGGCGCGGCGACGAATTCGCCCGGCCGACGATCTTCGCTTTCACGCTGCATAGCGACGGGCATCCGCTCTCGCTGGCCGATTGCCGCGCGCTGCATCGCGCCCTCGCCGAAGGCACCTCGGGCCACGCCGCGTGCCTGCTCGGCCAGCCGGTCGGCTGGGGCGGCCGCCATGACGACGCCGTGGCGGCGCTGCGGCTGTGTATCAGCGCCCGCCACATCATCGACATTCACGCCGATCCCGGCGCGCAGGGCCGCATCGTCGCGGATGCCGCAGCCGCGATGGCCACGCTCGAAGCGCTGCTGCGCCAGCCCTCTGTTTCCACCGACAACGCCGCCAAGGAACATCATGTCCACTAACCCCTCCCAGCTTGTCGCCGCCGATCGGATCGGCTTCGCCCGCCTGACCAAGCGCGCCTTCGACGGCGAGAATCTGTATCCGCTGTGGCAGGAGCTGATGAGCAAGACCGACGCCGGCACCGCGACCCCCGGCGAGCAGCTCGATCTCGCGCTGATCACGCAATTGTTCGGCCACAAGCAGGCCGGCCTGTCGGTGCAGACCGAGACGCTGAAGCAGCAGCAGCTGTTCCGCTCGCCCTGCGCCAGCGACAATCCGCGGCTGCGCGTGCTGGCGCTGGCCGCCGACATCGACATGGGCGGCAACACCCCGATCGAATTCCTGCTGCAGGATTCCGGCATCGAACTGCAGACGCTGTATGTGGTCGACGGCGTGCCGCTGCCTGATCCGCTGCCGGCGCACGACGTCGCGATAGTGATCGCCTCCGACTCCGACGAATGCATGAGCGCGCTCGCGGCGATCGAAGCGCGCGTCGCCGACTGGCCGGCGCCGCTGCTCAACCCGCCGCATCTGATCCGCCATCTCGACCGCGACAAGCTGTACCGGCTGATCGGCGACATCGAAGGGCTGGAGATCCCCGACACCATCTCGGTCGGACGCGATACGCTGGTCGCCGCCGCCAACGGCTCGGCGATGCTGCCGGAGATGACCGGCGGGGTCGATTTCCCGATCATCGTCCGGCCGCGCGGCTCGCATGCCGGCTTCGGCCTCGCCCGCATCACCGACAGCGTCGCGCTGCTCGACTATCTGCGCGATCGCCAGGAGAGCGATTACTTCATCGCCCGCTACGTCGATTACGCCAGCGACGACGGCCAGTTCCGCAAATATCGCGTCGTGGTGGTGGACGGCAAACCGTATGCCTGCCACATGGCAATCGCCGACCGCTGGGACATCTGGTACCTCAACGCCGGGATGGCCGAGGACGAGGTCAAGCGCCTCGAGGAAGCTGCGTTCTTCCACACCTTCGATTTCGGCTTCGCGCTGCGCCACAAGACCGCGCTCGACGGCATGATCGAGCGGATCGGGCTCGATTATTTCACCATCGACTGCGCCCAGACCCCGCGCGGCGATCTGCTGGTCTTCGAAATCGACAACACCGCGG
Source organism: Rhodopseudomonas sp. G2_2311 (assembly GCF_047501505.1). Taxonomy (NCBI): domain Bacteria; kingdom Pseudomonadati; phylum Pseudomonadota; class Alphaproteobacteria; order Hyphomicrobiales; family Nitrobacteraceae; genus Rhodopseudomonas; species Rhodopseudomonas sp. G2_2311. The sequence continues at coordinate 30,241 of NZ_JAZDRK010000022.1, forward strand.
TGGTCCACGACATGGACAGCCCGGAGCTCTATCCCTACAAGCCGCCGCAGATGCACAAGATCTTCGACGCCTTCGCGTCGATGCTGGAGCGCCGCGTGGCGTCGCGTCTGACGAGCGTGGCGTGAGCGACGCGGACCGCGCCGGCGCGAAGGCCGGCGCAACGAGCCTCGATCCTGACAATTGGGACGCGCTGCGCGCCGATGCGCATCGCATGCTCGACGACATGCTCGACTACATCGCGGGCGTGCGTGACCGTCCGGTGTGGCAGCCGATTCCGCCCGCAGTGCGTGCCGGCTTTGCCGAGCCGTTGCCGCGGCAGGGCACGCCGCTGCCCGAAGTCTATCGCCGCTTCACCGACGAGATCGCGCCTTACGCCACCGGCAACGTCCACCCCGGCTTCATGGGCTGGGTGCATGGCGGCGGCACTGCGGTCGGGATGCTGGCCGAAATGCTGGCAGCCGGGCTCAACGCCAATTGCGGCGGCCGCGACCACATCGGCATCGAGGTCGAACGCCAGATCGTGCGCTGGCTGCGCGAATTGTTCGGCTTTCCGCAAACCGCCAGCGGCGTGTTCGTCACCGGCTCGTCGATGGCGAACTTCATGGCGCTGCTGGTCGCGCGCACCGCAGCCGTCGGCCCCCAAGTGCGCGAGGGCGGGCTGCCGGGCGAACGGCTCACCGCCTACGCGTCCGCGGCGGCGCACGGCTGCGTGGTGCAGGCCGCCGATCTGGCCGGACTCGGCCGCGGCGCGCTGCGGCGGATTCCATTCGGCAAGGATCATCGCATCGATCTGGATGCGCTGAAGCGGCGGATCGCGCAGGATCGCGCCGCCGGCTGTCAGCCGTTCCTGGTGACCGGCTCGGCCGGCACCGTCGATGTCGGGGCGATCGACGATCTCGCAGCGCTTGCAGACCTATGCCGCGACGAAGGGCTGTGGTTTCACGTCGACGGCGCCTACGGTTCGCTCGGCATGCTGTCCGACGAGATCGCGCCGAAGCTGAAGGGACTGTCGGAGGCGGATTCGGTCGCGCTCGATTTCCACAAATGGGGCCAGGTCAACTATGACGCCGGCTTCCTGATCGTGCGCGATGGCGAGCAGCACCGGGACACGTTTGCGGCGCCGGCCGCTTACTTGCGGCGCGAGACCCGCGGCCTCGCCGGCGGCTCGCCGTGGCCGTGCGACTACGGCCCCGACCTGTCGCGTGGCTTCCGCGCGTTGAAGACATGGTTCACGCTGAAGACCTTCGGCGCCGACCGGATGGGCGCGATGATCGCCAAGACCTGCAAGGTGGCGCGCTATCTCGAAGCCCGCGTCGAACGTGAGCCGCAGCTCGAGATGCTGGCGCCGGTGACGCTGAACATCGTCTGCTTCCGCTATCGCGCCGCACCGAACGTGATGGACTCGCTCAACGCCGAGATCGTCGCCGACCTGCACGAGTCGGGAATCGCCGCGCCATCCTCGACCACGGTCGACGGCGCTTTGGCGATCCGCGCCGCAATCGTCAACCACCGCACGACGTTTGCGGATGTCGACCGGATGGTGGATGCGGTGCTGCAATTCGGAGCGCAGCGGGTCGAGTAGTCCGCTCTGCCCCCCTTGAGCTCTAGGACAAATGACCTCTCGTTCGTCATTCCGGGGCGCCGCGCAGCGGCGAGCCCGGAATCCATCATCACCGCGCTTGCGGTGAAGAACGGCGCCTGACGCGCGGTGCCTTATGGCGAGTCCCGGGAGTATGGATTCCGGACTTGCGCGCGTTGCGCGCAATCCGGAATGACGACGGAGAGGTAGAGTAGAGATTTCGGGTTCGCTCACTACGTGAGCGCCCCGGCATGACGATGGAGAGGTTGTTAGTTCGCCGTCCAGAACGCCGGCTTGGCGGGCTCCAACCTTCCGCCGATGCGGACCGGGGCGATCTTGATGGCGAGGCCGGTGGCGTTGTCGGTTTCGACCGCGACGCCGCTCAGCGTGGCGTCGCCGTTGGCCGGTTCGAACCGGCCCTGCGGAATCCCGGTGAGGAAGCGATGCACCGGCTCGTCCTTGTGCATGCCGATCACGGAATCATAGTCGCCGGTCATGCCGGCGTCGGTCATGTAGCCGGTGCCGTTCGGCAGGATCTGATGATCGGCGGTCGGCACATGCGTATGGGTGCCGACCACGAGGCTGACGCGGCCGTCGCAGAAATGGCCCATGCCCTGCTTTTCGCTCGACGCCTCGCCGTGGAAATCGACCACGATGGCATCGGCGGCATCGCGCAGCGGACAGGCTTCGAGTTCGCGCGCGATCGCGGCGAACGGATCGTTCAGCGGCTCCATGAACACGCGGCCCATCGCGTTGATCACCAGTACCCGCGCACCGCTGCGGGTATCGACCAGCGCGGCGCCGCGGCCCGGCGTGTGGCGCGGAAAGTTGATCGGGCGGACCAGGCGCGGCGCGCGCTCGATGAACACCAGCGCTTCTTTCTGATTCCAGGCGTGGTTGCCGAGCGTCACCGCGTCGGCGCCGGCATCGATGAAATCGTTGTAGATCGCCTCGGTGATACCAAAACCGCCGGCGGCATTCTCGCCATTGACGATGGTGCAATCGAGCTGCCAGTCGCGGATCAGGCCAGGCAGATGCTCGGCGATTGCGGTGCGGCCGGATTTTCCGACCACGTCGCCGATGAACAGAATGCGCAAACTATCGACTCCGGAAAGTGAGCAGGCCTTGCTCCGTTAGCACATAATCCAGCACCACGTCGTGGGCGGCGGCCGGAACGGTGGGGATTTGCTGCATTGCGAACGCCAAGCCGATTGCCACCACCGAACCGCGCGCGCGCAAATAGTCCAGCGTGCAGTCGTAGTGACCGGCGCCGTAGCCGATGCGATGGCCGCTCTCGTCGAATGCGGCGAGCGGCACCAGGACGATGTCGGGCGTCACCTCCGGCGCATCCGGGGACGGCTCACGAATTCCGAGCGCGCTGCGCGGCAACGCATCGCCGTCGCGCCAAGCCCTGAACACCAGGGGCGTGCCCTGCCGCGTCACCACCGGCAGCGCCAGCCGGGCCCCGCGGGCGGCGAGCGCGTGCATCAACGGAAACGGATCGAGTTCGCCGCGGATCGGCGCATAGCCTGCGACAATCGCTCCGTCCGGCAGCGGCACCGGCAGCCCGCGCGCAGCGATCGCCGCGGCTGCGGCGCTGCGGTCGTCCTCGCTCAATGCCGACCGGCGCGCCAAAGCGGCGGCGCGCAGCGCGGTCTTGGCATCGCTGGGAGCGGCGGAAAGATCAGACATCGGCGGGTTATAGGCGGCCGCGGCGCAGGGATGAAGCTCGGGCGACCGTCAGTCCGGCTTGCCGCCGGACAAGATGGTTAAAGTGCGAGGCCGCGGTGACCGTTGAAGCACTCGATCCCGGAGTTCCCTACGAAAGTAGGTGGGCACCATATGACCGGGTCCACGGACCCGGCCAGGGACAGTTCCCGAAAGGATCGATAAGGCCCCGGGGATATATGGCTCCTGACGCGTCCCGCAGCTTCGCCCTGCCAATGTAGCGATCATACCGGCGGTTCGCCAGCCCGCTCCGGGGAATTCGCGGCAACGATGAACCACCTGACGTGGACAACCGTTTCGGCTATCAAGAGCTGTCCCACGATCGCCACGAAGCTCGGCGACTCAAAGCGAGGACGCTCAACCCGGATCGCCATGGCCTCGAAGTCCAGCACCACCATCGCCCGCAGAGCCCGAACCCGGGCCGAAGCTGATTTCGCGACCTGGCTGATGATGGCCAAGCTCGGCAGCTTCGATACCCTGCCCGACAATGCCCAGAAGGTGCTGAACGGCTATCGCGAGCGGCTCGACCGGATGAGCGAGATCGAGTCCAAGACGATCGCAGTGCGCGAGACCTATCAGGCCTATTACAGCGACATGGGCGGCACCGGCGAAGCCCCGGAGCCCGAGCCGCGCTCGCCGCCGCCGGCCGACCGCGGCGAGGCAGTGGTCGACAACGTCGTCCGCTTCAAGAAGCCGCAGAAGCCGAAGGTGACGCGGATGGCCGATCGCGGCGCCCGTCCCGCACCATCCGGCGGCGCCCGTCGCCCGATCCCCGCGCTGCTAATCTTCGCCGCCCTGTGCGCGATCGTCGTAGCGTGGAAGTTTCTGACCAAGTAGCGCAGCCGGCAGCTCAGCGCCGGCGCCCCAGTTCTCGATACTTCCCCAAACGCACCACGCGCGGACCGCGGCGGAAGATGCCGCCGAGCCGGCCGAGCAGCCGAACGCTAATCACCGCCGCGTAGGAAAACATCGCCGCGAGGAACAGCACGCGCACCGCGATCTGGAACCAATTCAGGTCCTCACCCGTCATCTGCCGACACCTTCGCAAAGAAGGTCAAGGACAGGTGGACTGAAACGTTCCTCAGCCGAGCCAAGCGCGGGAGACAGCAGCGTGAACGAGAGCGTGAACGACGACGGGCGCGATCAGGCGCCGAACCGGGACAAAGCCGCGGCGGGGCCGCGCAAATCCGCCGAGAAACGCCTGCCGCTGGTCGACAATCTGATCGACATGGTGGTGGACGGCGCGGTGGAGATTACCAAGGTCGCGGCCAAGCGCGCGGTGCGGCGGCTGGTGAGCGGTCCGGTCAAGGCCACAGTGACGAAGGCCGCGGCGCGCGCCGGCCTCGCCGAATTCACCAAACCGCTGGCCAAGCCCTCGCCGAACAAGAGCAAGACCGCCGTGAAGGCGGGAGCAACGTCCGGCGCGAAGACAGCAGCCAAGACCGCGGCGAAGTCGGCCGCCAGCAAATCTGGAGCTTCCAAGGCCAAGACGTCGAAAGCCAAAACGACGAAGTCCAAAACCTCGACGTCAAAGACTTCGCCATCAAAGACTTCGCCAGCAAAGACTGCCAAGGCGTCGAGCGCGAAGTCCAAGACGACGAAGTCTGCGGCTTCGAAAGCAAAGACGAAGTCCGCGAAGACTGCAAAAGCGAAAAAGCGGTGAGAGGCGAGAACGTTAGTTCATCGTAGTGAGCGAAGCGAAGCAATCCAGCGTCTCGCACCGCTGGATTGCTTGGTCGCGGAGATTACATGCCGCGTTCGATCGGCTGTTCGACGGCGCCGCCGGCTTCAGCCCAGTCCTTGAAGGCGCCGAGGTTGAACACCTTTTCGTAGCCGAGATCCTTCAGCACCTTGCCGGCCAGCGCCGAGCGGCCGCCGGAGGCGCAGTACACGATCACCGGGCGATCCTTGGCGAGGTGCTTGTCGTGGAACGGCGAATCCGGATCGGAGCGGAATTCCAGCATGCCGCGCGAGATGTTGACGGCACCGGCGACCTTGCCGGTGTTGCCGACTTCCGGCGCATCGCGGACGTCGATCACCAGCGCGCCCTGCTCGATCAGATGGCGTGCGTCGTCGACGCTCACCCGCGGCACCGCGGCGTTGGCGGCTTCCATCATCTGCTTCAACGTGGTCATGGCAGTCTCCTGTGGGACATGGCTCAGCGGATCAGCCAGCGCGGCGTCGCCGCCGCGTAGTCGATCCAGGCATTGCCGAAACGAATCGCGAGATGGCGCTCCTCGCGGCGAATTGCCAGCCGGTCCACCAGAACCGCCATCAACAAAGCGAGCGGCACGAACCAGCCATTACCGGCCGCAAGCCCTATGCCGATCAACAGTAGCGTGTTGGCGAGATAGATCGGGTTGCGGCTGAAGCGGAATGGGCCCCAGGTCACCAACCGGTCGGCGGCGCGGTGCGGCAGGATGTTGGTGCGGGCAGCCCGCATCGTCAGGATCGCCCAGCCGTCGATGGCAAAACCGAGTGCGGCGACAAGATAGCCGGCCCACACCACGAGGTCGCTGCGCGGCAACGGCAGCGGCAGCACCATGCCGAGCCCGATCGCGATCACGGCCGCGATCGCCAGCAGCATCGGCGGCCACGGCAGTCTGTTCGGGCGGGTGCCCTCGGAACCAGTCATTGCAACTCGTCGGCGTACATTCGATCAACCGAATATATCGGTGGTCATGCCGATATACCAGCCGGCCGCTTCACGCGCCTGTTTGGCGCGGAGCTGCGGGCTCTCGTCGAGCTGCGAGGTATAAGGGTCGGACATCACGATCTTGCCGTCCTGCGGCGTATAGCGCGCGCCATTCTTGATCGCGTCGTCGGGCGCGATGTCGCTCCAGCAATGGTTGGTGAAGCGCACCGGCATCCGGCGGTCGCCGATCAGATCGGCGCGGATGATCATCGCGGCGGTCTTGCCCTCGTTGTTGGCGGCGAAGCCGGACTTGGGAAACTCGCCGCCGGTCGCAGAATCGCCGATCACATGGATCGACGGATCGATCAACGATGCCATGGTGCCGGCATCCACCGGGCAGAATCCGCTGGCATCGGCGAGCCCGGCGTCGCGGCCGAGCTTGCCGGCGATCTGCGGCGGGATGACATTGACCAGCGCCGCTTTGTGGGTCTCGAAATCGGTGGTCACGGTCATCGCCTTCGGATCGACCGCCTTGATGCCGCCGTGGATGGTTGGATCCTGCCACTCGATCATGCCGGAGTAGTGCCGCTCCCAGCCGTCGATGAACAAGGTCTGCATCGCGAAGTGATCCTTGGCGTCGAGGATCACGATGCGGGCGTTCTTGACGCCGCGGCTCTTCAGCGCGTGCGCCATCATCGAGGCGCGTTCGTACGGCGCCGGCGGACAGCGATACGGATTCGGCGGCGCGATGATCACAATCAGCGCGCCATCGCCGAGCGCATCAAGCTGGCTCTTCAGCAATTGAAACTGCGCGCCGCCGCGATAGCCGTGCGGCATCCGCTCGGCAGCGGCTTCGGAATAGCCGGGGACCGCATCCCAGCGGAAGTCGATCCCCGGCGACAGCACCAGACGGTCGTAGCCGAGCCGCGCGCCGCTGGCGGTGCGGACTTCCTTGTTGTCGCGATCGATCGCCGAGACCTGGTCGAACACTAGGCCGACGCCATGCGCGGCGACGCCTTCGTAGCCGAACGACAGGGTGTCGAACGGCTTCAGGCCGCCGAGATACAGATTCGAGGTGAACGGCGTCACGTAGCGGCGATTGGCTTCGATCAGCGTGACGTCGATCGCATCATTGCCGTGACGCAGATATTTCGCCGCCGTCGCGCCGCCCGCCCCGCCGCCGACCACGACCACGCGCGGCTTGGCTTTGGCAATCACCGGACAGGCGAACATCGCCGTTGCCGCCGCGGCGGCGCGGATCACGCCGCGGCGGCTGATCAGGTTCGGCTTGGACACGTCGTAGCTCCGCAAATTCAAGCGCGGGCCGACGCGCCAAGGCGCCGACCCGCAGTGACGTCAGGAGAAGATGTCGGCGGTGATGCCGGCATACCATCCCATGTTCTCTTCGGAGGTCTGCAGCCGAATGCCGGCGTCTTCGCCAGTCTTCGACACAAACCCTTCGATCTCGGCGATCTTGCCGTCCTTCGGCTCATAGCGACCGCCGATCTTCACCGTATCGTCCTGGGCCAGCACCGACCAGCAGGTGTTGGCATAACGCGCCGGGAAGGTGCGCGATCCTGTCAGCTCGCCGCGCACCGCATTGGCAACCACCTTGGCTTGACTGTTGGCCGAGAACGCCGACTTCGGCATCGCACCGGCGATCGACGCGTCGCCCAGCACATAGATGTTGGGATCGATCGCCGACTTCATGTTGGTGGCGTCGATCGGGCAATAGCCGGTTTCGTTGACGAGATTTGCCTCGCGCGCGATCTTGCCCGCCATCTGCGCCGGAATAACGTTGACCATGTCGGCCTTGATGGTCTCGAAATCGGTGGTCACCGTCATCGCGGCCGGATCGACGCCCTTGATGCCGCCGTGCATCTTCGGGTCCATCCACTCGACCATGCCCGGATAGTGCTTCTGCCAGCCTTCCTGGAACAGCGCCATCTTGGAGAATTTGTCCTTCGGATCGAGCACGATGATCTTGGACTTGGTATGGCCCTTGGCCTTCAGCACCTTGGCCATCACCGAGACGCGCTCATACGGACCCGGCGGGCAGCGATACGGATTCGGCGGCGCCACCATCACGATGGTCGCGCCATCCCGCAGCGCGTCGAGCTGCTGCTTGACCAGCTTGGTCTGCGCGCCGGGCTTCCAACCGTGCGGCATGATTTCGGCAGCGGCTTCCGAATAGCCGGGCACCGAGTCGAACTTGATATCGATGCCGGGTGCCATTACCAGCCGATCGTAGGACACGACAGAGCCGTCGGCGAGCCTAACCTCCTTCTTGTCGCGATCGATCGCCGCCGCGAACTGCCGGACATGCTTCACGCCGTAGCTGCCGAGCTTGTAGCCATGACTGATCGACTCGAACGAACGCATGTCGCCGAGATAGAGGTTGGAGTGGAAGCAGGTGACGAACGTCTCCAGCGGTTCGATCATCGTGACCTCGACCGCGCCATGCGAGTCCCGCGCCACATATTTCGCCACGGTGGCACCGCCCGGCCCGCCGCCGATCACCACTACGCGCGGCTTGGCCTGTGCACGCAGCACGCCGGGCATTCCGACCGCACCCGCGGCCGCCAATAAGCCAGCCGAAAACTGGCGCCGATTGATCCTCATCTCGTCCCCTCCAATTATGTTGATCGACTACCGGATGTCTCCACTCCGGTCCGCGGTGCGCTCGATTTGTTGTTTTTCGATGCTGCCGAAGTAGCTCGCGAGCGCCGCGATCTCTTCGTCGTTGAACTTGGCGGCGATCGCCCGCATCACCGGATTGTCGCGGACCTTGTCGCGATATTCGGTGAGCGCGGCGATCAGCTCCGGCTCGTCGCGACCGACGATCGACGGGATACCGTCGAACCGGCCGCTGATCTGATGGCAGGTGACGCATTCGCTCGACAGATATTCGCCGAGTTCGCGGTCGCCGCCGGCCAGCGCCGGCCCCGCAAGCACGCAGACCAGCAGCATCGCCGCGGCGCCGAGCCGCGCCCGCAACACGGCACGCATCTGCAGCGCCGGCGAGCGGGCGCAATCCGAACGATCGAAATATCGGCCGAGCACGGCCATCGTCATCCTCCCGAGACAAAGTCGTCGTGGCGTGCCGGCTTAGTTGCCGGTCTGTTTCGCCGAAAGAGCCGGCTCAATCGCCGGGGCCGCGCCTGCTTTGGCCGCCGCTCTCGCGTCGAGCAGCGTATGCGTCGCCAGCGCGCCGAGCCACATCGAAGCCAGCGCCAACCAGGCGGTGACCGCAAAAATCGAACCGCCGGTGACGCCGGCGCCAACCGCGCAGCCGCCGGCCAGCATGCCGCCGAATCCCATCAGGAAGGCCCCGGCCGCATAGCGACCCATGCTGAGACCATCATGGAAGCCCTGCAGCTTCCAGTCCCGCCCGATCAAGGCGGCGAGCAGCGAGCCGGCGAACACGCCCGGCACCAGCCCGATGTCGAAGCCGAGCGGCACCGAGGGCGAGTTGATCAGCCCCATCAACGTATCGGCCGAGGGCCCCGTGAAGCTGACGCTCTTGATCTGGGTCGGCGCGAACGAATGCTGGGCCAAAATGTAGGTCACCAGCCAGCCGCCGGTGACCGCGAGGCCGACACCGATCGCGGCGATGCCGGTGATGATGCCGATCCGGTTGCGCCAGCCGAGCCACAATGCCCACACCAGCACGGCGAAGCCGAAGGCGGCGCCAATCACCGGACCGGCATGAACCACGGTGAGCAGGTTGCGCGACGCGCCGCCCGGCAGCGTCCACAGCGACGTGAGGAACTCGCGCACCGGCGACAGCACGCCGCGCAGTGACGCCTGTGCCACGATGGTGAGGATCAGTCCGGTGACCAGGGCGCGCAAGTTCCCGGTGCCGGATAGCACCAACAGCCGGCTGGCGCAGCCGCGCGACAGGATCATGCCGGCGCCGAACATCAGCCCGCCGATGATCGCGCCCGACAGGCTGCCGGTAGCGGCAAGCTGCCGCGCTTCGGACACGTCAAGCACGCCGGAGGTGATTGCGACTTGCGTTGCGGCAACCGCGGCCGAGAACGTCAGCAGCCACACCGCGAGCTTGGGACCGAACGAGCTTTCGGAAAACTCGATGACTGCCGAGCGCAGGCAGAACTTGCTGCGTTCGGCGGTCGCGCCGAACACCAGCCCCACCAGCAGACCGCCCGCGGTCAGCAGTGTGGTTTCGCCGAAGCGCTCGATGAGAGGGTCGAGATCCAAATGAAGCGTTCCTCGTCTTTGCGGCACGCTCGACTGCAACCCGTCGTCGGTCGTCTTCGATCTTCCGAACAGCGGCCGCGGAACGACAGATTGTCCTCCGCATGCGCCGATCGACATTGATCTGGCGCAACCGAACTAATCAACCAGCCGAACGCTGGTGCAATTACTTGGCGCGCGCCGCGCTGAAACCGCGGCGTACGCCATCACGTATCAATCGACTTTCGGCCCGGCCTTGTCGTCGGGCGTGACGTCGACTGCGATCGCGCGGCCGATCACCTTCGGGGCAGGCCCGCAATCCTTCATGCACGGATTCTTGTTCCAGAATGCCTTCTCGGCCGTATCGCGATCGTCTTCGTAGAAACCATCCGCGTTCGGCATCTTCACCTTGGCGAGATTGGTCTGGTTCAGCTCGAAGTCTTGATCCTTGATGACGTCGTTCATGTTGAGGATGTACGCCGTCAGCGCGTAGATCTCGTCGTTGCTCAGCGAGCGCGCGTTGCCGAACGGCATCGCGTGGCGGACGTAGTCGTACACCGTGGTGGCGTCCGGCCAGTACGAGCCGATGGTCTTGTCGGGACGATCCGCCTTCAGCGTGCCGTGACCGCCGGACAGCACCGGATAGCGACCGACACCTTCGCCGAATTCACCGTGGCAGGTCGAGCACTTCTCCTGAAACAGCGCATCGCCTTCCTTGGCGGTGCCGCGACCCGGCGGCAGCCCCTGACCATCGGGACGGACATCGATGTCCCAGGCCGCGATCTCTTCCGGCAGCGCCGGACGGCCCAGACCGAGCTTCACCGGCGCGGGCGGCGCAGCCGGCACGGCGGCCTGCGCCGGTGCTTTGGCTTCCTTCACCGCGTCTTTGGCCTTGTGACTTGGCTTGTGCTCGGCGCCGGCCTGCGCCAGCGGCAGCGGCAGCGGCAGCGCCATTGCGGCTATGACGGCGAACCCAGCGAGAGCCTTAAGCGATTTCGACATTTTCGGTCACTCCATCGGGATGCACGAGCCAGGTCTGGATGCCGTTGTTGTGGTACACGGAGTTGACGCCGCGGATCTTGCGCAGCTCCGCCTTGGTCGGCTGCACATACCCGGTCTCGTCGATCGCGCGCGATTGCAGCATCAGCTCTTCGCCGTTCCAGTCGAAGTCCACATAGAACCGCACGATCGATTTGTTCAGCACCGGGCCGTCGATCCGCGCTTCGTACCAGTTGCGGCCGCCATCCATCGACACGTCGACGCGCTTGACGGTGCCGCGGCCCGACCAGGCGATGCCGGTGAGCACATTGCGCCCCTTGAACTTGAGCGGCATCTGCGGCGACGGGCTGGTGATCACGCTCTTGGCGTCCATCACGAAGGTATGCTTGCGCGCACGGCCGTCGGGCATCAGGTCGGTGTACTTCGATGTCTCTTCGCGGGTCTGCCACGGCATATCGCCGACTTCGATCCGGCGCAGCCACTTCACCCACAGATTGCCCTGCCAGCCGGGGATCACCGCGCGCAGCGGATAGCCGTTCTCCGGACGCAGCGCTTCGCCGTTCATCGCATAGGCGATCATCACGTCGTCGAGCGCCTTCTCCAGCGGCAGCGACCGATCCATGCCGGCGGAATCCGCGCCTTCGAGCAGCAACCATTTGGCGTTCGACTTCACGCCGGCCTGGTCGAGCAGCGTCTTCAGTGTGACGCCGGTGTACATCACGTTGTGGATCATGCCGTGGGTGAATTGGCAGCCGTTGAGCTGCGCGCCGCGCCACTCCATGCCGGAGTTCGCCGCGCACTCCAGGAAGTAGACCTTGTTGACGCGCGGCATCCGCTTGATGTCGTCCATGGTGAACACCAGCGGGGTGTCGACCAGGCCGTGAATCATCAGACGGTGCTGCGCGGGATCGATCTCGGCGACGCCGCCGTGATGCCGTTCGAAGCACAGGCCGGACGGAGTGATGATGCCGTCGAGCGCATGCAGCGGCGTGAAATTGACCGAGGACTCCGGCGACGCGGTGAGCCACGACACGTCGCGGCGGATCACGTCCTTCTCGAATTTCGACGGCACGCCGTAGGGACGCTTGTCGACGCCGTCGCCGAGATAGCGATTCCAATCCTGGATCTCGGTGATCGCCGGATCCGGCTTGGCCGCCTCACCGGCCTTGGCCGCAAGCGACGGCAGCATCGAACCAGCACCGGCGAGGCCGGCCGCACCAAGCCCCGCCGCGCCGAGAAACCGCCGGCGGTTGAGGACGTCGGATGTGGGCTTTTCACTCATGCCGCTAGCCTCTTTCTCATTGCGATACGTGAATGTATGGAACGCACTGGTCCATTGCTCCGGCGCGGATCAGGCGCCGGAGACTTTGACCGCGCTGTTGGGCTCGATGTTCACGGGGCCGGCGCCGGCGACGTGCTTCTCCAGCACCTCCCAGATCGGCGGGCCTTCGGTGCCCTGATTGACGCTGGCCCAGCCGGACACGGTGTACTTCTTCGACGCCTCGATCGGCTTGCCGGTCGCCAGATGCGTCATGTTGGAGATGCGCGAGCCCATCTGCTTGGAGACGTCGATCGCGTAGCCCATGCCGCCGGTGCGCACCATGTCGCCGCCCCCCTGATAGTAAGGGTCGGGATGGAAGATGTTGTCGGCGATGTCTTCGAGCACGTTCTTGAGCTGCTCGCCGGTCATCTCGGTGCGGTAGCAGTTCGGATAGGTGATCGCGGTGGCGTTGGTGATCGCCTCCCAGGTGATGCTCTGTTCCGGCAGCAGCGTGCCGCCCCAGCGGAAGCCGGGCGACAACGCGATCTCGGTGTCGCGCTGCTTCAGCATCGCGTCGCAGATCAGATCGTCGAAGGTGCCGTTGAAATTGCCGCGGCGATACAACAGCGAGTCGGTCTTGCCGACGACGCGGGCAAGATCCTTGGCGTAAGGCTCGCGCAGCTTCTCGACCAGCTTGGCCATCTCCGGGTCCGGCGCGATCGCGTCGGCAAACACCGGCATCAGCTTGAAGCGGATGTCCGCAACCTTGCCGCCGTCGACCTTGATGTCCAGCCGCGACACGAACTTGCCGTGCGAGCCCGACGCCACCAGCACGGTGTCGCCGACCTTGATCACGCCGGGCATCGCGTCGTGGGTGTGGCCGGTGAGGATGACGTCGAGGCCCTTCACTCGGCCGGCGAGCTTGCGGTCGACGTCGAAGCCGTTGTGCGACAGCAGCACCACGACCGCGGCGCCTTCGGCGCGCGCATCGTCGACCTGCTTCTGCATGTCCTCCTCGCGGATGCCGAACTCCCAGTTCGGAAACATCCAGCGCGGATTCGCGACCGCGGTACGCGGCAATGCCTGGCCGATCACCGCGATCTTGACGCCACCGCGCTCGAACATCTTGCGCGCTTCGAACACCGGCTCCTGCCATTCGATATCGCGGACGTTCTGCGCCAGGAAAGCAAACGGCGCCTTCTCGGCGATCTCCTTGACGCGGTCGGCGCCGTAGGTGAACTCCCAATGACCGGTCATCGCATCGACCTTGAGGCCGGCGAGGGCGTCGATCATGTCCTGGCCGTTGCTCTTCAGCGAACTCCAACTGCCCTGCAACGCGTCGCCGCCGTCGAGCAACAGCACCTTGTCGGCGCCGCGCTCGGCGCGGATCGCCTTGACCAGCGTGGCGATCCGGTCGAAGCCGCCCATCTTGCCGTAGTTACGGGCAAGCGCGGTGAAGTCGTCGGCGGTCAGCGCGAACGCATCCGGCGAGCCAGTGGCAATGTGGAAGTACTTGCGGAATTCCTCGTCGGTGAGATGCGGCGGCTTGCCCTTGACCTCGCCGACGCCGAGATTGACCGAGGGCTCGCGGAAATGCAGCGGCACGAGCTGGGCGTGGGTGTCGGTGATGTGCAGCAGTGTCACCGTGCCGAGCGGATCGAATTTCAGGATATCGGCCTGCGTCAGCCGCTGCTGAGCCGCCACCCGCCCGATCGGCCCCAGGCCGCCGGCGATCGTCAGAGCCGATGCGGCAGCCGTCGCCTGCAGGAATTCCCGCCTCGAGATCATCGTTTCATCCCTTGCTTCGCGCCGCGTTCGGCACCGCCGCCGTGACAGGCGGCCGTTGATTCAGCCGCAGATCCTCGTTCCGGGAGCCGATCCGGCTCCCGGTGGTCTGCGACGGATAGTTAGGTCGTGACGTTGGTCGCGATCAGGCGACGGTCAGCTTGTGCTTGGACTCGTACACCGAGCCGTCATCGTCCTTCCACAGGAAGGCAAACTCGCCGCTCTCCGACGCCTTGTAGAAGAACGACTGATACGGGTTGGCGGAGATCGCCGGATTCCACTCGGCCTCGAACACCATCTTGCCGTTGAACTGGGCCGTGAAGGTGTTGATGATCTTGCGCGGCACGATCTTGCCGGACGCGTCCTTGCGCTGGCCGGATTCCATTTCGTGCGAGATCAGCGTCTTGATTTCGATCAGTTCGCCCGGCTTGGCCTGGGTCGGAACGCGGACGCGCGGAGTCGGTTTGACGGACATTGGAATTTCCTCGCCTGGATTGTTGCCGTTGCCGGATTAGCCGCCGCAGCCGCCGATGGTGACCTTCACGCTCGACTTGGTCGAGTACAGCTTGCCGTCCGACATCTCCGCGATGCAGATGATGTTCTGGGTCTGCGCCAGCCGCATCCGGGTCGAGGCCGAAGCCTTGCCGCACGCCGGAGTGAACTTGTAGCTGACGATGCCGGGCAGCGGATTGCCATCGGCGAACACGTGAACGGCCTTGACGTAGTCCGCATCGGTCATCGGGCTTTCGACATCGACGGTGATCGGCACCACCAGGCCGTTCTCGGCGATCTCCGGCACGTCGAGCTTGATCTTGCCGCTGTCGAACTTCTTGTCGCCGTACAGCTTCTTGATCTCGGCATCGACCATCGCCGCATCGGCGAAGGACATCCGCGGCGCCAGGAGCGCGGCAAGGCCGGCGATGCCCGCCAGCGCCAACGCCTCGCGACGGCTCGTCTCGGTCTTCATGAACACCATTGGGCATCCTCCATCAGGGAGTCTTTCGCGTCCCTTGCCATACTAACGCTTGACGATTGCAAGCGCGATCGGTCATGATCCGCAAACATCATTATATTGTTTTTCTTGAATGTAAAGATGCCAGGCAGCGCGCCGAGGTATCGTCGGCCGCAACTCACAAGACGGTCGCCGAGGAGGGAGGACACATGAGACCCATCACCGCTCTATCGGCGGTGATCGTCGTTGTGCTTTGCACAATGCCGATCGTCGCAAAGGCGCAGGACGCCAGCGAGAAGGAAATCGAGCGCTATCGCGAGATGATTTCCGACCCGATGTCCAATCCCGGATTCCTTGCGGTCGATCGTGGCGAACAATTGTGGGCGGAGAAGCGCGGCACCAAGAATGTCTCGCTCGAAAGCTGCGATCTCGGTCTCGGCGCCGGCAAGCTCGAAGGCGCGTTCGCGCAGCTGCCGCGCTACTTCAAAGATGCCGACCGCGTGATGGACCTGGAGCAGCGCCTGCTGTGGTGCATGCAGAACCTCCAGGGGCTCGACACCAAGGACGTGGTCGCGCGCCGCTTCTCAGGTCCGGGCAAACCTTCCGACATGGAAGACCTGGTGGCGTTCATCGCCAATAAATCCAGCGGCATGAAGATCGAGCCGCAGCTCAGCCATCCTAAAGAGCAGGAAATGGCTGCTGTCGGCGAAGAGTTGTTCCACCGCCGCGGCGGCGTGATGGATTTCTCGTGCTCGACCTGCCACGGCGCCGAAGGCAAGCGCATCCGCCTGCAGGCCCTGCCCTACCTCGCCGGCCCCGGCAAGGACGCGCAAGTCACGATGGCGAGCTGGCCGACTTATCGCGTGTCGCAGAGCGCGCTGCGCACGTTCCAGCACCGGCTGTGGGACTGCTATCGCCAGCAGCGCTGGCCGGCGCCGGAATACGGCTCCGACGGCATCACCGCGCTGACGCTGTATCTCAACAAGATCGCGGCGGGCGGCGAACTCGCCGTGCCGTCGATCAAGCGCTGAGGGAGGCGACGCCATGACGAAGTTGCACGTTTCGATGCTGGCGCTCGCCCTCGGCGGCGCACTGAGCTGCGCCACCCCGATCGCGAGCCTCGCCGCCGACCAGCCGGTCAGCAAGCCGGCCGGCGCGATGAGCAAGGCCGCCGACAAGACAGTCGAGGCGACGAAGCCCGGCCCCTCGCCGGCTCCCGCCAAGACCGCAAGCGCCGCCGCGAAGATCTCGCCCGAAACCGTCGACGGTTACATCAAGGCGACGTTCGGCAAGGCGCCGGAAGACTGGCAGCAGCGCATCGTCCCCGACGAGACGATGCAGGCCTGCAACACGTATCGCAACGACGTGCCGCACGAGGTCGGCGATGCGATCATGAAGCGCGAGATCACCAAGGTGGTGTATCCGGCCGATGGCAAATTCCTCGGCAATTGGAAGGAAGGCGCCAAGATCGCCAATAACGGCCAGGGCGGCCAGTTCTCCGACAAGCCGGAAACAGTGCATGGCGGTAATTGCTACGCCTGCCATCAGATGGCGAAGTCGGAAGTGTCGTTCGGCACGCTCGGCCCAAGCCTCACCCACTACGGCAAAGACCGCAACTACACCGAAGCCGAGATCAAGCAGGCCTACACCAAGATCTACAATTCGCAGGCAGTGGTGCCGTGCTCGAACATGCCGCGGTTCGGCACCAACGGCTTCCTCACCGAACAGCAGATCAAGGACGTGATGGCGTTCCTGTTCGATCCGGAATCGCCGGTGAACAAGGAATAGGACCACCAAAACTTGCGTCATTGCAGGCGAAGCGATCCAGCTCCTTATCGACACGGATTGCTTCGTCGCGGAGCCCGTGCCTGGACGACGCGAAGCGTCGATCCGGGTGCTTCTCGCCATGACGGCGAACCAGACACATTCCTCAT
The DNA here is from genome assembly GCF_047501505.1 of Rhodopseudomonas sp. G2_2311. NCBI lineage: Bacteria > Pseudomonadati > Pseudomonadota > Alphaproteobacteria > Hyphomicrobiales > Nitrobacteraceae > Rhodopseudomonas > Rhodopseudomonas sp. G2_2311. Next base: position 47,311 of record NZ_JAZDRK010000022.1, read on the forward strand.
CGAAGGTGGAGCAGTCTGATGCTCAGTAGGATCGGATTAATCGTGGTCGGCCTCACGCTGTTGGCCGCACCAGCCCGCGCCGACGACGCGCTGGTAACCAGCAAGTCGCTCAGCCCGGAACTGGCACTCGACGCCGCCAAGGCGGCGCTCGGCGAATGCCGTAAGCAGGGCTTTCAGGTCGCAGTGACCGTCGTCGATCGCAGCGGCCTGCCGCAGGTGATGCTGCGCGACCGCTTCGCCGGCGCTCACACCCCAAGCACCGCGACCGGCAAGGCCTGGACCGCGGTGTCATTCAAGACCGGCACCAGCGAGCTCGCCAACATGACCAAGCCAGGCATGCCGCAATCAGGTTTGCGCGACCTGCCCGGCGTCGTGGTGCTCGGGGGCGGACTGATCGTCGAAGCCGCCGGTTCACTGGTCGCCGGCATCGGCGTCTCCGGCGCTCCCGGCGGCGAAGCGGACGAAGCCTGCGCCAAAGCCGGCATCGAAGCGATCAAGGACAAGCTGGATTTTTAAAAGCCACACCCAGTCATTCCGGGGCGCGCCGTCAGGCGCGAACCCGGAATCCAGAAGTTAGTGTGCGAGGCAACTACCAAGCCGTGCTCTCTGCAGATTCCGGGTTCGCTCGCTGAGCGCGAGCGCCCCGGAATGATGAGTTGCTACACCGGCCGTTTCAGCCAGTCGGTGAACGGCATCGACTGATAGCCGTTCTCGCGCACGTATTTGAACATCGCCAGGAATTCCGGCGGCTCGAGCAGGCCGGGCATGCGGGCGACTTCGCGGTCCTGCGGCTTCTTGGCGGCGAGGCCGTCGGCGCTCTCGGGGAAGAATTGCAGCGAAGGGGTGAAGCGGATGCCGTAAGCCTGCGCAAATGCCTTCTCGCTCAGTTTGCCGCCGCCGAAATCGGTGACTTCGCGGGCGCCGATGTGATTGAGATGCACAATCTCGAAATTATCGCGGATGTAGCTCTCGATCGCCGGATCGCGCATGTGCACGTCGTGCAGCTTCTTGCAGTATGGGCAGCCCTTGAGCCCCCATAGAATCGCGAAGCGCTTGCCCTTGGCTGTGGCGCCTTCGAGATCTTCCTTCAGATCGAGGAAGCTCTGCAGGTACCAGTCGAGCTGATACAGCCCGTCGTCGCCCAGCACCGGCTCCGCCGCGCTTGCCGGCGCAGGACGCAGCGACATCGCACCGAGCGCGCCAAGTCCCAGCGTGGCAATGGCGCCGCGGCGCGAGACACCTGTCTTCGTCATCACCTGTCCTCCCTGTTGCCGGGCGCCGTCAGCCGATCTCGCCGAAGGCGGGAAAGGTCTGCAGCAGCCATCCGGAAATCTTCGGCATCGCACCGGTGAGAAACAGCACGCCGGTCAGCACCAATGCACCGCCCATCACTTTCTCGACCGTCGCCATCTGTGCCCGTAGCCGCGCCATCAGCCGGATGAACGCGCCGGAGAACAGCGACGCCAGCAGGAACGGCAGCCCGATCCCGAGCGAATACGCGCCGAGCAGCATTGCACCGTGCGCCGCCGAGCCCTCGACGCCGGCAACCAGCAGGATCGTCGCCAGCACCGGCCCAACGCAGGGCGTCCAGCCGAACGCGAAGGCGAGGCCGACGACGTAAGCACCGAGGAAGCCGACGCCGCGGCTGACGTTGTGAAACCGGGCCTCGCGATACAACAGGCCGATCCGGAACAGCCCGAGGAAATGCAGCCCGAGCACGATGATGATGACCCCAGCCACGATGCCGAGCGCTTCGAAATGATCGGTCACCGCCTTGCCGATCGCCGAGGCGGACGCCCCGAGCGCGACGAACACGGTCGAGAAGCCAAGCACGAACGCCAGCGAAGCGCCGACCACGCGCCCGTCGATCGCCTTGGACGGTTGATCGGCACCGCGGGTCAGCTGATCGAGGCTGACGCCGGCCAAAAAGCAAAGATAAGGCGGCACCAGCGGCAACACGCAGGGCGACAGGAACGACAACACCCCGGCCCCGAAGGCGCCGACCAGCGAGATATTCGAAACCACCGCGCTTCCGCCCCTAGTTTATACATGCGAATTCGTCTATATGTATCATAGAATGACCGGGAAGATGCTGAAATCGACTCTGATCGGCGCGATTCTGTTGGGTGCGGCGCAGCTATCAGCTGTGGCGTCGCATGCGGCCGAGTTGGTGATGTTCGAGCGCGATGGTTGCGTCTGGTGCGCGCGCTGGGATCGTGATGTCGGCCCGATCTATCCCAAGACCGATGAGGCCAAGTTGCTGCCGCTGCGCCGCATCAACATCGACCGCGACAAAGATCCTGGCCTCGGACTTGCAAGTCCGGTGCGGTTTACGCCAACTTTCGTGGTGATCGACCAGGGCCGCGAGGTCGGGCGCATCACCGGCTACATTAACGACGACGCGTTCTGGGGTCTGCTCGGCGCGCTTGCCACCAAGATCGCACCGCCGCGCAGTCACATCTGATCGTATCGCAACGCCAACGGAGACGTTAGCTGATCGCCATGCCCCCGATCCTCGAACCCGATATCGAGACCGAACTGCGCGACGGCGCGGAGTACTCGCCCGAGCTCGACATGCTGATGCGCCGGGCGCGCAAGGCGAGCAACTTCCTCAAGGCGGTGTCGCACGAGAACCGGCTGTTGCTGCTGTGCCTGCTCGCCGAACGCGAACGCTCGGTCAGCGAGCTGGAGAACATCCTGTCGCTGCGGCAGTCGGCGGTCTCACAGCAACTTGCCCGGCTGCGCTACGACGGCATGGTCGACACCCGGCGGGATGGTAAGACCATTTACTACAGCCTGGCCAATGATGACGTCCGTCGCGTGATCTCGGTGATCTATGATATCTTCTGCTCGTCCGCGCGGGACGGCCAGAAGTAAGCCATCCCTCGCGGCACGCTAACAACAAGCCGACGCAAGCGCGCATCGTACGCCTGCGCGCAAACGAGGGAACCCCATGCAGGATGCATCCGCCTGGATGCTCGCGCTGGCCGGCCTGTGCGTCGGCGTCACCGCTGGTTTTTTCGTGCGGTTGGCGCGGCTGTGCTCGTTCGGGGCGGTCGAAGACGCGCTGATGGGCGGCGATACGCGCCGCCTGCGCATCTTCGGTCTGGCGCTCGGCATCGCGCTGCTCGGCACTCAGGCACTGGTGATCGCCGGCCAGCTCGATCCCGCCCAGTCCAACTACACCGCCCCGGCGCTGCCGCTGATTTCGATCGCGATCGGCAGCGTGCTGTTCGGCATCGGCATGGCGTTCGTCGGCACCTGCGGCTTCGGTTCGCTGGTGCGGCTCGGCGGCGGCGATCTGCGCAGCTTCGTGGTGATCCTGGTGCTCGGCGGCGCTGCCTATGCGACGCTACGCGGGATGTTCTCCGGCTTCCGCATCACCGTGCTGGAGCGTTTCGCGATCACGATGCCGGAGGGCGTCAACACCGACCTCGCGGCGCTCACGCAGCATCTCTCTGGAATGGATCTGCGCGCGGTGATCGCCGCGCTGGGCGGCGGCGTGCTGTGCCTGATCGCGCTGGGCGACAAGCGGCTGCGGCGAACGCCGCGCCTGCTGGCAGCCGGCGTCGCGCTCGGTGTGCTGACGGTGGTCGGCTGGCTCGCGACCACCAAGCTCGCCGATCCGTTCGCCGGGCCGGTGCATCCGCAAAGCCTGACCTTCGTCTCGACGGTCGGCAAAGCGGTCTATGCCGGGCTGCTCAACGTCGCCAACTTCGCCGACTTCGGCGTCGGCACCGTGTTCGGCGTCGTCGCAGGCGCATTTCTAGCCGCGTGGCACACCGACGAGCTGCGCTGGGAAGCGTTCGACGATGACCACGAAATGCGCCGTCACGTCGCCGGCGCGGCGCTGATGGGATTCGGCGGCATCCTGACCGGCGGCTGCACCATCGGCCAGGGCATCACCGCCGGCTCGGTGATGGCGCTGTCGTGGCCAATCGCCATCGCCGGCATGATGCTCGGCGCCCGCATCGGCATCGCGGTGCTGGTCGACGGCTCACCGCGCGAGCTGATCCGCCGCCGGTTCGATGCCTGGCGTGAATGGCTACGGCGACGCCGGACGCCGGCCGTTACGGCCGCAAATAAGCCCAGCCGTCGTCCTGCAGCTCCATCAGACGCACCGCACCCGACGGCACCGCACTCGCTTGCGGAATGAGGCTGACGGCGTGGCCCTCATGCTTCTCCATCCCGGTCTTGGTGTTTTCGCAGGCCGCGAACTTGATGGCTGAGGGAAACGCGCCGTCGGCGATCTGCTTGATGCGGTCCTTCACCGGCGATGAATCGGCGCGCAGCATGTGCAGGCCGGGCCCGAAGGTGACGACTTCGACCTGAACGTCCTCGTTCTTGGCCTTGTAGTATTCGATGATGTTGGCGGCGTTGTTCAGCGCCAGGTTCATCACCGCGGGATCGTTCTGATCGACCTGGATCGCGACCCGGTGCAACTTGGCATCGGCCGCAAAGCCAGGGGCCGCAGCGGCGATCAGCAGCGCCGCCGCAGCGGCAGCCTTGAACAACGACTTCATCGTACTCCTCCCGGAAGGTTTGTTTGACGCGCACGCTAACCGCACCCGCTGCCGAAGTCATCTGCGAGCGAGCGGTGCCGGGTGATCACGTTGCCGTCAGGTCGGATGAGAGAACTCGGGTTCGTCATTCCGGGGCGCGCGTGAAACGCGTGAACCCGGAATCCCGAGATGGCTCGAAGAGAGATTCCGGGTTCGCGAGCTGCGCTCGCGCCCCGGAATGACTCTGGCGTGAGGGACTCACCGCGTCGCCAGCGCAGCGACCGGCGCGGAGCGGCGGATGCCGAGCGCGGCGCCGCCGACGATGCCGGCCACCGCGATGAACGACGGCAGCGCCAGCGTCGACAGGCCGGTGAGGCCCTGCCCGACCGAGCAGCCATAGGCCATCGCACCGCCGGCGCCCATCAGCGCGGCGCCCAGCGTCGAGCGCAGCATGTGCGGCGCCGAGGTGAAGCCCTCCAGTGCGAACCGGCCGGTGAGTAGCGCAGTCGTGGCGCTGCCGGCGAACACGCCGACAGCAAGCGCAACGCCGAAGCTCAGCGTCAGGCCGGTCGAGAACATCGCGTATTGCAGCGTATCGGCCAGCGGCGCGACGAAGCTCAGCGAGGTCGCCGGGATCGGGTTGAACTCGTCGGCGCCGAAGTAACCGGTCGCGAGCCAACCGGCGACGACCAGCAGACCGATCACTGCACCCGCGGTGATCTGGCCGGTGGCGCGACGGAACGAGCGGTCGGAGAATGCGAACACCAGCAGCGCACCGGCGGCGATCAGCACCGCGGCGATCTGGGCGAAGGCCTCACCGACGCCGAGCGCGCCGATCAGCGACGGCACCGAGACGTGCGGCGGCGATACCTGAGTCCACTGCAGGAAGGCGAGCCGCGCCGGCGCGATCAGGCCCTTCAGGGTCATCTGCGCAGTGACGGCGATGATCCCGACCACCAGCAGGGAGCGGAGGTTGCCCTTGCCGAGCAGCACCAGCGCGCGCGACGCGCAGCCGTTCGCCAGCACCATGCCAAGGCCGAACATCAGGCCGCCGAGAAAGATCAGCGGGGCGGAGAACGACGGCTGCAGATACAGCGACTTGCCGATGTCGACATAACCGAGGCCGGAGATCAGTTGCGTGCCGACGATCGCGACCGCCAACGCCACCGCGTAGCTGCGCAGCTTGCGGCCGTCGTCCTTGGTCCAGTAATCGCGCAGGCCGCTCATCAGGCAGAAGCCGCTCAGCAGCCCTGCGACGCCAAATGCGGCGCCGATCGCAAAACCCAACGCGATCACCAATTCGGGCATCTGCATCGACCGATCCTCCAGCCGGCGCGCCAATTGGCCGCGCCTTTCGAGGCTGGATGTACGCATCCCTCGGATACCGGTAAATACGGCCTGAAAATTAAGCAGGAAGTTGCCGGGGCCTTTCGGGGTGGAGAGAATCATGCTCTCGGGAAGGCGCGAAAGGCGAAATTATTCTCCGGGTTCCGATGCGGAACCGGCGGCCTGCCCGCCTACAGCGTCCCGACAGCGGGCGCAGGCACGATCCGCCAACGCAGACCGCGACCGCCGAATTCATCCCCGATCGTGTCGAGCAGGCCGCGCAGTTCGGCGTCGTCAGCCGTGACGACGATCTCGACCGACAGCGTGTGACCGCGGACCTGTTCGACCACGCTGTCGTAGTCGACGTCGCGGCCATAACCTTCGACCTCCCGCGCTGTGAAGCCGACGCGCGCGGTCGGCTCGTGTGACAGCATCGCGGCGATCACGTCGTCCTTCAGCGCCACCGGCACCAGCAGGGTCAGCACCATCGCGCTCATGGCTGGACCTCCGACGGTTTCGGCGGAATCCCGAAGCGGCGATACAGCACCGGCAGGATCACCAGCGTCAGCAGCGTCGAGGTGACGAGGCCGCCGATCACCACCACCGCCAGCGGCCGCTGCACGTCGGCGCCCGGACCGGTGGCGTAGAGCAGCGGCACCAGGCCGAACGCGGTGATACTCGCGGTGAGCAGGATCGGCCGCAGCCGCCGCTGCGCACCGATCTCGACGATCTGATCCGGCGGCAGGCCCTGGCTGCGCAGCATGTTGAAATACGACACCAGCACCAGACCGTTCAGCACCGCGATGCCGAGCAGCGCGATGAAGCCGACCGAGGCCGGCACCGACAAATATTCGCCGGTGATCAGCAGGCTGAACACGCCGCCGATCAGCGCGAACGGGATGTTGATGAACACCAGCAGCGATTGCCGCAGCGACGAGAAGGTGACGAACAGCAGCAGGAACACCAAAGCCAGCGCAATCGGCACCACGACGCCGAGCCGAGCCGCGGCGCGCTGCTGGTTCTCGAACTGGCCGCCCCAGACAATGCTGTAGCCTTCCGGCAGCTTGACCTTGGCGGCGACCGCCGCCTTGGCTTCATCGACGAAGCCGACCAGGTCGCGGCCCGAGACGTTGCTCATCACCAGTGCCAGCCGCTTGCCGTTCTCGCGGTCGATCTTCACCGGCCCGTCGATCCGCTCCAGCTTGGCGACGTTGGCGAGCGGCACCGACTTGCCGTCCGCGAGTACCAGATTGATGCCGGCGAGCCGCGCCGGCGACTCGCGGAGCGACTCGGTGCCGCGGATCAGCACCGGCGTGCGGCGACCTTCTTCGACCACGATGCCGGCCTGACGGCCTTCGATCTGGGTGCGCAGCGCCTCGGTGAGCGCATCGACATCGAGCCCGAGCCGGCCGGCCTGCAGCCGGTCGATGCCGACATTGTAGTACTCGAAACCTTCGTTCAGCGTGGTGCGGACGTCTTCGGCGCCCTTCAGCGTCTTCAGCGTCGCGGTGATCTGCTCGGCCAGCCTGTTGAGCGTCGGGATGTCGGTGCCGAAGATCTTCGCCACCACGTCGCCGCGGGCGCCGATGATCATCTCCTGCACCCGCATCTCGATCGGCTGGGTGAACGAGAAACCGATGCCCGGAAAGCCGGCGAGCGCCTTGCGCAGCTCGCCCATCAGCCAGTCCTTGTCGTGCGGCCGGCGCCACTCCGCCTCGGGCTTGAGGATGATGTAGGTGTCGGTCTGGTTGAGGCCCATCGGGTCGAGGCCGAGTTCGTCGGAGCCGACGCGCGCCACGATGCTCTTCACCTCCGGCACCGCGCCCATCACCGCCTGCTGGATCCTGAGGTCGAGATTGACGCTCTCCTCCAGGCCAATCGACGGCAGCTTCTCGACGCTGATGATCGGCGTGCCTTCTTCCATCGTCGGCATGAAGATCTTGCCGAGCTGCGCATAGGCGAACACGGTGGCGACCAGCGCCAGCGCCGACACGGCCAGTACCGCCTTCTCGTGATTCAGCGCGAACCGCAGCACCGGCGTGTAGCCGGCGCTGATCTTGCGCACCAGCCAGGTGTCGCCGTGACCAGCGGTCTTCAGTAGCAGCGACGCCAGCACCGGAATCACGGTGAGCGCCAGCAGCAGCGACGAGCCGAGCGCGAACACGATCGCCAGCGCCACCGGGATGAACAGCTTGCCTTCCAGCCCCTGCAGCGTCAGCAGTGGCAGGAACACGATGACGATGATGCCGATGCCTGAGGTGACCGGCACCACGACTTCGCGCAGTGCCTGGTAGATCCGGTGCAGCAGCGGCACCTGCGCGGCGTGCCGATCGTGCGCCAGATGCGACACGACGTTCTCGACCACCACTACCGCGGCGTCGATCAGCATGCCGATCGCAACCGCGAGGCCGCCGAGGCTCATCAGGTTGGCCGACATTCCGGCGAAGCGCATCAGCACGAAAGTGGCGAGCGCCGACAGCGGCAGCGTCAGTGCCACCACGAGCGCGGCACGCCAATCGCCGAGGAACAGGATGAGCAGCACGATCACCAGCACCACGGCTTCGAGCAGCGACTTCGACACCGTGCCGACGGCGCGGCCGACCAGGTCGCCGCGGTCGTAGAACACGTTGAGCGTCACGCCCTTCGGCAGCGTCGGTTCCAGCTCCTTGAACTTGGCGCGAACGCCTTCGACCACGTCGCGCGCATTGGCGCCGCGCAGGCCGAGCACCAGGCCCTGCACCGCTTCGCCCTGGCCGTCGCGCGTCACTGCGCCGTAGCGGGTGATACTGCCGATCCGCACTTCGGCGACGTCACGCACCCGCACCATGCCGCCGTCGCGCGACGCCAGCACGATGTCGCGCAAATCATCGAGCGTGCGGACCTGACCGTCGACCCGGACCAGTAGCACCTCCTCGCCGGCCGACAGCCGGCCCGCACCGCCGTTGCGGTTATTCTTCTCGATCGCCTTCTCCAGCATATCGATGGTAATGCCGTGCGACGCCATCGCCAGATTGTCCGGCACGATCTCGAAGCTGCGGACGAAGCCGCCGAGCGAATTGACGTCGGCGACGCCGGGCAGCGTGCGGAGCGCCGGGCGGATGGTCCAATCGAGCAGCGTCCGCCGCTCGGCCATCGTCAGGTCGCCGCCCTCGATGGTGAACATGAACATCTCGCCGAGCGGCGTGGTGATCGGCGCCAGACCTCCGGTGAGGCCGTCAGGCATGTCCTTGATCGCGGCCGCGAGCCGTTCGGCGACCTGATTGCGCGCCCAATAGATGTCGACGCCGTCGGCAAAATCGATGGTGACGTCAGCGAGGCCGTATTTGGTGGTCGAGCGCAGGATGGTCTTGTTGGGGATGCCGAGCATCTCGAGCTCGAGCGGCATCGTCACCCGGGTCTCGACTTCCTCGGGCGTCATGCCCGGGGCCTTCATGATGATCTTGACCTGGACCGGCGAGACGTCCGGGAAAGCATCGATCGGCAGATGCCGGAACGCCAGCACGCCGGCACCGATCAGCAGCAGCGTGGCGAGCACCACCAGTAGGCGATGCGACAGCGAAAACTCGACGAGACGGGTCAGCATTCACTCGACCCCGCCGAGTCCCTGCCAGGCGCCCTTCAGCGCGGCGATGCCGCGCACCGCGATCCGCTCGTCGCCGCGGAAGCTGCCGCTGACCACCGCAAATTGCGGCAGCTCCTCGCGGATCTTCACCGGCGTGGCGACGAAGCCGCTGTCGGTCTGCACGAACACGAAGGCGTCCTTGCCCCGCCGCACCATCGCGCCGCTATGCACGCGCCATTCGGCCGAGCCGCTGGTGATCGGCGCGATCTGCGCTTCGACCACCTGGCCGGGCCGCAAGTCGGTATCGGGCTCGTCAAATTGCGCGCGGACGATCACCGTCTGCGAGGTCGGCTCGACGCTGGAGCCGATCGACACCACCTTGCCGATGCAATCATGGCCGCGCAGCGTGACGCGGGCGCCGACCGCGAAATCCTCCGCCCGCAGCGCCGGCACCTGAATTTCGCCCCACAGCGGCGCGAGCTGCACCAGCTTGAACACCAAAGCCAGCGCCTCGACGGTCTGGCCGGGCGTGGTCGGACTTTCCAGCACCACGCCATCGATCGGCGCGATCAGCGTCAGCCTGGGATCGAGCTTCTGGCTCGCCGCCAGCTTGTCGACCGCCGCTTCGGTCATGCCGTAATGCAGCAGCGCCTGGCGGCGCTCGGCCGCGGTCGCGCGGGCTTGTTCATATTCGCTCTGGGTGACGATGACCTGCTTCTTGGTCACGGCGCCATAAGGTGCAAGCTGCTCCTCGCGGTCGAGATTGGTCTTGAGCAGCCGCTCTTTGTTGTAGGCGACGAGATATTCGGCCTGGGCATTGGCGAGCGCCGGGCTCTGGATCTCGGCGAGCAGATCGCCGGCCTTCACGACTGAATCGGTGCGCACCAGCAGCCGCTCGATCCGGCCGCCGAGCGGCGCATTCATCAGCCGGCTGCGATCCGGCGGCACCGCGATCTTGCCCGGGAAGCTGAGGCCGGCCGCGGCAGGCTGCTTCTCCAGCGGCGAGGTCTCGATCCCGACCCGCTCGGCCTGCTGCTTGGAAATCGACAGCTCGTCGCCGGCATGCGCAGTCGCGCAAGCCAGCACAGCGGCCATCAGCAAAGTCGGAATCGTCGAAAGGCGGAGCATGGGTCTGTCACTGGCACCTGTGCCGGCCTGGGATGCCGGACGCGCCGGCTCCCCGCAGCCGCCGCAACGAGCTGCTTTCCTATGCTACCGCGCCTGACAGGTTGCTGACAGGCCCATCCGCCGCCAGCGTCAACGGCCGGTATGCGCAGGCAGAAGCTAACTGCCAGTGATTCTCAGCAAGCTCCAGGCTGCCGTTCAGGCCGCGCGCTGGGCCAGCATGTCGGCTCGAACCCGGGCGAGATAGTCGCGGATCCGGTGCGCCAGCATTTCCGACTGCGACGACAAATCGGTCGAGGCCGTCATGGTCGAGGCCGCGTATTGCTCGGTGTCGCGGGCGCTCTCGGTGACGGTCTGGATACTGCCGGTGATCTCGCTGACCACGTCGTAGGCCAGCTCGATGTTCTTGGCGATATCGGCCGTGGCGGCCGACTGCGCTTCGGCGGCACCGGCGACAGCGGCTGTAATGTCATCGACTTCGCTCATCACCGAGCCGATCTCGCCGATCGACTGGCTGACGAGGTCGGCGGCGCTGTGGACGTGTTCGACCTGTGCCTCGATCTCGCCGGTGAACTTGGCGGTCTGCTCGGCCAACGCCTTCACTTCGGCGGCCACCACCGCGAAGCCGCGACCGGCCTCGCCGGCGCGCGCCGCTTCGATGGTGGCATTCAGCGCCAGCAGGTTGGTCTGTCCGGCGATCACTTCGATCGACTTCACAACTTCGGAGATCCGTTCGGCGACGCTGCGCAGGCTGGCGACGTTGGCGGACGCTTCCGACACCCGGCTCACCGCGCGGCTGACCACCTCGGCGGAACGGCCGATCTCGGCGCCGACCTCGCGGGCGCTCGCCGACAGTTCGGTAGTGGCGGCGGCGACGCTGCGCATGTTGCTGCTGGCGTGCTCGGCCGACGCCGCGACCGTGGTCAGGCGCTCGCGGGTGAGCGAGGCGCCGCTGGTCAGGCTGCCGGCGGTGTCACGCATGCCGCGGGAATCTTCGTCGAGCGAGGACACCACGCCGGTGACAGCATTCTCGAGCTGCTCCGCCTGTTGGGCGAACGTGTTGATCCGCTGCTCGATACTGTCAGTGGCGGCGTTGATGGTCTTGGCGCCGCGCAGCAGCGCGCCGTGCAAGCCGCCGGGCAGGATGCGGCGGAAGTAACGGCGGTGCTGCACCGCATCCATCGCGGCGGTGGCCTCGCGCACAAAGGCGTCGCAGCCGTCGATCACGTCGTTGACGGCGCGCAGCATGTCGCCGGTGCGGCCATTGTCGGGAATCCGCAGGATGCGGGCTTCGAAGTCGCCGGCGGCAATTCGCAGGCAGACCTCGCGGGCCTGACTGATCAGGCGCGTGGTCTGCACCATGCGATACAGCGCCAGACAGCTCGCCAAAATCGCAAAGCCCTGGATCGTCATCGCCGCCGGACGATAGTCCAGCGCCTCCAGCGCCAGCGCGATCGACGATGCGACGATGATGACGGCGAGGTTAAGCTGCGCTTTGGAGAGCGAACATAAGTTCGTCATAGCTGACTTTCTTGGAGGCGACGAAATCGGTCAGCGCCTTGAGGCCGGCCTCGACCGCCTGCTTGCCGTTGGCGTGACCCTGCTCGACCCGCAGCACCTCGGCGTAGAGCGGCGCGATCGCATTGGCGACCACGCTCGGATCCGGCGTGCGACGGTTGGAGTGATAGGCGACGATGTTGCCGTGCTGGTCGAACGACGGCGTGATATGCGCGAACACCCAATAATGGTCTCCGCTACGCGCCATGTTCTTGACGTAGCCGAAGATCTCGCGGCCGGCCGCGATGGTGTCCCACACCAGGCGGAACACCGCGCGCGGCATGTCGGGGTGACGAATGATGCTGTGCGGCTGGCCGAGCAGTTCCGCCTCGCTGTAGCCGGCGATGTGGCAGAACGTGCTGTTGGCGTAGGTGATGCGGCCCTTCAGATCGGTCTTGGAGACGATCAGCTCACCCGCCGGAAAGAACACTTCCTTGCCGGTCGGGCGGATTTCGACAGCCATCGCCTTTCTCCTCGGAGGGCACGCCTCTGTTTTAGGTAAGTTCAGGGGTTTGACTTTGTCTTAAAGCCTACGCCTCACGTCACGCCGTTGGGCCAAACACGTATTCGTACGAAGCCTCTCGATGGAACCCGGCGAGCCCGACGATCAGTTCGCCGGCCTCGCTGAGGTCATGCGGCTCGTTGTTCCACCAGTTCCTTGCGGACCTGGCCGAGATAGCCGTTGATCTGCTGAGCAAGCTGCTCCGATTGCGACGACAGCTGCGCCGAGGTCGTCATCGTCGACGCCGCCGCGCGTTCGTTGTCTTCGGCATTGCCGGCGAGCACGTGAATGGTTTCGGAGATCTCACGCACCACCGCGAACGCCTCATCGATATTGCGGGCGATCTCGGCGGTCGACTGCGACTGCGCGCCTGCCGCACCGGCGACTTGACGAGTGATGCTGTCGATCTCAGCGATGACAGTGCCGATCTCGCCGATCGAGCTGCTGACCGCGCCGGCGGCGCCGTGAACCTGGCCGACCTGCGCTTCGATCTCGCCGGTGAACTGCGCGGTCTGCGACGCCAACGCCTTGACCTCGTGCGCCACCACGGCGAAGCCGCGGCCGGCATCGCCGGCGCGCGCCGCTTCGATCGTGGCGTTGAGCGCAAGCAGGTTGGTCTGGCTGGCGATCGCTTCGATCGCCTTGACCATCTCGCCGATGTTGTTGGCGACCTGCTTCAGCGCATCGACATTGCCGGTGGCTTCGCCGACGCTACTCACCGCCCGCGCGACGATCTCGGCGGAGCGATCGATCTCGGCACGTACGCCGCTGGCGCTCGACGTCAGCTCCGACGTCGCCGAGGCGACCGACTGCATATTGGCCGCGGCCTGTTCTGACGCAGCCGCGACCGAAGCCAGCTGTTCGCGTGCCGAGGACGCGCCGACCGTCAGCGTGCCGGCAGTGTCTTTCATTTCGGCCGAGCCTTGGTCGAGCGCGGTGACGATCGCGCTCGTGGTCGCCTCCAGCTCCGCGGTGCGGCCTTCGAAGCTCTTGATCCGCCGCTCGATGTTTGCGGCGGCCGTATTGATGGCGCCGGCGCCGTGCAGCAGCGCACCGTGAAGGCCCCCCGGCAGGATGCGGCGGAAGTACTTGTTGTGATGCATCGCGGTCATCGCCGCGGTCGCCTCGCGAACGAAGGCGTCGCAATCGTCGATCATGTCGTTGATGGCGCGCAGCAGCGTACCGGTGCGGCCGTCATCCGGAATGCCGAGAATTCGTGCTTCGAAATCGCCATCGGCGATGCGGCGGCAGACGTCGCTGGCTTCGCCGAGCAGCCGCCGCGTCTGGCTGATGCGGAACAGCGCCAGCCCGGCAAACGCCATGACGACGCCTTGGATCGCCATCGCGGCGACGTAGTACTCGAACACGCCGCACACCACCGCCGCGCCCGCGGCGACGATCAATCCGGCGACGTTAAGCCGCGCTCTTGAGAGAGAACATAAGTTCGTCATAGGAGGCCTTCTGGGAAGCGACGAAATCGGACAGGGCGCGAGAGCCGGCGGCGAGCGCCTCTTTGGCGTTGCGGTGGCTGCGCTCGGTGCGGAGGATTTCGGCGTAGAGCGGGATGATCGCGCCTTCGAGCACGCCGCGATCCGGCGCACGCCGGTTGGAGTGATAGCCGACGATCCGCCCCGTGCCGTCGAACGACGGCGTGACGTGCGCGAACACCCAATAGTGGTCGCCGTTGCGCGTCATGTTCTTCACATAGGCGAAGATTTCGCGGCCCTGCTGCACGGCGTCCCACAGCAGCTTGAACACCGCGCGCGGCATATCGGGATGGCGGATGACGTTGTGCGGCTGGCCGATCAGCTCCGCCTCGCTGTAGCCGGCGACATCGCAGAACAGGCGGTTGGCGTAAGTCAGCCGCCCTTTGGTGTCCGTCTTGGAGACGATCAATTCAGAAGCTGGGAAGAAGGCCTCCCGTCCGCTGGGCGTGACGTGGCGCATAGATGACCTCGATGGAACTCATTTGCGCCTGCTCGTTATTCGCAGAACTGTTGCGAATGGGTTTATTCCACCAAAGGTGAATTACTAAAGTTCATATTATTGATGTACGCACCATCCAGATACCGTTTCCGAGGCGTCTGACAACGATAACCGGTATCTTGATGCCTTAATCGCCGAGGCCGTGGGCGATCACCTTGCGCATCAGATTGGGCAAAGCCTCGTCCGACAGCGTCGAGATCTGCGCCCAGCGCATGCCGGCGGGGGCCCGGGTCGCGGCCGAGGCATGCGCCACATACACGGTCAGCTCCAGCGGGAAGTGCGTGAAGACGTGGCTGACGACGCCGGCTTTGCGGTGCCAGCGAGTGACGCCCTTCAGCGCGGGGGCCTGGGCCTTGGCTTCGGTCTCGTCCTGATCGGCCAGCCAGTCGGAATTCGGCACCTCGGTCATGCCGCCGAGCAGGCCCTTGGCGGGGCGGCTGCGGACCAGCACCTGGTCGCCGCGGATCACCACGAAGGCGGCGCCGCGGCGCAGCGCCCCGGTCTTCTTCGGCGCCTTGCGCGGGAAGCTCTCGGCATCGCCGCGCAGCCGCGCGACACAGCCTTCCATCAGCGGGCACAGCGCACAGGCCGGCTTTTTCGGCGTGCAGATGGTGGCGCCGAGATCCATCAGCGCCTGGGCGCTGTCGCCGGCGCGCGACGGGCCGAGCAGCGTCTCGGCCAGCGCCTTGATGCGCGGCTTGGCCTTCGGCAGTTCGTCCTCGACCGCATATAGCCGCGACACCACCCGCTCGATATTGCCGTCGACCGGCATCGTCCGGCGGCTGAACGCGATCGCCGCGATGGCGGCCGCAGTGTAGGGCCCGACGCCCGGCAGAGCCCGCAGCCCCTCCTCCGTATCGGGAAAGCGTCCGCCATGCTGGCGCGTCACCGCCACCGCGCAGGCGTGCAGATTGCGGGCGCGCGAGTAGTAGCCGAGACCGGCCCACATCTTCAGCACGTCGTCAAGTGAGGCTTCGCCCAGCGCCGTCACCGTCGGCCACCGCGCCATGAACTTATCGAAATACGGCCCGACCGCCCGCACCGTGGTCTGCTGCAGCATGATCTCCGACAGCCACACCGCGTAGGGATCGGCGGTCGCGCCGGGCGGCGCCCGCCACGGCAGGCTGCGGCGATGCCGGTCGTACCAGGCGAGCAGCGCGGCGGGCCGCGCGCGCAATGAAGCGTCTGCCGGGTCGTGCTCTGCTGTGATGACCGGGGATTGTTTCCGCCGCGGCGCCGCGCCTGCTAGACTCATGAGCGGTATCGTCGCAAAGCGTCCCTGCATGAGCAAGCCCGGCCCGATCACCGCCAAGCCACTGTCCGGCCTGTTGGGCGCAACGCTGTCCGAAGCGTTCGCCAAGCAGGGCTTTGCGGCGCGCGAACTGGTGACGCGCTGGTCCGCAATCGCCGGGCCTCAGATCGCCGCGCATTCCGAGCCGCTGAAGATGCAGTGGCCGCGGCCGGTCGACGGCCAGCCGGTGGAACCGGCGACGCTGGTGCTGCGGGTCGAAGGCCCGATGGCGCTGGAGATCCAGCATTCTTCCGACCTGATCCTGGAGCGGGTCAACCGCTTCCTCGGCTGGAATGCGGTCGGGCGGATCGCGCTGCGTCAGGCGCCGCTGTCGCGCCGGCCGCGCAAGACCGTGCCGCCCGGTCCCGATCCGGCGGCGGTCGCCCGCGTCGCCGCGACGCTCGACCAGGTCGCCGATCAGGAGCTGCGCGACGCGCTGGCGCGGCTCGGCGCGACGATCAAGCGGAAGTGACGCCGGCGGTTTTGGCGGTGTTCAGGCCCGGCATTGCCACAATTGTTGTTTCAAGCTAGCGACAATCCCAAGGTCGTGCGGCTGGAAGCGCCGCTGACGTGTCGTTGTCCGCGGCGTGTCCCGCCGAACTGGAGCTGTTTGCCGATGATCACGCGCCGCACTTTTACCGCCGCCTTGTCGCTGACCGGCGTATTCGCCGTCGCCGGCGTCTCGCCGTTCCGGCTGATCGATTCGGCCTTCGCCCAGAGCAAGGAAGCCGCGGCGGCCGCCGATGTCGCCAAGCCGATGTCGCTGCCCGACATGGCGCTCGGCCCGAAGGATGCCGCCGTCACCGTCACCGAATACGCCTCGCTGACCTGCTCGCACTGCGCCGCGTTCAACGAGCAGGTCTATCCGCAGATCAAGAAGGCCTACATCGACACCGGCAAGATCCGCTACGTGTTCCGGGAATTCCCGCTCGACATCAAGGCCGCCGCCGGCTCGATGCTGTCGCGCTGCATCGCCAAGGAGGATTCCGCCAAGTACTTCGCGGTCACCGACGTGCTGTTCAAGAGCCAGACCGAGTGGGTGCTGAAAGACACCACCGAACAGCTCAAGCGCATCGGCAAGCAGGCCGGCCTGTCGGGCGAAGAGGTCGAAGCCTGCCTGAAGGACCAGAAGCTGCTCGACAAGATCGCCGCCGACCAGAAGTACGCCAACGAAGTGCTGAAGGTGAACGCCACCCCGACCTTCTTCATCAACGGCGAAATGCTGCGCGGCGAGAACTCGTTCGACGAATTCGCCAAGCGCATCGACGCCCTGCTGGCGAAGAAGAGCTGAGGCGACGGCGTTCTCTGCCTTGTGCCAACACTGCGCGCGATCCCTTCACCACCGTCATTGCCGAGCTTGACCCGGCAATCAATCTCCTTCGCAAGACGGCCTTCCAGTTAGCGCGCTGACGCGCGATAGATCCGCGGGTCGAGCCCGCGGATGACAGGATAAATCCCCTCTCGTTGGTCATTTCGGGGCGCGCCACCGGGTCCGGCCTTCGGCCGGCCCGATGACAGGCTCCGCGCGAGCCGGGATTCCATATCCCCTGCGCTGCTGATCGATCGAAGTTACGTTCGGCAGATCATCGCAACCGCGACCTCACGGCTTATGGATTCCGGACTTGCGCGCAACGGCGCGCAATCCGGAATGAGGAACGTTGCGTCAGCAAGCCTTTCAGAGAATGGGCAATAGCTGGTTGCGACCGACACCGTCGGCGCCACTCCGAAATCCCCAGATTTATCGCGCTTTTTCGGCGAATCCCGCCGTGGAAAAGCCCGCTGGCGTGGTTGCTCCTGCCTTAATCGGCCGCCATTGTCGCCGGCTAACGCTGCTGCCGGCTGCGAGCGAGTTGCGACCGGGCGGGACAACCTATGGTATTGTCCGGCTTGAGAGATTCGCTACAGCCGCGGGAACCTGCGGCCCATAGAGCATCGGACCAGATGAAACTCACGCGTCTCCGCCTCCACGGCTTCAAGTCGTTCGTCGAGCCCACCGACTTCATGATCGAGCCGGGTCTGACCGGCGTGGTCGGGCCGAACGGCTGCGGCAAGTCCAATCTGGTGGAAGCGCTGCGCTGGGCGATGGGCGAAACCTCGCACAAATCGCTGCGCGCCACCGACATGGACGCGGTGATCTTCGCTGGCTCGGGCAACCGTCCGGCGCGCAACCACGCCGAAGTGGTAATGTCGATCGACAATTCCGATCGCACCGCGCCGGCGGCGCTGAACGATGCCGACACCCTGGACATCTCGCGCCGGATCGAGCGCGAGGCCGGCTCGGTGTATCGCATCAACGGCCGCGAAGTTCGCGCCCGCGACGTGCAGCTGCTGTTCGCCGACGCCGCCACGGGCGCCCGGTCGCCGGCGCTGGTCCACCAGGGCAAGATCGGTGAAATCATCCAGGCGAAGCCCGAGCAGCGCCGCCGCGTGCTGGAAGACGCCGCCGGTGTCGCCGGTCTGCACGCCCGCCGCCACGAAGCCGAACTGCGGCTGAAGGCGGCCGAAACCAACCTGACCCGCGTCGAGGACGTGATCGGCCAGCTCTCCACCCAGGTCGACGGCCTGAAGAAGCAGGCGCGCCAGGCGATCCGGTTCCGCGAGGTCGCCGCCAAGGTCCGCAAGACCGAGGCGATGCTGTATCATATGCGCTGGCGCGACGCGCAGGCCGAGGTGGGCGCCGCCGCCGAGGTGCATGATCTCGGCGTGCGCCAGCTCGCCGAATGCACCCGCGTGCAGGCCGAAGCCTCGCGCATCCAGGCCGACCGCGCCTCGATTTTGCCGAGCCTGCGCGAGGCCGAAGCCCGCGCCGCCGCCGGCCTGCAGCGGCTGATCAACGCCCGCGAACAGCTCGACCGCGAAGAGGTCCGCGCCAAGGAGCGCGTGGTCGAACTGGAGCGGCGGCTGGCGCAGTTTTCTTCCGACGTCGAACGCGAGCAGCGGCTGGCGATCGATGCCGACGCCGCGCTGGAACGGCTCGACACCGAAGACGTCGAGCTGCGCGAGGAGATCCTGGAGCGGGTCGAGAAGCGCAGCGGTGTCGACGAGCGCGTCGCCGAGGCCGATGCCTCGCTGAGCGAAGCCGAGCAGCTGTTCGCCGAACTCACCACCCAGCTCGCCGAGCTGACCGCGCGGCGCAATCAGTTCGAGCAGAGCGTCCGCACCCATCGCGACCGGCTGGCGCGGCTCGATATCGAGATCAAGAACGTCGAGAGCGAGATCGACCGGCTCTCCGCCGAGACCTCCGGCGCCGGCGACCTGACCGAACTCGCCGAAGCGGTCGAGATCGCCCAGGAGCTGCTGGCCGAGCAGGAAGCCGCGGTGCAGGCGGCCGAAGCCGCACAGACCGCCGCGCGGCAGACGCTGGACGGCTCGCGGGCGCCGCTGGTCGAAGCTGATAAGAAGGTGCAGCGGCTCGAGACCGAAGCCAAGACGATCAGCAAGATCCTCAACGGCGAGACCAAGAATCTGTGGCCGCCGATCATCGACGGCATCACCGTCGCCAAGGGCTATGAAAAAGCCATCGGCGCCGTGCTCGGCGACGATCTCGACGCTCCGGTCGATCCCTCGGCGCCGATGCGCTGGACCGATGTCGGCGTGCAGCCGGAAGACCCGGCGCTGCCCGAAGGCGTCGAGGCGCTGGCGCAGCATGTCACCGCGCCGCCGGAGCTGGCGCGCCGTCTCGCCCAGATCGGTGTCGTCACCAAGGAACGCGGCAATGAGCTGTGCGAACAGCTCAAGACCGGCCAGCGGCTGGTGTCGCTCGACGGCGACGTCTGGCGCTGGGACGGTTTCGTCGCCTCGGCCCATGCACCGACCGGCGCCGCCCGCCGTCTCGCCGAACGCGCCCGGCTGACCGACATCGAGAACGAACTCGAACAGGCCCGGATCGACGCCGCCGCCAAGCGCCAGGCGCTGGAGAGCGCCGAAGCCGATTTGAAGATGGCGGCCGCCGCCGAGACCGCCTCGCGCGAGAGCCTGCGCGGCGCCCGCCGCGAGGTCGACGCCGCACGCGAGCGCTTCTCCGCCGCCGAGCGCGAGGTCAACCGCCACGCCGCGCGCAAGTCGGCGCTGGCCGAAGCGCAGTCGCGCCTCGCCACCGACCGCGCCGAGGCCGAAGCCGCGCTGGAGAATGCCGAGGCGCAGATCGCCGAGCTGGAGCCGAACACCGAGGCCGAAGCCCGTCTCGCCGCGGTGCGCGGCGACATCGACGGCCGCCGCCGCATCGCCGCGCAGATCCGCGCCGAAGCCCAGGCGCTGGCGCGCGAAGCCGAGCTCGCCGACAAGCGGCTGCAGGCGATCGCCGCGGAGCGGATGGACTGGCAGAAGCGCAAGGCCGGCGCGGCGTCGCAGATCGCCACGGTGGAAGAGCGCGTCGCCGAACTCACCGCCGAACGCGCCGAACTCGACAACGCGCCGGAAGTGTTCGCCGAGAAGCGCAGCGCGGTGATCACCGAAATCGAATTCGCCGAGGCCGATCGCCGCGCCGCCGCCGATGCGCTGGCCGCCGCCGAGCAGGCGATGAGCGAGACCGACCGCCTGGCGAAGACCTCGCTCGAACAGCTCTCCAGCGCCCGCGAAGCCTGCGCCCGCGCCGAGGAGCGGATGGAAGCGGCCCGCCGCCGGCTCGAAGACGTTGAGCGCGAAATCCGCGATATGCTCGAGGTCGAGCCGCAGGCTGCCGCTCAGCTCGCCGAAATCGTCGAGGGCACCGAACTGCCGCCGCTCGCCGAGATCGAAGAGAGCCTGGACAAGCTGCGCCGCGACCGTGAGCGGCTCGGCGCCGTCAACCTGCGCGCCGAGGAAGAACTCAACGAGGTCGAGACCCAGCACGGCACGCTGGCGGCCGAGCGCGACGACCTGGTCGAAGCGATCAAGAAGCTGCGCACCGGCATCCAGAGCCTGAACAAGGAAGCCCGCGAGCGGCTGCTCGCCTCGTTCGACGTCGTCAACGGTCACTTCAAGCGGCTGTTCACCACGCTGTTCGGCGGCGGCGAGGCCGAGCTGAAGCTGATCGAAAGCGACGATCCGCTCGAAGCCGGTCTCGACATCATCGCCAAGCCGCCGGGCAAGAAGCCGCAGTCGCTGTCGCTGCTCTCGGGCGGCGAGCAGGCGCTGACCGCGATGGCGCTGATCTTCGCGGTGTTCTTGACCAACCCGTCGCCGATCTGCGTGCTGGACGAAGTCGACGCGCCGCTCGACGACCACAACGTCGAACGGTTCTGCGACCTGCTCACCGACATGGCGAAGACCACGGAAACGCGGTTCATCACCATCACCCACAACCCGATCACCATGGCCCGCATGAACCGCCTGTTCGGCGTCACCATGGCCGAACGCGGCGTCTCCCAGCTGGTCTCCGTCGACCTCCAGGGCGCGGTGGACATTCTGGATCAGAACGTGGCGTGAGCCGCGCTCGCGCCAAGGCAGTGACGCGGGGCAGAAGGATCAACGGATCCGTCATCGCCGGGCTTGACCCGGCGATCTATCTTGTTCGCAGATCATCTTCGTGCTGCGCGCTGCGCGCGCTGATGGATGCGCGGGTCAAGCCCGCGCATGACGTACCAATGAGCGGCGACACATCGAGCAGTTGTACTCCTGCGCTGCCGGCGAGACGCGGTGTCATCCGGCGAAGGGGGAGCTGTTGATCCCCCCATCCCTCCCCGCAGACCTCAAAGCCGCGCTGGAGCAGAAGCTGCACGGCCTGGCGCGTGCCGATGCGGCGGTGCGGGCGGAGCGGATTTCGCTGACCTATCGCGGCGGCGGCACCTCGGCGCCGATCACCAGCGAAGCCGACGCGCTGGCCTACGCGGGCGCGCGGATGCCGGCGACCTACGCGGCGGTGATCGCCTGTCTCAACGCGCTAACTGCCATCCGACCTGACTTCTCCCCGGCCACGCTGCTCGACGTCGGCGCCGGGCCCGGCACCGCGAGCTGGGCCGCGGCTCAAGCATTCGAGACGCTGCAGCGCTTCACCCTGCTCGACGCCAATCCGGCGCTGCGCAAGCTGGCGCTGCACCTCGCCGAAGCGACTCGTTTGCCCGCGATCGACTACCGGCTCGGCGACGCCGGCAAGGCGCTGGCCGATGCGCCGGAGGCGGCGCTGGTGATCGCCAGCTACGTCATCAACGAACTCGGCGACGCGGCGCGCGCCGCATTCGCCGACGCGCTGTGGCGCAACACCACCGATACGCTGCTGGTGATCGAGCCCGGCACGCCCGCCGGCTACCAGCGCATCCTCGCCCTGCGCGACCGGCTGATCGCCCAAGGCGCCCGCGTGATCGCGCCGTGCCCGCACGACGCCGCCTGCCCGGTGGCCGCGCCGGACTGGTGCCACTTCGTGCAGCGGCTGCCGCGCTCGAAGCTGCATCTGCAGCTCAAGGCCGCCGACGTCCCGTTCGAAGACGAGAAGTTCAGCTACGTGGCGCTGATGCGCGCTGCATTGCCGGAGCGGCCGGCGCGCGTGCTGGCGCAGCCCGAGCAGACCAAGGCGGCGATCACCGCCAAACTCTGCACGCCCGCCGGCAAGCTCGAGCTCGCCGTCGCCGCCCGGCGCGACAAGCCGGCCTATGCGCGGTTCCGGCGGCTGGCGTGGGGCGACACGCTCGAAGCCCAGGCCGACTGATCAGAACGCGACCTTGACCTTGCCGGTGACCAGGTGGGTGACGGAGTCGCTGCTGCCGACGATCGCATCGTAACCGATCGATACCAACGTCGCCTGCCCGAGCCGGCCGGTAACGCCGGTGCCGAACACGCCGCGGTCGCGGATGCCCTGGCCGGTGAAGGTGGTGAACACGCCCGGCAGCGTCGGCTCGACGAAGTTGGCGTCGATGCCGCGCACGCCGTCGCGGAATTCGTGCAGCCAGGCCAGCCGCAGTTCCGGCGTCAGCACACCGTTGCTCGTTTGCAGATCGTGCGCGATCCGCAGGC
The DNA here is from genome assembly GCF_047501505.1 of Rhodopseudomonas sp. G2_2311. Classification (NCBI taxonomy): domain Bacteria; kingdom Pseudomonadati; phylum Pseudomonadota; class Alphaproteobacteria; order Hyphomicrobiales; family Nitrobacteraceae; genus Rhodopseudomonas; species Rhodopseudomonas sp. G2_2311. The sequence goes on from NZ_JAZDRK010000022.1 coordinate 70,089, forward strand.
TGGCGCCGGATCGCAGCGACTCGGCACGGTCGGCCGCAACGCTCAGCGCGCTGATGCTGCCGGATTCGGTGAACGCATCGGTGGCCATGCGAGTGTATTGCAGGCTCAGTTCCGGCGTGACCACGAAGCCGCCGAACATCCGCAGGTCGGTGCCGATCGCGCCGCGCACCGTGTAATGATTGCCGTCGAACCGTGAGCTGTTGGCGCTGCCGAGCGCGACGCGGCGGTTGTCGTAGCCGTCCCAGCCATAGAAGCCGAGGAGGTTGGCGTACCACGCCGGCGCCCGGTAGCTGCCATAGCCGCCGATGCTGCGGCTGGTGATCTTGGTGGTGCTGCCGAGCGAATCCAGATCGCCGCTGGTCAGCGCGTAGCCGCCGAACGCGCCGACCACCCAGCGGTCGGAGACGCGCCAGTCGGCGCCGGCGACGACGCTGGCGGTGGTCGAGCGGGTCGCGCTGACGTCGGGACGCGCGCCTTCGCGCGAACTGCTGAGGCTGGAGCCGACGAACACGCCGAAGCCCGGATCGACCGCCGCACGCAGCGGCGGCGCCTTGGTGATCGGCGCATAGGCCAGCGCATCTGCATTGGCGCCCCAGCCGGAGGCGGTGAGCGCATCGCGCATGTTCCAGGCGCCGAGCGAGGCCAGCGTCCGTTCCATCGGCGAGCCGGAGGTGCCGAACAGGCCCGCATCGGCCATCGCCAGCGCCGCGCCGGCGCCGCCGAGATCGCTGCCGCCGCCGAACCTGGTCTGCATCATCCGCTGATCGATCAGCGTGCCGGTCTGCGACACCGAGGCCAGCGTCATCCGGCCGAGCGCCTGATACGAAGCCGGCGAAAGCTGAGCCAGCGCCGCGCCGACATCGGCCGCGCTCGCCACGCGGTCGATCATGGTCTGCGCATCGGCGCTCGCCGCGACGCTGTTGGAGAGATTGTCGAACAGCCAGGCCGGGCCGGCACTGCCGGGCTTCGACGGGCTGGCGAAGGCCGAGAACGACGGCGCGAAGGCGTTGGCCACCTCGAACGAGGTGTACAGCGTGCCGCCGATATTCACGGTCTGGCCAGCCGTGAGCTGCGCCCGCTTGGCGTCGGACAGGCCGACCTTGTAGTAGTTCAGCGTATCGGTGCCGGCGCCGCCATTGACCAGACCGACGATCCGCGAGCCCGGCAGAATGTTGACGGTGTCGTTGCCGCCTTCCATGTTCACGGCACGGCCGTTGTTGCCGATGATGGTGCCGGAGTTGGTGAGGACGTCGTTGCCCTCGCCCATCTGGATCGCCGAACCATCGCCGCGGATGAAGCGCGCCGAGCCGGTGCCGGTGTAGGTGACGCCATCGAGGGTGCCGACCGAGCCGGTGTCGGGCGTGCCGTTCTGCAGCAGCACCACGGCGTTCGGATCGGGGATCGCGCCGTTGCCGATGATGGTGCCGGCATTGACGATGGTGTCGTTGTCGGCGGCGGTGCCGGTCTTGTTCTCCAGCCGGATCGCGAAGCCGTTCTGGCCGATGATGGTGGCGCCAGCATTGTTGGTGATCGTGGTCGCCGCAACGCCGCTGCGGCTGCCGTCGGGGTTGGAATCGTTGTTGACGACGATGCCGTAGGACGCCCCCGAGATGGTGCCGAAGTTGATGATGGTGCCGCCGCCGATCGACAGGCCTTCGCTGTTGTTGAGCCGGCCGCCGGAATCGTAACCGCCCGCACCGGCGCCTTCGATGATGCCGTAATTGGTGACGGTGGCGGCGAAATCGACATCGACGCCATCGCCGTCGCCCGTGCCGCTGCCGTTATAGGCGCCGGTGATGCGGCCGTAGTTGACGACTGTGCCGGTGCCGTCGGAGCCGACGCCGGAGCCGTTGCGGCCGATGATGGTGGCGCCGGCCTCGTTGGTGACGGTGACATTGGCATCGGTGGTGATGCCGTGGCGGAAGCCCGAGATGGTGCCGCCGGACTTGTTGATCACCGTGCCCGAATGGCTCTGGAAGTCGATGCCGTCGTTGCTGCTGCCGACCGCACCGTCCGAATAGATCAGGCCGTAATTGGTGACGGTGGCGCCCTCGCCGGGCCGCACCGCGTCGGCCGAGGTCGAGCGGATCACGCCGGTGGCGCGGTTGATGATCTGGATAGTGCCGGAGGTCAGATCGTTGAAATCGATCGCCTGGCCGGTGCCGGTCGACGTGATGGTTCCGGCGTTGTCGACGGTGAAGCTGCCCGTGGTGATAAAATTGGCCGGATTGCTGGGGGTATTGGTGGTAACGCGGATCGCGTCGTCCTGCGACTGGATGGTGCCGCCGGCATTGTTGATCACCGTGAAGGCGGTGACGGTGCCAAGCGAGGTGACGCTGAGATTGATGCCGCGGTTGTTGCTGGCCGTGGAATCGATGAGGCCGCTGTTGTTGATCGTCGTGCTGCCGGAGCCCGGCCGGATCGCGTCGTTACCGAGCGCCCGGATGTTGCCGCCGGCATTGTTGTTGATCTGCACCGTGCCGGTCGCCGAGCTGTTGCTGGCGAAGTCGAACACCTGGCCGGTGTTGGAGACGATGGTGCCGGAGTTGTTGATCACCACCGTGCCGTTGCCGATCGAGGTGTTCAGCCGGAAAGCGTCATCGACCGTCGAAATCAGCGCGCCGGCGAAATTGTTCAGCGTCAGGTTGCGCGGCGGATTGGCACCCGAGGTATCGATGCCGCGATTGCTAGAGGAGATCGTGCCCGAGTTGTTGATGACCACGCCGGCCGCAGGACCGGTGAAGGTGACGGCGGTGCCGCTGACGTTCAGCGTGCCGCCGGACTCGACGGTGCCGGTATCGGTGCCGGTGACGGTCTTGGCGGTGGTGTCGGTGGCCCCGGAGGAGACGTCGAACGAAGCGGCGCCAGCCGGCAGCGAAACAGAGAGTACACCCAGACACGCAAAGACCATCCAGCTCGCGCCGGCACGCCACTTCAACATCGACCCACCCCCAAACTTGGGGCACTCCTAGGTTCGGCAATTGACAACGGGATGACGTTTGGACGACTCGCCGGCCGGCAGGATGCTGCGCATCGCACTGATGCGCATCTGCAACGAAAACATGGATCATGAGTTGTAGCTGACGTCGACACACTCCGTCGCGCGCAACGCCGAGTGGATTGAACATTCGCCCCGACAGCAGCGACCAACAGATGCCGTGCGGGTGGCGCGGTCCCTGCCGCGCGCGTGCCGTTCGGACGCTGAGGCTCAGGGTCTTGGTTGGATGGGAGCCGCCAATATGTGGATTTTTCTCGGCATCGTCGTCGCGGTCGCGCTGTATGCGCTGGTGACCTACAACCGCCTGGTGGCGCTGCGGCAGCGCGTCGGGCAGGCGTTTGCCGACATCGACGTGCAGCTCAAGCAACGGCACGATCTGATTCCGAACCTGGTCGAGACCGTGAAGGGCTATGCGGCGCACGAACGCTCGACGCTCGAAGACGTCGTCAAGGCGCGCAACGCCGCGATCTCGGCGCAGGGCCCCGGCCAGATGGCCGCGGCCGAGAACGCGCTGACCGCCTCGCTCGGCCGGCTGATCGCGCTCGGCGAGGCCTATCCGGACCTCAAGGCCAACGCCAATTTCCAGCAGCTGCAGGGCGAACTCAGCGACATCGAGAACAAGATCGCGGCGAGCCGCCGGTTCTTCAACAACGCCGTGCAGGAGTATAACACCGGCATCCAGCAGATGCCCGCCGCGCTGTTCGCCGCCCCGCTCGGCTTCACCCACAAGGACTACTTCGACCTCGGCGAGACCCGCACCCAGGTCGAGCAGGTGCCGCAGGTGAAGTTCTAGTTCGAACGCCTCTCGCTCCCCTCCCCCTTGCGGGGAGGGGTCGGGGGTGGGGGGCCACGAGCTCTGTGCTCGCGTC
>NZ_JAZDRK010000023.1:0-60261 GCF_047501505.1 Rhodopseudomonas sp. G2_2311
CGTCGATGGTGACGCGCGCCAGCCCCTCGGCCGTCATGATGTCGCGCTCGGTGAGCTCCAGATGACTGGCACGAAAGCCGTCGACTTCGGCCCTGCCCTGCGCGCGTGCTGTGGTGGACTTCCGTCCGCGACGTTTGACCTGCATCTCGGTCCGACCTTTCCCAGATTCCCAATCTAGGAAAATATTCACACATCGAAGCCACGACGGCAACAGCGCAGAGCCCTCATTTTCGGATTTTTTTCCTCATCCGGCAACCCGCGCGGCCATCATGCGCCCCAGTGCGCCAGAGCATGGCGGGCCGCCGCCTCCAGCTCGGCGCGGCTGGCACCATCGCGGGCCAGGATCGACATGCCGGCCTGAACGGCCTGATAGAGCCGGGCGACCGCATGGATGTCGGCCGACGCCGGCAACTCGCCTGCCGCAACGGCCTCGCCCAGGCGCGCTTCAAGGCGCTGCAGCGTGACTGCACGGGCGCTGCGCACCATCTCGCCCAGTTCGGCGTGTCCCTCGCTGCCCACGGCGGACAACGTGACCATGCAGCCGAGCGGATGATCGTCAGGCGCCCCGGTCAGCGCGGAGGCGGAGTCGAGCAGAAAAGCTTCCAGCGCCTCGCGCGCGGTCTGCGCAGTGTGAAACCGGCCCCAGACCAGTTGCTCGTAATTGGCTTCGTAGTGTCGCAGCGCCTCGGCGTAGAGCGCCTCCTTGGAGCCGAATGCTGCGTAAAGGCTTGGCGCTCCGATTCCCATCGCCTCGGTCAGATCGGCGATCGAGGTCGCCTCATAACCCTTGATCCAGAACAGCCGGGTTGCCTCCGCCAGCGCACGTGCGCGGTCGAAGGTTCGGGGCCTTCCGCGTGGCCGTGCGGGGCGATCGTCGAAGGGCGGATCTGATTTCTGCATTAATCGCTATATAAATCGCTTGCCCACCTCCGGCAATTCGCCTAGGAATTATATATCGATTACTACAAAAAAGAGGACGACATGGTTGAGCTGACGGGCAAGCGGGCGCTGATCACCGGAGCCTCGCGCGGCATTGGCGCCGCAATTGCGAAGGAACTGGCCGCCAACGGCGCGGACGTCGCCATCACCTATGAACGCTCAGCCGAACGCGCCGCCGAGGTCGTGCGCCTGATCGAGGGCGAAGGACGCCGCGGCTTCGCGCTTCAGGCGGACAGTGCCGATCCGGCGGCCTTGAAGTCCGCGGTGGACGGGGCTGCGACCAAGCTCGGCGGCCTCGACATCCTGGTCAACAATGCCGGTATCGGCCGCGTCGGTCCGATCACCGAGCTCAGCCTCGCCGACATCGATGCGCTGCTGAACATCAACGTGCGCGCAGTGGTGCTCGCGTCGCAAGCCGCGATCCCTCACCTCGGACAGGGCGGACGGATCATTTCGATCGGTTCGACGCTCGCCGAGCGGGTGCCGTTCGCCGGCTCGACCGTTTACGCGATGACCAAGTCGGCGCTGCACGCATTCACGCGCGGCCTGTCGCGCGAGCTCGGGCCGCAGGGCGTTACCGTCAATCTGGTGCAGCCAGGATCGATCGACACCGACATGAACCCGGCGAGTGGCGAGCAGGCCGACCAGCTCCGCGCCCTGACGGCGCTCGGGCGCTATGGCAAGCCCGAGGAGATCGCCGCCGTGGCCGCGTTCCTGGCCAGTCCGGCCGCAGCCCTGATCACCGGCGCAATGATCACCGCGGACGCCGGCTTCTCGGCTTAATTCAGAATTACTTCCGCCGGCGGCGCTGCTGGCCGAGCCCCATCTTCTTGGCCAGTTGCGAGCGCTCCACCGCGTAGTTCGGTGCGACCATCGGGTAGTCCGCGGGAAGTCCCCACTTCTCGCGGTACTGCTCCGGCGTCATCTTGTACTGCGTACGCAAATGCCGCTTCAGCGACTTGAAGCGTTTGCCGTCTTCCAGACAGATCAGATATTCCGGCGTTACCGATTTCTTCACCGGAACGGCCGGCTTGGCCGGCTCCTGCGGCGCCACCTCGGGGCGACCGGCCGACAGCCGTTGCAGCGCGGCGTGGACCTGACCGATCAGCGCCGGGATCTCGCTCGCCTGGGTCGCATTGTTGCTGACATAAGCCGAGACGATCGACGCGGTCAGCTCGATGTAGCTCTTGCCTGGGGTGTCACTCATCGGCCGTCCTTCGTCGTCGGTTCGAAACGCGCCGCGCGGCAGGCCGCGGGCGCGTTGGTCAAATTGTTGGGATACTCGGTGGTATTTTGCAGATCGCCGCCACGCGGCGAATCTAACCTTGCCAATACCGAAGTCTATTTAGGGTGGTGCAGTCCAGCAAGGTAGACCAACAGACGAACCCGCGCGTTAGCTGCGCTGTTCGAGATGCTCGCGCAGTTCGTCGATCGACTCGAACCGCATCATGCCTTCCGGCATCTGCGCCTCGATCGAGCCGTCGGAATACAGCGAATACGCCATGCCATCGACCACGCCGGATTTCAGCACGGTGACCTGCTGCATCTCCTCACTGCGCGGAGCCGGTGTCGGCTCCAGCAGGCCGGACCGTTCCGGCGGCGTCTCGTCGCCCGCCGCTGCAGATCGCTTGCGCGGCCAGGCATCCTCGAAATTGCGCGCGGCGCCACCCAGCAGATCGCCGGACGGCGCCTCCCCGCCGGCCTGGGCCGCGCGCTCCCGCTCGCGGCGGGACGAGGCGAACAGCAGATTGCGCCGCTTCGGCGGCGTCTGCTCGTCCTCGGGCTCGGGCGACGACGTGTCGAGCGGCGCAGAAGGCGGTGGCGGCGGTGGCTTGATCTCGAGCGGCGCCGCGGCCCGCTGGCGCAGCCGGTCGCGCGCTGCGGCTTCCTCCTGCCAGGGCATCACGCCTGCGGGCTCAGAAGCGGGCGAGAGCGGCTGAGGCGGCGTAGGAGGCTCCGACCGATCGCCGGGGAACAGGGCATCACTGTCGGCGCCCGCAGCCGGCGGCTGGGGAAACGCGGTCCGCTCCGGAGCCCTGGTGACGCTGGTCTCGATGTCCTCGGCGCCGAGGCCGGCGCCGATCGACCGCAGCTCACGGATCACCGCCGACAGGCCGAGCAGCAGCGCACCGGTGCAGAAGCCGATCACGCCGGACAGGATCAACGTGTTGCCGAAGCTGAATTCCTTGACCGGGACGCCGACGATGATCGACGCCGCTCCGGCCAGCAGGAAGACGATGCCGGCGACCAGAAGCAATATCATGCTGTACTCCACTCCGGGGCGGAGCGCCTCGGTAGCCCGCGTTACGATAGCGTCATCCGTCCTAGATCGGCAATCGCCTCAGGCCTTTGCGAACAACTTGTTGGCGCGCGGTTGCGGACCCTGCCGCCTTCCCGGCAGGATTGGGGCACCGCCCCGCCACATGCCTGCTCAGCTCCGGTCGGCGCTTGCTGCAAGGCATTCGCAGCACTAGGCTTCCGCCAAGTCAACGCGCCGGGCAACGGCGCCCACACCGAAGAGGAAGCGCATGTCCCCAGCCGAAGCCGCACGCCTGAGAGAAGTCCCCTCCGACATGACCGAGGCCGAGTGGGAGCAGCGGGTCAACCTCGCCGCCTGCTATCGCCTGGTCGCGCTGTACGGCTGGGACGATCTGGTCGACACCCACATTTCGGCCCGGGTGCCCGGCCCCGAGCATCACTTCCTGATCAATCCCTACGGGCTGATGTTCGACGAGATCACCGCCTCGAGCCTGGTGAAGGTCGATCTCGACGGCAACCAGCTCACCGAGAGCCCGTACAAGATCAACCCGGCCGGCTTCACCATCCATTCGGCGATCCATGAGGTCCGCGAGGACGCCGGCTGCGTCATTCACCTGCACACCCCGGACGGCACCGCGGTGGCGAGCTGCATGGACGGCCTGCTGCCGATCAACCAGACCGCGCATTTCGTCACCGGCGACCTCGCCTATCACGACTATGAAGGCGTCGCGCTCGATCACGACGAGCGCCCCCGGCTGCAGCGCGACCTCGGCGACAAGAACCACATGCTGCTGCGCAATCACGGCACGCTGACGGTCGGCCGCACTGTCGCCTCCGCGTTCGAGCGGATGTATCATCTCGAGCGCTCCTGCACGATGCAGGTCCGCACCAAGATGCTCGGCCCGACGGCGTACCCGCTCGAGCAGATGGTGATCGACAAGAACCACGACCTGATCGCCAATCGCGACGCGATGGAGCTGCGCTCCACCAAGCTGGTGTGGCCGCCGCTGCTGCGCAAACTCGACCGCATCGATCCGAGCTATCGGAGCTGAGCGGGCCAACACCGTCATTGCCAGCGCAGCGAAGCGATCCCGAGGCTCAGCACACCGAGCTGGATTGCTTCGTCGCTGCGCTCCTCGCAATGACGGCTGAACTCGCGATTGAAATCTGCAACGGCGATGCTATTCTTTCCGCATCACCCTCTACGCTATTGGAATTCAAACGCCGCCCAATTCCGGGCGGCGTTTTTGCGTCGGCACGCGGCCATCGGCCGCCGACATCGATTTGTGACGTAATTATTACGCGGCGCTTTTCATCACCACCATCGCGCTCATCAACGCCGCGCCGCGCGCGCAAGTAATCGCCCCCCGAAAGATATCTCTGCTTCTGAAAATTCCACCTCGTAGATTTACCGAATGTTGGTCTCTGCCGTCCATGTGTGCGCCGCCGCCAACTAACAGATGGCGACTCGCGAACAAAATAACCTTCGCAGAACTGTCACCAACCTCGGCCGCCCGATGCGTCAGTTGTATTCCGCTTCGAAACACGTTCTGAAATCTCCGTTCAACCGCATCAAGATCGGTCTCCGCTTCAAGATCGCTGTGCTCGGTTTGATCGGCGTAGCCCTGGTCGGCTCCGCCTGCCTGCTCGGGCTGAGAGAGGCAGCCGAGGCGGAGCGCAGATCGGGAGCCAGCGTGGCGCTGCGCTTTGACGTCATGCAGCTGTCGGCCGACTACCTGCAGGCGGGATTGATCGCCAACGAATTCCTGCGCACGTCGGACGACAAGCTGATCGCAAAGCACGAGGTGGTCGCGACGGCGGCCAAGCACCGGCTCCAGGACATCGAGCAGCGGCTCGGCCGAACCGACAGCGACGCGGCGGCGAAGCAATCGACGGCACTGCTCACGGGCCTCAATCTCTATCTCACACGTTTCCAGAATCTGCTGTCGGCCAAACGCGTGCTCGGTCTCACGGAGCAGGACGGATTGCAGGGCAAGCTGCGCGAAGCGACCAGGCGGCTCGAAGCGAATCTGGCTGAGATCGACGATCCCCGCCTGTCGGTGCTGATGCTGACGATGCGTCGCCTGGAGAAGGATTTCATCCAGAAGGGCCGCGAGAAGGACGGGGACGATCTGATCGAACGCGCCTCCGATTTCGCTAACGCGCTGGCCAAGAGCGATCTTGCCGCCGACCAGAAGAAGGAGCTGACGACGCTGATCGGCGGCTACAAATCGAGCTTCCTCGCTTTCATGGTCAGCCAACAGAGTCTGAACGAAGAGATCGAAGACTTCGGTTCGGTGTTCGCCCGCACCCGGCCGACGCTGGACGCGCTGATGACGAGCGCAGAGGCGCGCTATCGGGCTTCCCAATCGAGCGCGGCCCAAGTCCGAAAACTGCTCAACTGGATCATCGGTGGCGTCACCTTGGGCGTGGCGACACTCGCTCTCCTGGTCGGTCAACGCATCGCCGGCTCGGTGACGCGGACCACCGCGGCCATGCAGCGGCTCGCCGCTGGGGATTTCGACGTGGTGCTGCCGGGACTGGAGCGGCGCGACGAGATCGGCGAGATGGCGCGCGCTGTCGAAGCCTTCAAGGCAGCGTCGCAGCGCGCCGCGCGCGAAGAGGCTGACGCTCAGATCGCGCAGCAGCAGATCGAGGCCGAGCTCCGCAGGGACGGCATGCACAAGCTCGCCGACGGCTTCGAGGTCGCGGTCGGCAAGGTAATCGAAACCGTGTTTCTGGCGTCAAGCTCGCTTGAGTCATCGGCGGGCTCGCTCACCCACACCGCCGAGACGTCACGCCAGCTCACGATCGCGACAGCGTCGGTCTCGTCCGAGGTGAGCGCCTGTTTCGGCACAGTTGCGGCGTCGGCCGAGCAACTCCTCGCCTCGGTCGACGACATCGGCCGGCGGATCGAGGAGTCGACGACGATGACGGCCGCAGCCGTGCAGCAAACACGGCAAACCAGCGAGCACGTGCTGCAGCTCGCACGCGCCGGCGATCGCATCGGCGATATCGTCGGGATGATCCAGACCATCGCCCGCCAGACCAATCTGCTCGCCCTGAACGCCACCATCGAAGCCGCACGGGCTGGCGACGCGGGGCGCGGCTTCGCCGTGGTCGCCTTCGAAGTCAAAGCCCTTGCCGAGCAGACCGCCAAGGCGACGCACGATATTCAGCGGCAGGTCGCGGATATCCAGCAAGCGACACGTTCGTCGGCCGGCTCGATCGACCAGATCGTCGGCCTGATCGAACGGGTCTCGGAAACGATCGCGACCATTTCGGCCGCGATCGAGACGCAGGGCCTGGAGACGCGGACCATGTCGGACCACGTGGCGAAAGCTGCGAGCGAGACCGTCCATGTCGCGACCAGCATCGAACAGGTGCAGCGCGGCGCCGAACATGTCGAAAACGCCTCGCGCGAAGTGTTCGCTGCGGCGCAGTCGCTGGCGAACGACAGCAACGTGCTGCGGCGGGAAGTCGCCGACTTCCTGGGCTCGGTACGTTCGGCCTAGGCGCCGGCGGCCGCGAGCGAAGGGGGCGGAGTCGCGGGCTCACTGGCGCAATCCGACCCGGCGGCCGTAGCCGATCAGCGCACAGTACACCAGAGCGGCCGCCAGCGTGGTGTGGCCGCTGAATTTGACCAGGCCGAAGCCCCAGCCGGATACGTCGACCAGCACGGCAAGCGCGAGCGTCAGCAAGCAAGCGCCGATCGCGCGCAGGGCGATCACCACCGGCCGCCGCAGCGAGCGACGCAGGATGTCGTGCTGAGGCCGGCGCATGGCAAATGCGAGCGCAGTGAAGCCCAGCAGACACAGGGCTTGAGCGAGTGCGTGGCTCATGTCGCCGCCTCGCCCGACATCGTTGGGAGCGCGTCGCGCTTCGCCGAGCTGCGCGGCGGGCGAACCCGCGCGCCGTGACGCGCAGTGCGGATGGCCAGCACGGCGTGCAGCAGCGCCAGCGTCCAGCACATCAGGTCGGTGCCGACGAACACCCAATCGCCGACCGCGAAGCTGTGCCACAACGGACGCTGGGTCGTCATGGCGTTGAGCACCGGGATCAACGCCAACAATGCAGCGGCCGCCCACAGCTGCTCGACCCAGGCCGCTCGCGCCGGCCGCAGCAGAGCGTGGAGCAAGGTCAGCGCCCAGACGATGAAGAACACATGGATTTCCCAGAACGCCCGGTCCGCCATCGCAGTCGGCAACAGCCGGTTCGCCCACAGGAACGCCATCATGGCGATCGAGAGGCCTGCGATGCTGGCGATGTTGAGCCGCTCGACCAGGCGAAAACCGAAATACGGCCGCTCCGGATCAGGCAGCTTCTGCCGCCTCTTCACCGTCCACATCACCAGGCCGGTACCGACCATCGCGGTGCCCATGAAGCTGACGATGAAGTACAGCCACCGGGTCTCGAGGTCGCTGAACCGTCCGATGTGCAGCGCGTAGAGCACGCCGCGGGTTTCGGCCGCCGCACCGACGCGATCGTGCACAGAGAGTAATTTGCCGGTGACGCCGTCGAATTCCAGGTAGTCGGGACTCATCGATACGCGTCCGGCATCGCCGCGGGTCACCGCGATACGGGCTGCCGCATTGCCCGGATTGGCCGCGTTGACGCGCCCCACATCGGTCGTGCCCCAACGCACCTGCGCCTGCCGCACCATCGCTTCAATCGAGCCGAGCGGCGCCGCGTCTGCGGCGGGTTTGCCGGGCGGGATGAAGGCATTGAGCTCCGCCATCAGCTGCTGGCGCTCGGCCGGCGTCTTGATGGCGACGCGTTCGCCCCATGGCACGTACAGCGCCATCAACGTCACCAGCCCGGTGTAGGTGATCATCACATGAAACGGCAAGCCGAACACCGACAGCGCGTTGTGCGCGTCGAGCCAGGAGCGCTGGCCCTTGCCCCAGCGGAAGGTGAAAAAGTCAGTGAAGATCTTCTTGTGGGTGATCACGCCGGCGACGATCGCAATCAGCATGAACATCGCCGCGAGACCGGCGAGCAGCCGTCCCCAAAACGGCGACATGTAATAGAACTGAAAATGGAAGCGGTAGAAGAAGTCGCCGCCTGGCGTCTCCCGAGCTTCGACCTGACGGCCGGTCACCGGATCGAAGTGCCCTTCTCCGAAGCCACGCGCATCCTGCGCGACGGGGAGCCGCCAGAACGCATAGACGCTGTTGCTGCGCCCCTCGGGAAGCTTGATGCTCCACTGCGTCGCGCTGGGCGCAATCCGGCCGATCTCATCGGCGACGCGCTGCGCCACCACCGCCGGATCCAGCGCCTGCGTCACGCGCGGCAACTCCGGCCGCATCCACTGCGACAGTTCCTCCTTGAAGAACGACACGGTGCCGGTGAGGAACATCGCATACAGCACCCAGCCGAGCAGCAGCCCGGTCCAGGTGTGCAAGCCCGACATGCTCTGCCGGATGCCGCGATGGGCGTCTTGTCGATCATGCTTGGTCACGCGATGCGCCCCTCAGGAAGCAAACCACGCCAGCGGCGCCAGCACCGCGGCGACGACGGCTAGGCCGATCCAAGCTCTCAGCGCGCTCCGCGCCGCGAACACCCAGATCACCACAGCCGTACACACCGCGAAGCTCGCCAATTGACCGGTGAGCACCGCCTGCGGCTTACTGATCGGCAGCGCCAGCACTGCGACGCTGAGCAGCGCCGCGATCCCGTAGCCGCCGGCCGCCGCCGCGACGAGGCGCGCGATCAACGGACCGATCGTCCGCGCGCGGTGCACCCGCGCGGTCATTTGCTCGGTGCGGCCGGCGTCGCCGGCGGACCGGACGGAAGCGGCGGAAGGCCGTCAGCCTTCTCGTAAGTGACGGTGGTGGCGTAGCTCACCGCATCATAGGGCTCCGAACCCTTGGCACCGGTGCGCTCGCCAGCGGTTTTGTCGTTGAGGCTGACTTCGGCGACGTAAACGCCCTTCCACGGCATGTCGAAGCTGACCAGCCCCTGCGCGTCGGTGTGCGCTTCCTTGGCCCAACCCGACTGCGTCGTCAGCGTGACCTTGGTTTTCGGCTTCGGCTGATCCTTGAACACCAGCTTGAACTGGCCGTGCTGCCCGGTCGGCACCAGGTCGAGCACCAGCTTCGGCTGCTGCGGGGCAAAGCCAGTGATCAGCCGCGCCGCCGGATAGAACCAATTCCGCACGTCCTTATCCTGCTGTTTCCAGGTGTACAGCGGATAGTTCGCGTCCTCGGCCACGATGCTGTCACCGGCCGCAGCCGTGAACGGCAGCTTGAACCCGGTCGGGGTCTTGCTCGCCTCCGCCTTCTGTTCACCCTTGGCAGACAACAGCGTGCCGGTGACCTTGCCGAATTTGTCGAGCAGCCCGGGCGAGGCTTCGCGCAGGTTTTCGCCGAACTCGCCGAACCGAACCACCGTCTGGTCGTCCGCCTGCTCGATCCAGATCTGATGCGCCTGCGCAGGCGCGGCGGCGCCGAGCAGCGCAACGATCGCGAGAGAGAGCTTGTTCATGTGGTGCTCCTTGTTGGCTTGAGATCGCGTGCCGGACGACAGGCCTCCGACACGTGGATGCCCGGCACGAAGGCCGGGCATGAAGTCGTTGCGTGCGCTGCACGCGTTCGATCAGAAATCGAACGCCGCCGAGAGCAGATAGGTGCGCGGCGCACCCACGGTGACGTATGTGCCGGTGGTGAGCCAATAGGTCTCGCCGGTGACGTTCTCGATATTGGCGCGGAAGGTGACCGGCTTGCCGGTGAGCGCCGTCGTGGTGTAGCGCGCGCCGATATCGAGACGGGTCCAACCCGGGAAGCTCAGCGTGTTGGCCGTGGTCAGATAGGCGCTGCCGGTGTGGATCACTCGACCGTTAAGCGCGAGCCCGTGGACCCATGGCGTATCCCAATCAAGCCCGGCGGAGAACGTCTTGTCGGGTACGCCGGCCGCGGCGTTGCCACGCTGCGTCGGGTCGGTCGGATTGGTGAGTTCGGGATTAATGAACGTCGCACTCGCCATGCCGCGCAGGCCTGGCAGGATCAGGCCATAGACGTTTAGCTCCAGGCCCCGGTTGCGCTGCTCGCCATCATAGGCCTGCGCATTGGCGGCCGTGGTGATCAGGCTCGGGCGGGTGATTTGGAACACCGCGGCGGTGGTGGTGATGGTGCCCCAGTCGACCTTGACGCCGGCCTCCTGTTGCTTCGACTTGTACGGCGCCAGGATCGTGCCAGCATTCGAGAAGTTGCCGCCGACGATGGTGCCGCGCGTGAGACCCTCGGCGTAGTTGGCATACAACGACACATTGGTCCACGGCTTGACGACGATACCGGCGAGCGGTGTCGTGGCGCTGGCGTCGTAAGTCGACGTCAACGCACCGATGTTGGTGCCGGTGGTGGCGTAGCTCTCCTGCTTCACCATCTGATGACGACCGCCGAGCGTCAGCAGTACTGACTCGTTCAGGAACGACATGGTGTCGACCACCGCGACGCTGGTCAGCGTGCTGTCGGAGGCGTGCCGCGGCGAGTATCGGTCGAGTGTCACTGCCGGAAGCGGCGCTGGGTTGTAGATGTTGGACGCGGTCGTGCCGCCCTGGATGTAGGCGTTGCCCGCCTCCTGGAAGAACCCGGTATAGGCGACGTTGAGCTTGTGACCGATGAACCCGGTGTCGAACCGCGAACGGAAGCCGACATTGCCGCTAACCGTCTTGGTGTAAGAATCGTAATACGTATTCTGGACGTTGAAATTGCCGAGCGCATCCACCGCCGTCGCCGAGCGCGGGAAGGTCTGGTAGTTCGAGCCATCACGATAGCCAACGCCTGCATAGGCGGTCAGCCAGTTGGTCAGGTCGTATTCCAAAGCGGTTGCGGCCGTGTTGTCCTTCTGGCGCAGCCTCGTGTCGGGATACCAGTTGCTGCGTGCATCAGGAGGCGCCGGAATCGCAGTGGCGGTCGGCAGCAGGCTGATTTGCGGGCGGAAGTTGTCGGTGTTGTCGTTTTGCGAGAATAGATCGAGCGTCCAGCGAAGCCGATCGCCGCGATAGTCGATCGCCACCGCGCCCAGACCCGACTGGAAATTTCCGTCTCTGATCGAGGCTTCACCGTTACGACCAACGCCGTTGAAGCGAACGCCCCACTCCTTGTTGGCGCCGAACCGCTGGCTGGTCTCGAGATGCAGTCCGTAATTCGCCGCGCTCATGAAGAACGGCGTCAGTCGCGAGAACGGCTCGTCAGTAGCACGCTTGGTGACGATGTTGATGCCGCCGCCGACGGCTCCGCTCGGCGCGATGCCGTTGATCAGCGCGCCTGGACCCTTGAGCAACTCGATCCGCTCGATGATCTGGGCCGGAACGCGCTGCGACGACGACAACCCGTACAGACCGTTAAGGCCGACGTCGGTGGCATTCACGGGGAAACCGCGAATGATGAAGGTATCGTCGAAGCCGTTGCTGCTGGTCGTGGTGCGCACGGACGAATCATTGATCAGCGTGTCGGCGGCGGTGCGCGCCTGCTGGTCTTCGATCAGCTGCGAGGTGAAGTTGACGGTTGAGAACGGCGTGTTCATCACGCTGGTCGCGCCGAGCAGGCCGAGCGTGCCGCCCTGCGCCACCTGGCCGCCCGCATAGGCCGGCGCCGGCGCGCCGATGGTGCGGGTCGAGCCCATCGTTGTCGGCGGCGCGGCCGGTGGGGGCGGCGGCTCGGCGGCGCGGCGCGGCGCTACCCGCGCGGCGCGCTGCGGCGTGGCGCGTGGCTGCGCGGTGCGGGTCGCCGCGCGCTGCTGCGGGGCGTCGACCGAGACCGGCGGCAACACGCGCGCTTCGGACTCCTGGGCAGGTGCCGAGGATGGCGCGAGGCCGGCCGCGCACAGCGTCAGCACGCCGGTCGCGACGCCCAAATACAAACGATTGTTGCTAGCCTTGAAGTTGCTCACACCACGCCCCCGTCACTCGTCGGTGTCCGGGTAGGAGATGAGGGATGGTGAGGCAACGGATGCGATTTAGAATTGATATACACGCGCCCATCGCAAGCGCGCGGTGCTTAGAACGAGTCTAGTAAACGACCTCTCCGCTCGGTATCACGCCAGTGAATGCAACGCGGCGACCCGGCGACAAGGAACACCTTGACGCATCGCAGCTTCGCGCAGTTTGCTACTCACCACGCGGAAGCGAAACGGCCATGGAACCGATTTGGAAGGATTCCGGATTTGCGCGCAGTGGCGCAAATCCGGAGCAGGCCTCGCGCAATGCGAGGTGACGATCTGACGCGGAGGTGTTTCAGCGCGGTGCGTCAGCCAGCGCACCGAGAATCCGCACCCATGACCGGATGCCCTTCTGGAAGCTGGTGAGGTTGTACTTCTCGTTCGGCGAATGGATGTTGTCGTCGTCGAGACCGAAGCCGATCAGCACGCTGTCGAGCCCGAGCGTGCGCTTGAAATCGGCGACGATCGGGATCGACGCGCCGGAGCCGATCAGCACCGCTTCCTTGCCCCACTCCTCGGTCAGCGCGCGGCTCGCCGCGGTGAGCGGCTTCATGTCCCACGGCAGCGCGATCGCTGCGCCGTTGGAGTGATCGAGAAACTCGGCGTGGCAATCGCCCGGCAGGCGGGCGGTGACATAAGCGCGGAACGCATCGCGGATCTTGTTCGGGTCCTGCCCTTCGACGATGCGGAACGACACCTTGGCCGAGGCTTCCGCCGCGATCACGGTCTTCGATCCCTCGCCGGTGTAACCGCCGACGATGCCGTTGATGTCGCAGGTCGGTCGCGAGATCAGCTGCTCGATCAACAGACGATCGTCCTCACCGGCCGGAATCGACAACCCGATCGGGCCGAGAAAACTCTCGGCGGTCAGGTTCAGTCCCTTCCACTGCGCCAGGATCTCCGGCGGCAAATCCTTCACGCCGTCATAGAAGCCCGGAATGGTGATGCGGCCGTGCTCGTCGTGCAGGCCGCCGAGAATCCGCGTCAGCACCCGGATCGGATTCTGCGCGCCGCCGCCATAGACGCCGGAATGCAGATCGCGGTTCGCCGCCTTGATCTTCACCTCTTCATAGACGAGACCGCGCAGCGAGGTGGTGATCGCCGGAGTCGCCGGGTCCCACATTCCGGTGTCGCACACCAGCGCGAAGTCGGCGGCGAGATCCTTCTTATGCGCATCCAGGAACGGCACGAAGTTCTTCGAGCCGACTTCCTCCTCGCCCTCGATCACGATGGTCAGGTCGATCGGCAGTTCGCCGGTGGCGTCCTTCCACGCCCGGCAGGCTTCGATGAAGGTCGAGAGCTGGCCTTTGTCGTCCTGCGCACCGCGCGCCACGATGATCTTGCGGCCGTCGGCATGGTCGGCGATCACCGGCTCGAACGGCGGCCGATGCCACAGCTCCAGGGGATCGACCGGCTGCACGTCGTAGTGGCCATAGAACAGCGCGTGCGGCCGGTTGCCGGTGTTGCTCTTGGCCTTCGCCACGATCGCCGGATGACCGGCGGTCGGCCTTACCTCGGCATCAAATCCGATCGACGCGATGTCGGCGCAAAGATGCTCAGCCGCCGCCTTGCAGTCCGCCGCAAACGCCGGATCGGCCGAAATCGACTTGATCCGCAGCAGTGCGAACAGCCGCTGCAGCGCAGAGTCGAAATCGGCATCGGCGCGGGCAAGCACCGTTTGAACGTGAGAGCTGGCGGACATGCTGTGTTCCTTGTGTGAACTCGTCATGCCCGGCCTTGTGCCGGGCATCCACGTCTTGCGGCAGGCACCGCCGGTAGACGTGGATGGCCGGGACGAGCCCGGCCATGACGCATGATAGGCAAATAGCTCGAACTATGAAGACGTCAGGATGCAGCGCGCGTCTGCAAACCGCGATCCTCTCGTCTCACCGTCGCAGCATTCCGCCGAGCGTGCCACGCACGATCGAGCGACCGACCGAGCTGCCGAGCGAGCCGCCGACCTTCTTGCCGAGCTCGGCGGCGACGCCGCCGACCACCGTGGTGGCGACGGTGCGGGCAACATTGCGGGCGACGAGTTGGCCGGTGGTGAGCTTGCCGCGCGGCGTGTTGGTGCCGAACACGGTCGAGAACAGCCCGCCGAGCTGACCGAGAATGCCGCCCTCGCCCGGTGCCGCATCTTCATTCGCCGACTTGCCGTCGATCCGGGCGCGCAGCTTCTCGTAGGCGGATTCGGAATCCACCGCGGTGTCGTATTTGCCTCGCACCGGGCTCGCGGCGATGATCGCCTTGCGCTCTTCCGGCGTGATCGGTCCGATCCGCGCCGACGGCGGCCGCACCAGCACGCGCTCGACCATCGCGGGCGTGCCATTGCCTTCGAGGAACGACACCAGCGCTTCGCCCTTGCCGAGCTCGGTGATCGCCTTGGCCGTATCGAGCTTCGGGTTCGGCCGGAAAGTGTCGGCCGCGGCCGCCACCGCCTTCTGGTCGCGCGGCGTGAAGGCACGGAGCGCGTGCTGCACCCGATTGCCGAGCTGCGCCAGCACCCGGTCCGGCACGTCGATCGGGTTCTGGGTGATGAAGTACACGCCGACGCCCTTGGAGCGGATCAGCCGCACCACCTGTTCAATTTTGTCCATCAACGGCTTCGGCGCGTCATTGAACAGCAGGTGCGCCTCGTCGAAGAAGAACACCAGCTTCGGCTTGTCGGGGTCGCCGACTTCCGGCAGCTCCTCGAACAGCTCCGACAGCATCCACAGCAGGAAGGTCGCGTACAGCCGCGGATTGGTCATCAGCTTGTCGGCGACCAGAATATTGACCAGGCCGCGGCCCTGGCTGTCGGTGCGGATGAAGTCCTTGAGCTGCAGCGCCGGCTCGCCGAAGAATTTCTCGCCACCCTGATTTTCCAGGACCAGAAGCTGACGCTGGATGGTGCCGACGGTCTGCTTGGTGACGTTGCCGAGCGACTGCGCGGCCTGGCGGATATCGGCATTGACGTCGCCGGCTTCGGCGACCTTCTGCGCGATCGGCGCGATCGCATCGAGCATCGCGCGCAGATCCTTCATGTCCATCAGCGGCAGGCCCATGTCGTCGGCGACACGGAATGCGACGTTGAGCACGCCCTCCTGCACGTCGTTGAGATCGAGCATCCGCGACAGCAGCAGCGGTCCCATCTCGGAAACGGTGGCGCGCACCGGATGGCCCTGCTCGCCGAACACATCCCAGAACACCGTGGTGAACTGGTCCGGCTGGAATTTCAGCCCGATCTCCTGGGCACGCTTGAGGATGAAGTCCTTGGCCTCGCCGACCTCGGCGATGCCCGACAGATCGCCTTTGATATCGGCCGCAAACACCGGCACGCCGGCGCGCGCAAAGCCTTCCGCCATCACCTGCAGCGACACTGTTTTGCCTGTACCGGTGGCGCCGGTGACCAGGCCGTGGCGATTGGCGAGCGCCAACGTCAACCACGCCGGCTGTTCGCCCTGACCGATAAAAATCTTGTCTTCGGTATCACCGCTCGCGATGCCGCTCGCCGCCATTTCTTCGTTTCCTCGCACAGAACATTCCAACCGGTCTTAGTTTCCTCGCACAGAACATTCCAACCGGCGATCGATCGCCCGGCGCAACACTCATCCTGCCAATCGCAATGGAACCATTCAACGACGATCGCGGCGAGACGTTGGCGCGATATTCACCCTACTGCGCGCAAACGACGCTCGATGCGTGGCTTCGCGGTGCCTCAGCAGCATATCTCGCGTCGTCGCCTTTGCAATGTTGCAACACTTGCGGAGCGAAATGCCGCCGAGTCGCTGACTCGATGACGAGGGTCGCTTGTGTTTCGTTGCGGAGCGGATCAGGATGATTTTAGAACATGGACCGGTGATAAGAACCGGCGTGGCGGGGGCGTTATGGACGAGTTGATTGAAAGACTGGCCGACAAGGCCGGTCTGGACAAATCTGTTGCCGACAAGACGATCGGCATCATTCTCGCCTTTCTCCGCAATGAAGGACCGCAGGAGCCGGTCCAGGCTTTGATCGACAGCATTCCGGGCGCCGAGGCTGCGATCGAAGCGGCAGGCTCCTCGCGTGGCGGGCTGAGCCGCCTGATCGGCGGCGGCGTGATGGCGATGGGGACGAAGCTGCTCGGCCTCGGCCTCGGCATGTCCCAGATCCAGACGATCGCCCGCGAACTGTTCAAGGCCGGCCGCGACAGAATTGGCGCGGAGAAGATGGGCGCCATCATCGAAGGCACGCCCGGCCTCCGCCAGTTCACCTGAACCTAGTATCGAGTGCCATGACATATCCAATCGCTCAGCTCGACGGCATCACCGAGGTTGCCGCGAGCAAATTGAAATCGGTAGGAATTCGCACCACCGAAGCGCTGCTCGAAGCCGCCCGGACCGTGAAGGGCCGCAAGGCGCTCGCCGCGAAGACCGGCCTCACCGAGCAGCAATTGCTGCAATGGGCCAACCTCGCCGATTGCATGCGGGTTCCCGGTCTCGGCAAGGCAAAGGCCGATCTGCTGCGCGCCGCCGGCGTCTCGACGCTGCGCGAGTTCACCCACCGCAATCCGGCGCGGCTGGCGCAGAACATGAAAGAAGCCAATCTCAAGCGCAAACTGGTGCGCGCGCTGCCCTCCGAGAAAGAAGTCGGTCAACTGATCGAGCAGGCGCGCAAGCTGCCATTGAAAATCACCTACTAAGGTCCGGTGCGCCGGTGCAGCCCGCCGCTTGACAGGCTTTCGCGGACCGCGCAAAGCGCTGGCGCATGACCGCTTCCCCATCGCTGACCGCATCGCCCGCCGCTCCGGCCAAGCCGCCACAGCTGCGCGATCTGCTGGCGCGTCCCGCCACGGCGGTGATGGGCATTCTCAACGTCACGCCGGACTCGTTCTCCGACGGCGGCGATTATCTTGCGCCCGAGCAGGCGCGTGCCCATGCGGCCGAGATGATCGCGGATGGCGCCGAGATCATCGACATCGGCGCGGAGTCCACCCGTCCCTACGGCTCGCAGCCGGTGACCGCGGCCGAAGAGCTGCGGCGGCTGCAGCCGGTGCTGGAAGCGGTGGTCGCGCTCGGCACACCGGTGTCGATCGACACCATGAAGGCCGAAGTCGCCGCCTGGGCGCTCGACCATGGTGCCGCGATCGCCAATGACGTGTGGGGATTGCAGCGCGATCCCGAGATGGCCGGCGTCGTCGCTGCGCGCCGCGCCCCGGTGATCGTGATGCACAATCGCGACGCCGCCGATCCAGCCATCGACATCGTCGCCGACATCAACGCGTTCTTCGAGCGCTCGCTGACGATCGCCACCAAGGCCGGGATCGCTGATGAGCTGATCGTGCTCGATCCCGGCATCGGCTTCGGCAAGACGCCGCAGCAGAGCATGATCACCCTGGCGCGGCTGCGCGAGTTCGCGAGCTTCGGCCACCCGCTGCTGGTCGGCGCCTCGCGCAAGCGTTTTATTAGTACGATCGTGCCGAGCGAACCGAAGCAGCGGCTCGGCGGTTCGCTCGCCGCGCACCTGATCGCCGTCGAGAACGGCGCCAAGATCATCCGCGCGCACGACGTCGCCGCGACCTCGCAGGCACTGAAAGTCGCCCACGCCATCAGGGACAGCCGATGAACGACACCATCTTCATTTCCGGCCTGGTGCTGCACGCCCGCCACGGCGTGATGCAGCACGAGACCGAAGTCGGCCAGCGTTTTGTGATCGATCTCGAACTCACCGCCGATCTGTCGGAGTCCTCGCGCACCGACCGGCTGTCGGACACGGTGTCGTATTCGAACGTAGTGGCGTGTACCACCGCGGCGTTCAAGGATGCCAACTACCGGTTGCTCGAACGCGCGGCCGGCGCGGTCGCCGATGCGATCCTGACGAGCTTCGACAAGATCACCGCGGTGAAGGTGACGGTGCACAAGCCGCACGCACCGATCCCGGCGATCTTCGACGACGTCGGCGTGATCATCACCCGCAGGCGGAGCTGAGATGCCGCGCGCTCTGATCGCGCTCGGCGGCAATGTCGGCGACGTCCGCGCCACGTTCGACAAGGCGATCGCCAACATCTGCGGCATGACCCAGGCCGAACTGATCGCGCGCTCCCCGGACTACGCGACGCCACCATGGGGCGATGAGCAGCAGGACCGCTTCGTCAACGCCTGCGTGGCGATCGAAACTGCGCTCGATCCGCATGCGCTCTTATTTACGCTGCACAAGATCGAGAAGCGCTTCGGTCGCGACCGCGCCAGCGAACGGCGCTGGGGTCCGCGGACGCTCGATCTCGACCTGCTCGCCTACGACGACGCCGAGATCAATCGGCCGGACCTGACGCTGCCGCATCCGCGGCTGTTCGAGCGCGCCTTCGTGCTGGTGCCGCTGCTCGACATCGTGCCGGACCAGGTGATCGCCGGCCGCTCGCTGAAAGACGCCCTCGCCGGGCTGTCGACCGCCGGGATCGAACGGCTGCCGGACCGCGGCTGAGCCGCCGCTTCTGGGAATATCCCGCAACACGGTCCGCCGCAGTGCACAGGGCGCAATCTCGTCCTTATTGCCTCAAACAACTGTTTGGCATCGCCGTCCGCACGTGGCATTTTCCGGCCAAATCACGTTCCGGTATTCTGGGAGTTCGATTTCACCGATGTCTTCTGCAAACCAAGAGCTGCGGCTCGCCGCCGATTTCGCCCCGGCCGGCTATGAGGACTGGCGCAAGCTGGTCGATGGCGTGCTGAAGGGCGCACCGTTCGAGAAGCTGATCAGCAAGAGCTACGACGGCATCCAGATCGATCCGATCTACGTGCGGGCGCGCGACGCCGCGCCGATCGCCGGCCGCGCTCCCGCGGCACCGTGGCGGATCATGCAGCGGGTCGATCACCCGGAGCCGAAGGAAGCCAACAAGCAGGCTCTGCAGGACCTCGAAAACGGCGCCACCGGCCTGACGCTGGTGTTCGCAGGCAGCGTCGGCGCGCGCGGCTTCGGTCTGCCGTCCACTCAGGAAGCGATCGCGCAGGTGCTGGAGGGGGTCCACCTCGACGCCGGCATCGCGATCGAACTGCAGTTCCCGCCGCAATCCTGCGACGTGGTCCGCCACCTCGCCGACCTGATCAAGAGCCGCGGCACCGATCCGGCCGCCTGCGACATCCGCTTCGGCATCGATCCGCTCGGCGCGCGCGCCGTGCAGGGGGCGAGCGCCACCGAGTGGAGCGAGATCGCCAAGGGCCTCGGCGACGTCGCCGCCGGCCTCGCCAACGCCGGCTTCAAGGGCCCGTTCCTGGTCGCCGACGGCCGCGTGATCCACGATGCCGGCGGCTCAGAGGCGCAGGAGCTGGCCTACGTGCTCGGCTGCAGCGTCGCCTATCTGCGCGCACTGGAGTCCGCCGGCGTCGCGCTGGATGCCGCCCGCGGCATGATCTACGCGCGTCTGTCCGCGGATACCGATCAGTTCCTGACGATGTCCAAGTTCCGCGCGCTGCGGCTGCTGTGGGCGCGGATCGAGCAGGCCTGCGGCGTAGCGCCGAAGCCGGTGTTCGTCGCCGCCGAAACCGCATGGCGGATGCTGACCCAGCGCGACCCTTACGTGAACATGCTGCGCGCCACGATGGCGACCTTCGCCGCTGCGCTCGGCGGCGCCAATTCGGTGCAGGTGCTGCCGCACACGCTGGCGCTCGGCCTGCCCGACGCATTCGCCCGCCGCGTCGCCCGCAACACGCAGCTGGTCCTGCTGGAAGAGTCCAACCTCGATAAGGTCGCCGATCCGGCTGCGGGTGCCGGCGGCATCGAAGCGCTGACCAAGGAGCTGTGCGACGCCGCCTGGGCCCAGTTCCAGGAGATCGAGCGCGCCGGCGGCACCCTCGCCGCCCTGCAGGCCGGGCTGATCCAGCCGAAGGTCGCGGCCAGCCGCGCGGCCCGCGACAAGGCGATCGCCAAGCGTCGCGACGTTCTGACGGGCGCCTCCGAATTCCCGAACCTGCACGAGGCACAGGCCAAGGTGCTCGACGTCAAGCCGGCCGCGGTGCCGCCCGCCGGTGAGGCGAAGATCAGCTTCACGGCGCTGACACCCATTCGTCTGGCGACCCCGTTCGAAAGCCTGCGCGACAAGTCCGACGCCGTGCTGGCCGCGAAGGCGTCGCGGCCGAAGGTGTTCCTGGCCAATCTCGGCACGCCCGCCGACTTCACCGCGCGCGCCACCTTCACCAAGAGCTTCTTCGAGACCGGCGGCATCGAGGCAGTCGACAGCGAAGGCTTCACCGACGCGGCTGCGCTCGCCGACGCCTTCAAGGCATCCGGTGCGGCGTTCGCGTGCCTGTGCTCGTCCGACAAGGCCTACCCGACCTATGCGGCCGCCGCCGCCCAGGCACTGCGCGCCGCGGGCGCCAAGCGGATCTATCTGGCCGGCCGCCCCGGCGAGCAGGAGAGCGCGCTGCGCGAAGCCGGGGTGCAGGAGTTCGTGTTCGCCGGTGGCGACGCCTTGGCGACGCTCAGCGATGCCTGGAAGGGCATCGAAGCGGCATGACGGGGACCGGCAAAGCGGTGCTCTCCGGCGGCTGCCAGTGCGGCGCGATCCGCTACGCGCTGTCGGCCCCGCCGCTGAGCACGGCGCTGTGCCATTGCCGAATGTGCCAGAAGGCGACCGGGGCACCGTTCGCCTCGATGGCCGAGGTCGCCAAGGACAACTTTGCCTGGACCCGCGGCCAGCCTGCGTCGTTCCGCTCCTCCTCGGTCGCCGAGCGCGACTTCTGCAAGGACTGCGGCACCCCGCTGGGCTATCGGCTGCAGTTCTCCGACAGCATCGAGATCCTGACCGGAACCTTCGATCGGCCGGACCGGGTGGTCCCGACCATGCAATACGGCACCGAAGCGAGGCTCGGCTGGACCGGCACGATCGCGAACCTGCCGAGCAAGACCACGTTGCAGAACTACGGGCCCGACAGGCTGGCGCAAGTGTTCAGCTATCAGCAGCCGGACCACGATTAACCCGACGAAATGACGAGAAACGGCAGCCGTGCTACGATGGGCTGTAGTGAGATCAGATAAAAATGAGCAAGATTCCGAACTTCGCCGAGATCGCATTCCAGCCCACTGCCGCCCCTGCTCCTGCAGGTGAGGCCCAGCCGTGGCTGACGCCCGAAGGCATTCTGGTCAAGCCGGGCTACTCCGAGGCGGATGTCGCCGGCATCGATTTTCTCGACACCTGGCCGGGCGTCGCACCGTTCCTGCGCGGCCCCTACCCGACCATGTACGTCAACCAGCCGTGGACGATCCGGCAATATGCCGGCTTCTCGACCGCTGAAGATTCCAACGCGTTCTATCGCCGCAACCTCGCCGCCGGTCAGAAGGGCCTGTCGGTGGCGTTCGACCTCGCCACTCACCGCGGCTACGACTCCGATCATCCACGCGTCGCCGGCGACGTCGGCATGGCCGGCGTGGCGATCGACTCGATCTACGACATGCGCACGCTGTTCGCCGGCATCCCGCTCGACCAGATGAGCGTGTCGATGACCATGAACGGCGCGGTGCTGCCGATCCTGGCGCTGTACGTTGCCGCCGCCGAAGAACAGGGCGTCTCCCCGGAGAAGCTGTCGGGCACCATTCAGAACGACATTCTGAAAGAGTTCATGGTGCGCAACACCTACATCTATCCGCCGGTGCCCTCGATGCGGATCATCTCCGACATCTTCGCCTACACGTCGCAGAAGATGCCGAAGTTCAACTCGATTTCGATCTCCGGCTATCACATGCAGGAAGCCGGCGCGACGCAGGACCTCGAGCTCGCCTACACGCTCGCCGACGGCGTCGAATACGTCCGCGCCGGCATCGCGGCCGGTCTCGACGTCGACAAGTTCGCGCCGCGGCTGTCGTTCTTCTGGGCGATCGGCATGAACTTCTTCATGGAAGTCGCCAAGATGCGCGCCGCGCGTTTGCTGTGGGCCAAGCTGCTGACGCAGTTCGACCCGAAACAGCAAAAGTCGCTGAGCCTGCGCACGCACTGCCAGACCTCCGGCTGGTCGCTGACCGCGCAGGACGTGTTCAACAACGTGATGCGCACCACGATCGAAGCGATGGCCGCCACTCAGGGCCATACCCAGTCGCTGCACACCAACGCGCTCGACGAAGCGCTGGCGCTGCCGACCGACTTCTCGGCGCGGATCGCACGTAACACCCAGCTGTTCCTGCAGCAGGAGAGCGGCACCACCCGGATCATCGATCCGTGGGGTGGCTCGTACTACGTCGAGCGGCTGACCCACGACATCGCCGTCAAGGCCTGGGCTCACATCCAGGAAGTCGAAGCGCTCGGCGGCATGGCCAAGGCGATCGAAGCCGGCGTGCCGAAGCTGCGCATCGAGGAAGCCGCCGCCAAGACCCAGGCGCGCATCGACACCGGCCGGCAGTCGGTGATCGGCGTCAACAAGTACAAGCCGACCGACGAGGCTCCGATCGACGTGCTCAAGGTCGACAATTCGACCGTGCGCCGGCTGCAGATCGACAAGCTCGGCCGATTGAAGAAGGAGCGCGTCCAGGCCGACGTCGACGCCGCGTTGTCGGCGCTGACCCGCTCGGCTTCGGAAGGCAACGGCAACCTGTTGGCGCTGGCGATCGACGCCGCGCGCAAGAAGGCCACCGTCGGCGAAATCTCCGACGCGCTCGAGAAGGTCTATGGCCGGCATCGCGCCGAGATCAAGTCGATCACCGGCGTCTACAAGCGGGAGGTCGCATCGATGGCGGACCGGATGGAAAAGGTGCAGGCGCTGATCGACGCGTTCGAGGATGCCGAGGGCCGTCGCCCGCGTATCCTGGTCGCCAAGATCGGCCAGGACGGCCACGACCGCGGCCAGAAGGTGATCGCCTCGGCGTTCGCCGACATCGGCTTCGACGTCGACATCGGGCCGCTGTTCGCGACGCCGGAGGAAGCCGCCCGGCAGGCGGTCGAAAACGACGTCCATATCCTCGGCGTGTCGTCGCTCGCCGCCGCGCATCTCACCGCGGTGCCGGAACTGAAGGCCGCGCTGAAGAAGCAGGGCCGCGACGACATCATGATCATCGTCGGCGGCGTGGTCCCGCCGCAGGACTACGACGCGCTGGTCAAGTCCGGCGCCGAGGCGATCTTCCCGCCCGGCACCGTGATCGCCGACGCCGCCGAGGAGCTGATCCACAAGCTCAACGCCCGGCTCGGCCATTCCAGCCAAGCGGCAGAGTAGCCGCCAGCTTCAAGACAATGCCGGCTTGATTGACGAACTAGTCTAACCAGACTAGTTTGTCTTCATGAAGCAGGTCGGCATTTTCGAAGCAAAGACCCACCTGTCGAGCCTTCTCGACGAGGTCGAAAACGGCGCCGAAGTGACAATCACGCGGCACGGCAAGCCTGTCGCGCGGCTGGTTCAGGCGAGTAATGAGCTGTCGGCCGATACGATCGCGCGACGGCGTCAGGCGATCCGCAACTTGCGCAGCTTGGCGCGCGACCTGAAGCTGAATCCGACCCACGACGAGATCAAGAGCTGGATCAACGAGGGACGCCGTTGATCGTCATGGATGCATCCGCCGCCCTGGCGATGTTTCTGGATGAGCGCGAGCACCTCGCCAACGATGAGGTGTTTGAAAGCTTGGCGGACCAGCAATTCGTCGTCCCGGCGCATTGGCATGCTGAAATCGGCAATGCGCTTACCACGAACGTTCGCCGCGGCCGGCTCCCTTCCGACAAGCTCGAATACGCGCTGCACAACCTGAAGATTCTCGAGGTGATCACGCAATCACCTCCGGAACTTGACGAAGTCGCCGGTATGGTCCGTAGGGCGCTGGATTCCGGACTGACCTATTACGAGGAGCTGTATGTCCGGCTGGCCGAAGTCAGGAATCTTCCGCTCTTCACCTTCGACAGCCAGATGAGAAAGGCGGCGCGTCAGCGCGGCGTCGAGATTCTTCCCGTGTGACTGCAGCGCCAAGGGCAATCTGCTATACTGACACTATGACCGCCGTCGCCGACATACCGCTGGACAAGATCATCGCGAAGCTGCGCGAGCAGGCCGCCGTATTGCGTGCGGAAGGCGTATCCAAGCTGTTTGTGTTCGGTTCTCGAGCGCGCGGCGATGGGCGCCCCGACAGCGACCTCGACGTGCTGGTGGACACTGCTCCGGGGGCCCGCTTCTCCCTGCTCGACCTCATCGGCGTCGAGCACATCGTCAGCGACGCGATCGGTCTCCGGGCTCAGGCCGCCATCCGCCGATCGATCGAGCCGGCATTCGCGGAACGGATCGCACAAGACCTCGTCGAGGTGTTTTGAGGTGCCTCCGACGATTTCCGATCGGCTGGGTCCTATCGAGACAGAGCTCCAAAATATTCGCGAGGTCCTAAGCGATAAGGATTTCGCCGATTTCCAATCTGATCGGTTGGTACTGGCGGCAATCGAGAGATTTCTGGAGCGAATTAGTGAAGCTTCAAGACACATCCCCGACGCATTGAAGGCGAGCGAGCCCTCCATCAATTGGCGCCGATTGGCCGACCTTGGCAACTGGCTTCGGCATGCCTATCACGCGACAGGTACCGACTGTTGTGGGAAATGATCCAGCGTGATCTCGATCCACTTCGGCAGTTCGTCTCTCGCGCACGCAAGGAGTCCGACCGTTGAGCTTTTCGAACCTGTTCCGCACTGTGCTGGTTCTGGCCAGCGTCTGCGTCCTCTCCCCCGCCCTCGCCGAGCCGGCGAAGCCGAAGCCTGACTTCGCCGTGAAGACGAAGGCCGTCGACGGCACGGTGACGCTCGATGCCGGCATCAAGGCCGATGCCAAGCTCGCCGAGAACTGTCTGGCCGAGGGCAAGAAGTGGATCGCCGAGCGGCGCACCGAGGCCGAGCCGGAATTCAAGAGCGACCCCGAGCTGTTCCGCAACGGGCCGTGGACCTACGAGCGCAGCTACACGACGGATTCGCTGGTCGCGGATCGCTACGTCTCAATCCTGCGCACCGACTACAGCTACACCGGTGGCGCTCATCCCAACACCGACATCGATACGATCCTGTGGGACAAGCAGCTCACCAGGCGCATCAGCATCCGCCCGTTCTTCACCGACCTGTCCGACGGCAGCCCGGCGATGCGAGCGATGGTCGACGGCATCGTCACCGCGCTGAAGGCGGAAAAGAAGGAGCGCGGCGCCGATGAAGAGGACACCGCCTACATCAAGAGCATCGAGCCGAAGCTTTTGAAGATCGGGCCGGTGACGCTGGCGCCGTCGACCACCGCGGGGAAAAGCTCGGGCCTCACCTTCCACTACGCGCCCTACGCGGTCGGTGCCTATGCGGAGGGTGAATACGAGGCGTTCGTGCCGTGGACGGCGCTGAAGCCTTATCTGTCGGCCGACGGCAGTGCGATCTTCGGTGGCGATCGCCCGAAGCAGGAGCGTAAGGCCGAGTAGGCCATCGTACGTCTCCTGGCGGTTTAGAACAGGCCATCTGTGGCGCGCGCGCTTGCCAGCAGAACTCCTCTGCCCCGCGCCGAACAACGAACGCCGCTTCTGCGCAAACTCTGCTTTTTTGCTGACGACTTCCATTCGCTGCGCCGTCCGCGCGGCGAACGGAAAGCTGTCAGCAATGTTGCGGAGTGGACGAGATGACCAAGCCAGCCGGCAATTACGACGCCGTGTTATCGGCCAACAATCAGTATGCGAAGGACTTCGGCGACAAGGCCAATCTGGCGCTGCCGCCGGCACGGCATTTCGCGATCCTAACCTGCATGGATGCCCGGCTCGATCCTGCCAAATATGCCGGCCTCGCCGAAGGCGACGCGCACGTCATCCGCAACGCCGGCGGCCGCGCCTCCGACGACGCCATCCGCTCGCTGGTGATCTCCCACAAGCTGCTCGGCACCCAGGAATGGTTCGTGATCCATCACAGCGATTGCGGGATGCAGTTGTTCACCGGCGAGGTGATTGCCGATCTGCTCGAGGACAATCTCGAGACCGCCAACTTCGACGGCCATCACTGGAGCAATCCGAAGCACGGCGGCGGCTCGGTGGCCGGTCATTTCGTGCACTGGCATACGTTCCAGGACAACGCCAAGAGCGTCACCGAGGACGTCGCACGGATCCGCAGCCATCCGCTGGTGCCGAAGCACATCCCGATCTACGGCTTCATTTACGACGTGAAAACCGGCCGGCTCGACGAGGTCGCCGAGGCCAGCGCCGCCGGCAAACCTGCCGCCTGAGGCGTCATCAACAGGGAGATCGGCGCGCGGCCGTTCCGCGCCGGACTCCCCTCGCCCCTGGCGCCCAATCGTTGTAAACGGGCGCCATGAATTCAGCCCGACGCACCGGCGACATTGCCCATCTCGCCAGCGAGGTCCGCAGCGGCCATCGCGCCGCGCTGGCGCGCGCCATCACCCTGATCGAAAGCCGCCGCGCCGACCACCAGGCATCCGCGCGCGCGCTGGTGCAGGACCTGCTGCCCGAAACCGGCCGCGCGATCCGGGTCGGCATCACCGGCTCGCCCGGCGTCGGCAAGTCGACCACCATCGACGCGCTCGGCATGTATCTGATCGAGCAAGGTCACAAGGTCGCGGTGCTGGCGGTCGACCCTTCCTCGGCGCGCACCGGCGGCTCGATCCTCGGCGACAAGACCCGGATGGCGCGGCTGTCGGCCGAGCCGGACGCCTTCATCCGTCCCTCGCCCTCCTCCGGCACGCTCGGCGGCGTTGCGGCCAAGACCCGCGAGGCGATGCTGCTGTGCGAGGCCGCCGGCTTCGACGTCGTGCTGGTCGAGACCGTCGGCATCGGCCAGTCCGAAACCGCGGTCTGCGATATGACCGATTTCTTTCTGGCGCTGATGCTGCCGGGCGCCGGCGACGAGCTGCAGGGCATCAAGAAGGGCCTGGTCGAGCTCGCCGACATGATCGCCATCAACAAGGCGGACGGCGACAACATCAAGCGCGCCAACCTCGCCGCCGGCGAGTATCGCGCCGCGCTGCATATCCTCACTCCGCGTTCGCCGAACTGGCAGCCGCCGGTGAAGACCTATTCGGCGATGACCGGCACCGGCATCGCCGAGTTGTGGCAGGCGGTCTTGGACCATCGCGCTGCGACGACACCGTCGGGCGAATTCGACGCCCGCCGCCGCGAACAGCAGGTGAAGTGGATGTGGACGCTGCTGGAGGATCGCTGGAAGGCGAAGCTGCGCAGCGACCCGGCGATCCGCGCCAAAGTGAAATCCACCGAGGCCGCCGTCGCCGAGGGCTCGATCACGCCCACGCTCGGCGCCGATCGGGTCGCGGAGCTGATCGGGTGAGCGGCCTGCGCATCCTGATCACCGGCTTCGGGCCGTTTCCCGGAGCGCCCTACAATCCGACTCCGCAATTGGTCGATCGCCTCGTCAAGCTGCGGCGGCCGGCGTTCGACGACGTGGTTCGCGTCGGGCATATCTTCAACGTCAGCTACCGTGCGGTCGATCGCGACCTGCCGGCGCTCCTCGCGCAGCACCGTCCCGATGCGCTGCTGATGTTCGGCCTCGCCGCGTCGACTCGGCACGTCCGGATCGAGACCCGCGCCCGCAACGCGATCACCACGCTGTGGCCCGACGCCGACAAGGTGACGCTGCGCCATGGCCAGATCGCGCCCGGCGAAGACGCGCGGACGTTCGGCGCCCATGGCGCGCGGCTGGCCCGCGCCGCACGGCTCACCGGGATCGATGCGCGGCTGTCGCGCGACGCGGGTCGCTATCTGTGCAACTATCTGTGCTGGCGCGGGATCGAAGCGACGCAAGCCGCACAGGGCCCTCGGCTCGCCGCCTTCGTCCACGTGCCGCTGCTCAGCCGTGACGGCACCGCCTGGCCGGGAAGTCGGATCACCGCCGAGCAACTGGTCGATGCCGGCGAAGCGATGCTGCTGGAGCTGGTGCGGCTGACCCGGCAGGCCCGCCGCGTTGCGGCCCGCTGAGATCGTATCGCTCACCAAAGAAACCCATCGTTCCGGCCGGCGTTGTCCTCGTCCGAGGAGGAACCAATGCCGTACGCGCTGTTTTGCGACGATGCCAGGGTCAGCAAGATCTATCCGACCCAAGCCGACGTCTGGAAGCACGCCAAGGAGAGCGGGCTGGTGATCGACACGGTCGCTGACACCGAAACCGAAACTCCGCGCCACGTGCTCGACAACGGCTACCAGATCCGTGCCTGCGCGCCGGAGCCGGGCGAAGACCCGGAGCGTAATGAACGGGAGGCCCGCGCCGCGCGGCGTGATCAGTTTGTACCGCCCCAGCAGGAGCCAGACCACGCGCAGGGTTAACCCTACCGCGAAACATCATGCCGCCGGTCCGCCGCCTTGGCCCGCGCCTCGACGGAATTTGCGTTAGCTGTGAGGATTAGGTTTTCGCCCACAGAGCACGCGCCATGGCCCTGCACCGCCGCGACTTCCTCACGACCCTTGCGACGACCAGCGCACTGGCGCTGACCACCTCCCCGCTCGCTGCGGCCCCGACCTCGCGCCGCGGTCGCGACGCCGCGCTGTCCGGCGTCCGGCCCGATAGCAGTGATGACCAGACCTCGGCCTTGCAGCGCGCGATCGACGATGCCGCCGAACGGCGCGTGCCGCTGGCACTGCCACCCGGCAACTATCGGACCGGCACGCTGCGGCTGCCGTCCGGCGCGCAGCTGTCCGGTGTGCGCGGCGCCACGCGGCTGATCTTCACCGGCGGCCCCTCATTGTTGGACAGCCAGGGCGCCGAAACCGCGACGCTGTCCGGCCTGGTGCTCGACGGCGCCGGAATTCCGCTGCCGAGCCGGCGCGGGCTGGTGCACTGTATCGCTGCGCAAGACCTGCGGATCGAAGACTGCACGATCACCGCCAGCGGTGGCTCGGGCATCTGGCTGGAGGCCAGCTCCGGCGCCATCAGCAACAACACCCTGACCAAGATTGCGGTGACCGGCGTCGTCTCGTTCGACGCCAACGGGCTGCGGGTCGACGGCAACACCATCATTGATACCAACGACAACGGCATTGAGATTCTGCGCACCTCGCTCGGCGATGACGGCACACTCGTCACCGGCAACCGGATCGAAAACATCAAGGCCGGTCCGGGCGGCTCGGGCCAGTACGGCAACGCCATCAACGCGTTTCGCGCCGGCAACGTGGTGATCAGCGGCAACCGCATCAAGGATTGCGATTACTCCGCGGTGCGCGGCAACTCGGCTTCGAATATTCAGATCACCGGCAACAGCGTGCTGAACGTGCGCGAGGTCGCGCTGTATTCGGAGTTCGCGTTCGAAGGCACGGTGATCGCCAACAACACGGTGGACGGCGCAGCACTCGGGGTCTCGGTCTGCAACTTCAATGAGGGCGGCCGGCTCAGCACGGTGCACGGCAACATCATCCGCAACCTCAAGCCGAAGCGACCGATCGGCACGGCGCCCGACGACGATGCCGGGATCGGAATCTATGTCGAAGCCGACACCGCGGTTTCCGGCAACGTGATCGAGAACGCGCCGTCGTTCGGCATCGTTGCCGGCTGGGGCCGCTATTTGCGCGACGTCGCCATCACCGGAAACGTCGTGCGCAAGAGCTTCATCGGCATCGGCGTGTCGGTGATGGACGGCGCCGGCACCGCGACGATCACCGGCAACGTGATCGCCGAAACTCCGCGCGGCGCGGTGGTCGGTCTCGACCACGCAAGACCAGTGACGCCGGACCTGACGACGCCGGGCGCGACGCGGTTCACCCAGGTCTCGCTCGGCAACAACACCACCCGGTGACGACGCGGCCCCGGCTTCCTGCGCGCGAACGGCGGCTTTGTACTTTGCTGTACGTAGATGGCCGCACTGTGGGCGTTTTTTGAGGGATGCGTTCACAGAAATATAAAATTCTCATGCTCAAACGGCCGAATGGATGAGCAGAGAAAAACGCCTCGGCGGCGCGTCCTGAAGGCTGCAACCATCGAGTTCGGCGGCGGCGCGATCGACTGCAGCGTCAGGAATATCTCAGAGGCCGGCGCGGCGCTGGATGTCGTCACGCCCCTGTTCATCCCCGACCGATTCACGCTCTACGTCCCGAGCGATCAGATCAAACGAGCCAGCCGCGTGATCTGGCGAAAAGAGAAACGGATCGGGGTTGCGTTCGATTGATCGAGCGCGGGGACCGGACCTGGCAAGCCGGGCCCGTCTACTCTCCTGCTTGCTTATCGACACCGCCACAAGCACGGCTCGGTGGCGGGGCAAGCGATCTCACACCGCGCGGCAGGCGTCGGCGCAGGCTTTACACGCGTCGGCGCAGGCCTTGCAGGTGGCGTGATGATCGGCGTGCTTGCGGCACTCCTTTTCGCAATCCTCGCACACCGCCAGCGCCACCTTGGCCATTGCGGGCAGGTTCGGAGAGCCGAGCGATGCGAGCTTCTGCAGCGTGGCGCACACCGACAGCATCTGGTCGACCGACTTGGCGCAGGCCGCGAGCGAGGTGTCGCCGGCCGCGAACGACTGCAGGCAATGCGCGATGCAGGCCTGCCCGGTCTTGACGCAATCGGACGCGGTTTCGATCAGCTTGGCGTTGGCCGGCGCAGCGCCGGCGGCCGCAGCATGCATGTGGGCGCTATGGTCCTCGGCGGCGAGCGCGGGCGAAGCCGCAAAGATCGCGGCCCCCAGAACGGTCAGAAGATTGCGACGGTCGAGCATGATGAAATTCCCCTGCGTGGAGTTCGAATCTCTACTCCACCCGGATGAAAATACAATCACGTCGGCACCAGCCTGACTGTAGTCGATTATTCTCCTTCGTCGTCATACCAGGCTTCCAGGCCGGCGAATGGGGCCGTTCTCTGTATCGGAGGCGGCCCCACGCACCATCAGAACGACACGGTCAGGCGGGTGTTGAACGACCGCCCCATGCCCGGCACGCCATAGCCCCAGATCGGCGACGATCCGCCCATCATCGAGGCCGCGCGGTAGTCGACGAGGTCCGCCCCGCCGAGCGGCAGCGTGTAGAACTTGTCGAAAACATTATCGACGCCGACATCGAGCCGCACGTTCTCCCAGCGATAACCGGTGCGGAGGTTCAGCAGCGCGTAGGCCGAAGTCGTGGTCTCGTTGTGCACCTCGCTGACCTGGGTCTTGGCGCCGACCAGTTGCAGCTCGATGCCGTTGACCCAGCCGCCGAGCTCGTGATCGAGCCCGAGCTTCGCGTTGACCGGCATCACGTGATACAAGTTGATGCCGTCGGTGCGCTGGCCGTGCACGTAAGCGAACTGCCCGCGCAGCACGCCTCGGCCGTAAGCCGCATTGTCCCACGCCGTCAGCCGGCCGTCGAGATTGACGCCGTAGAGTTCGGCGTCGTGGTTGGCGAACTGCAAGAACACGAAGGCGTTGGTCTTGGTCAGGTTCGCCGCATTGCAGGTCGAGCTGCCCGCGATGAAGCAGCGGTTCACGTCGATGTAGTCCTGCACGTAGCTGTAATACGGCGTGACTCGAACCTCCCATAGCTTCTGCGCCGGATCGTGCCACGCCGCGGTGAAGCTCACGGTGTGGGCCTTTTCCGGGTTGAGGTCGACGTTGCCGACGTAGCCGTTGCCATCGCCGAACCAGCCGATCATCTTCATCGCCATCGCGGTGTTCGACCAAGTGTAGCGCTCATACAAATTCGGCGAGCGGGTCTTGCGGGCGAAGCCGAGCTCGAACTGGCTGATCGCGTTGGGCTCGTAGCGGATCAGCGCCGAACCGTCGAAATTGACGTCGGTGCGATCGCGGTCGCGGCCATTGAAGCGCGCCGCATCGGCTGCGTACATCGAGCTGTAGCCCTGGACGTTGCCGGTGCCCATCCACACCACGTCGTTACGCAGGCCGAACAGCGTGGTCCATTCCCGGTTCCAGTGCCGCTCCCACTCGACGAAGGTGCCGAGCCGGGTGCGGCGACCGTCGTTGATGTTGATGAAGGTGTTGGGCGACATCATCATCCCGGAGCCCGGCACCGGATCCCACCAATCGTCGAGCCGGTACGCATGGGTCTCGTTGCCGATGCGGATCAGATCGTGGTCGGAGGCGATCACCGAGGCCTTGATGTTATAGCCGAGGTCGGTGCCGCGGGTGTCCATCGGCATGTTGCTGACCTTGTCCGGCGCGATGAAGCCCATCGTATGCCGGATGCGGTGATAGAACGCAGATGTCTCCAGCTTGCCCCAGTCGAACACGCCGTCGTAGCGGCCGTTGACGAACATCGACCGGTTGGAGACCATGTCCATGTACTGGTTGACGTAGCCCTGATACGGGATGAACTGCCCGCCGACCTGCAGCGTGAACAGATTGCCGGCGCTCTGCCGCGAAATGCTGACGGCGTGGTTCTGCACCTCCCACAGCGTCGACTTCACCGTCATGCCGTTACCGGCCTTGTAGTTGCCGGAGCGGGCCCAGCCGCCGGTGTAGGTGACGCTGGTGTCCTGATTGGCGATCGTCGCACGCGCATCGACGCCGTAGGCGTTGCCGTTGCTGCGATAGAAGCCGGAGACCGTCGCTGTGGTCAGCAGGCTCGGCCCGGTCGCAAACTGCGGCGGGGCGGTGGTGACGTCGATCTTGCCGCCGATGTAGTCGCCGCCGACGCTGACCGGCGCGACGCCCAGATAGGCGCGCATGCTGGCGATCATCTGCGGATTGACGAAGGACAGCGGCGGATTCATCTCGTTCGGGCACGCCGGGCTGATCAGCATCGAGTTGATCGCCACCTGCACGCGGTCGGCGCCGACGCCGTTCAGCGCCGGCAGGCTGGAAACGCCGCCGGCGCCCCACACTGCGCCGCCGGGAATGTCAGTGATCAGCGAGGCGCTGTCGCTGGTGCCGAGGCTGCGCGTCACCGCAGCCGAGCCCGGCAGCGTCGTGGCCGAGGCGGACACCGGCTCAGACGATGGCGCGGCGGGCGGCGGGGACGCGGCAGCATCGCGGATCACCGGCCCGCGCTGCGGCGACGGCGTGGTGGCGCGCACGCGCGGTTTGGCGCGCGGCCTGGCGGGCTCGACCACAATGGTCGACAGATTGCTCCCAGCTTGGGCGGAAGCCGGCGCCGACGAGAGCGAGACGGCCGAGAACGCGATCGCCGCGCACGGCAACGACAGCAGCGAGGTGGACAGCAACAAGGACCGGCGCAAGCCGGCGGGCAGAACGGATGACATGACGAAACTCACGGAAGAGCGAGCGCGCGCAGCCTCTGGCTGGCGCAGGACATCTGGCGCCGTGCGCTGCGACGAGCAGACGCGACGGTGACAGCAGCGAAACGGCTAAGCATCGCCGCCGCGCAGGAACGCGCGATCGGCGATGGGTGCGGTTACGCGACGTCCGGAGGTCCGCGGGCGGAGTGTGAGGAAACCGGGGCGCTACGCGGAGCAGCCTCGGTGAGCGGCCAGCGCTGGGCGAGCCACGCCCAAGCCAAGCTCGGCGCCGCGGTGACGACCAGCGACGGCGGCGGCAGGCTGCAGACCAGGACGCAGGCGATGCACTTGAAGTGCACCACCACCCGATCCTGCGACTCGGGCGGCGCGGAGGTGTCGATCGAATGGCAGATGCCGGCGCTGGCAAGAACGTCGAGCGATGCGGCGCTGGCGGCCGGCATCGCCGACAGCGCGATCTGCAGCAGCAGCGCGAGGGTGACGATCCAACTGGTCGACATCCGCAACGCGGCGCCGAACCAAGCGGACTCGTTGCGAATCGCGAGCGACCGGCCTGGACGGCGCGCATGCGCGGCCGACGCTCTTGCCTTCACTCCGCTCCACAACGCCCTCAGCACATTCGTCCCCAGTCTGTGCGGGGAGCAAGTAATCACATCGACAAAGGTGCAACAATACGGCGAAGTAATGAGATACCGCAGCTCGTGTCATTTGGAATAGATGTCACATTTGGAGCACAGGTCACCCAAACGCGCGCGCCCGGGACCAGGCCCGGGCGCGACACATCAGTTGCAAGTTGCTAGCGATAACGTGACGGCTTACGCCGCCCGCACCGTCTCCATGAAGCGATCGACCTCATCCTTCAGGCGCGTGCTATCGCGCGACAGCGACTGTGCGGCGGACAGCACCTGCGACGAGGCAGAACCGGTCTCGGTCGCGCCGCGCTGCACGTCGGAGATGTTGGACGAGACCTCGTGGGTGCCGCGTGCAGCTTGCTGCACGTTACGCGAGATCTCCTGCGTCGCCGCGCCTTGCTCTTCCACCGCAGACGCGATGGTCGAGGCGATCTCCGACATCCGCTCGATGGTGCCGCCGATCTCGCGGATCGCACCGACCGACTCCTGCGTTGCCGACTGCATACTGCTGATCTGCGAGCTGATCTCCCCGGTCGCCTTGCCGGTCTGCTCGGCAAGCGCCTTCACTTCCTGCGCCACCACCGCGAAGCCGCGGCCGGCATCGCCCGCGCGCGCCGCCTCGATCGTGGCGTTGAGTGCGAGCAGGTTGGTCTGGCCGGCGATGGTGTTGATGAGATCGACCACGTCGCCGATCCGGTTCGCCGCCTGGGCGAGCGTACCGATCCGGTCGTTGGTCTTGCGCGCCTGCTCGACGGCTTCGTTGGCGATGCGCGCCGCTTCCTGCACCTGACGGCTAATCTCGGTGATCGACGAAGCCATCTCCTCGGTGGCCGAGGCCACCGACTGCACGTTGGCTGAGGCCTGTTCGGACGCCGCCGCGACCGAGCCGGCAAGCATCTGCGAACGTTCGGCGGTGGTGGTCAGCGTACCGGCCGAAGCTTCGAGTTCGGTCGAAGCCGAGGTCACGGTGTCGATGATCTCGCCGACCGCGCCTTCGAAATGATCGGCGAGGCGCTGCATCTCGGCCTTGTGCTCGGCGGCGACGCGGCGTTCGGCTTCCTCCTGCTCGGCCTTCAACCGGTCGAATTCGCGCGAGTTGTTGCGGAACACTTCGACCGTGCAGGCCATCAGCCCGATCTCATCCAGGCGCCCGGAGCCGACGATCTCGACATTGGTGTTGCCGGCAGCAAGCTCCTTCATCACGCCGGACATCGCCACGATCGGGCCCGACACTGCACGGCCGATCAGCCAGGCGAGCAGAATGCCGACTGCGAGCGCGCCGAGGGTGATGACCAGGATCTGGGTTTGGGTTTCACTGATCAGCGCCTCGGTCTGGTGGCCGATCTGCTTGGATTCGGTCAGACCGGACTGCTTGATCGCCGCGGCATCACCTGCCAACGCCTCCGCGACCTTGGTCATCGACGCGATCGCCGCGTCGATGTCGTTGACGTCGCGAACCGACTGCTGGAAGCCGTCCGCATAGATTGCGAGGTCGGCTTCGATCGCGGCGAGCTGCTTGCGCTCGGCGTCTGCCGTCAGCGCGGTCTTCATGGTCGACAACGAGGTGCGAAAATCCGCCAGAGCCTTTTCGGCGCTCGCCTGCGCGGACTTCTCCAGCCGGACTCCAAGCACCTTCGCGGCGCCGAGCCGCAGGAGCAGGAACTGCTTGAGCGATTGCGCGACCAGAAGCGCCTGATCGCTGTTGCCGTCGCCGCTCATCGTGGAGGATTGCAACTGCTCGAGCTTGCCGACGATCCGCTGCCCGACCGGCCCCAGCACGGTCAGCGATAAACGGTTCTGATCCTGACGCAGCCTGGTTAGCCCCTCGAACTGGCCGACATACGCATCAACCTTGTTGCTGAGGTCGAGCATCGCAGCGTGGCGGCTGGCGACGCGAATTTGCTGCAGCGACTGCTTGATATGATCCTGCAGCTCGGTGCGGCGCTTGGTGGCTTCGGCGATCATAAAGTCTTCGCCGGTGAGGCTGTATTCGCGCACGGTACGGCGAAGCGAATTGAAGTCCTGTTCGACGTCACGCACGGCGTCGACGACGCCGACGCGCTGATCGAACTTGGCGAACGCATCACCGACTTTGCCGAAGCTGGAATAGTTGAGGACGGCCAGGACAGCCATCAGCACCTGCACGGCGGCGAAACCGATGGCGATTTTCACCCCGATCTTGCGGTTGGTGAAGAACGAAAACAGGCCCGCAGAACTGTGCGGGACAGGCGACGATTGAGCACTAGGCATGATCTCTTTCCCGACGAGGCCGCGCGAAAGCGTGGCTGCACTCAGCGCATGAAAGAGAGATCCGCAGCACGTCAGGGACGCGCACGTCGCCGCGAATCCCCCTGCTGTGATTTCATCTTATGAGCGAATCCAGAACCGGTTCGCACGCAATAAGTGCGCGAAAATTCGTTCCAATCCGTTAAATATCAGCGGCGCAATTCGGTGCGCATTGACGCCAGTTTGCGCTGATCGCGGCGTCGGCTGCTGTGTTCAAGTTTGATCAATGTCAAACGGCGCCGCAAAACCGAACTAACAGTTGATGTTAGTAAGCCGAGCTCGGGCTGAAGCAGATTGCGCCGCGCCATCGGCGCCGACGACTCAATACGACGAAGGTCGCATCGGCCACGCTGTGGATGAATGACGCGAACGCACACCTTTGCGCGAATCAGGGCGGGTGTGCGCGTCAGCCCGCTTTGCGGAGCAGCGAGTAGCGTTGCTCGAGCCGCGCCGGATCGAGCGCGTGCATCCACACCGGGACATCGTCGGGGACAATCGCCGGGGCCGGCTCCGGCGCAATCGGAGCGCGCACCGGCTCGGCGGCTTTAACCGGCTTTGCGGGAGCGGTGACGCGCGGCGCCTGGGCAGGCTTGGGTGCCGATTGGGGCAGCGTGTACGAGGGCGAGCCGTTCACCACCTCGCCGTCGAAGTAGAACGCCAGCCGCGGCTGGACTTTC
The DNA here is from genome assembly GCF_047501505.1 of Rhodopseudomonas sp. G2_2311. Classification (NCBI taxonomy): domain Bacteria; kingdom Pseudomonadati; phylum Pseudomonadota; class Alphaproteobacteria; order Hyphomicrobiales; family Nitrobacteraceae; genus Rhodopseudomonas; species Rhodopseudomonas sp. G2_2311. The sequence continues at coordinate 36,792 of NZ_JAZDRK010000023.1, forward strand.
TTATTGTGGCCGAGCCAGGACAGATCGACCGGACGATTGTCGAGAGTCGCTTCGCGATTCAACAAGCCGCGCCAGGATTCGACGGCGGCCTTGGCTTCCTGGACGTTTTCAAGAAATTCGAGCTCGCCGAAGAAGCGCCGCCAACGGCCGGTTTCGAACAGCTCGGTGAGGTAGTCGAGCCGCTGTTCTGCGAGCAAGCACCAGCGCTGGACGAGCGCACGCCCACGCTCTGCGTCGGTCTGTTCCATAGTCGGTCCGCCAGGAGAGGAAAAAGGAACGCGACGCAACTTACGAATCGACGCAAAGCTTACGAACAATGTTGTTAACAAAAATTTACCATGTCCAGCGCAGCGGTAACTTGGAGCTCCGCCGCGACCGAACCTCGTAATACTGCGGGTATTTGGAGGGCGTCCCAGTGGCTTGGCCGCCGAATCAGGCCGGAAAACGAAAGACCCGCCCGGGGGGACAACCGGGCGGGTCACAAGCCATATCAGCGCAGGGGTGGATGGGCGCTCGCGCCGACTGGCCTCGTTTGGGAGGTGGTGTCCGCTCCCACAACGATTGGTCAGCGGACAACGCGCACACGTTCAATCCGGTTGCAGATTTTTTCTCGCGCGCGAGGTTGTGAAGATGGAGTGAGCGACGCTCCGCGCCAGCCGTCAGCGACGCGGGCAGAGATGTGCCCGCACCACAGCGCCCAGACAGTTGCTTTGTGCAGTGCGAAGTAATCAGGGAGCCGACAGCACCACGCTGACGACCGGCTCCTTTTGCAGCCGGCCGATCAGATTCTCCTGATCCTCCTTCGACAGTGGCTGCGTGCCGAACTGCAGCCGGAACAGCCCGCCTCGCGAGCTGTCGACCACCACGGCGTTATAATGGTCGAGCAAGGCGGCGATCTCCGAAGCGCGCGCTTCGGGCGCGAACTTGACCAGCACACGCGGGCCGGATTGCGGCGCAAGGCTCCGCACCACCGGTCCGCCCGACCGCTCCGCCATCACCATCGGCGGCGCCGGTTTGCTGGCTTCTGCCGGGCGATCGGCCATCGCCGCCGCGGGCGGCGAAACCGACGCGGGAGCCGGAGCCGATGCCGGCGCGCGCGCCACCTCGCGCTGCGGCTGATAGGCGGCGGTCTGCACCGGAGCCGCATGCGGCCACGTCAGCAGCGCACCGATCAGTCCGGCCTGCAACAGAAGCGCAAGGCCGGCGACCGACGCCGACCAGGCCAGCGCCTTCGGCGACAACCCGGAAAAGAAACCGGCAAAGCGCGCGCCGAGCCCCTGCCCGGCACCCGGCGCCCGGGCCGGCTCGGCATCGATCGCAGCGAACAGCTTCTGCATCGCGCGCGATGACGGCGCACCGAGGCTCTCATTGAGCTCGATGGTCGAGGCGTATTCTTCGAGGATGACGGCATATTGCCGCGCCAGCGCCGGATCGCGATCGAGCGCATCGGCGACACGGCGGGCATCGCGGGCATTCAGCGTGCCGGCCGCGTACCACGGCAGCAGCGCCTCGACGTCGCCCGGCTCCCGGGGATCCGGCATCGTGTTGCTCATCGCCATCATGGCCAGCCTCGTTGCACGCCGGCCGCCTGCAGCAGATCGGCGAGTTTCTTGCGCGCGTAGAACAGACGGGTTTTCACCGTGTTCTCCGGAATTCCGACGATCTCGGCGACTTCTTCGATGGATTTCTCATGGTAGTACACCAGATCGACGATCTCTCGATGCTCGGGCGTCAGTGAGGTCAGGCACTTCCGCAGAGCTTCGCCCGTGTCCTTCTTCTGCACCGCGATCTCTGGATCGTCGGAAGGATCCTCGATCGCGGCGGCGGCCTCGTCGTCCAGTTCGGCGTCCTTACGCCGTCGCAGCGCCGACAGCGCCTTGAACCGCGTAATCGCCAGCAGCCAGGTTGAAACCGAAGACCGTCCCTCGAACTTGCCGGCCTGCCGCCAGACGTCGAGGAAGACTTCGCTGATAAGATCCTCGGCGATCTGTTCGTTCCGAACGAGGCGCAGACCGAACCGGAAGACTTTGACGTGATGCCGTCCATACAGGACTTGCATCGCGACCCGGTCCCCCTGGGCGATCCTGGCGATCAGGACGTCGTCGGTGGCTGCCTGCTTGGTACTCACTAGCCGTCTCTTGGATTTGGTCGGCCGGACAACGCAGAAGGTTCGATAAATAAAAGCAAATTTTCGATCCTCGGAATGGCCGCAGGTCCCGATTCCGGCGCGAAACGGCGCCTAACCCAGCAAGATCGCTTCGCCAGCCCACCTCCGCGGGCAGCGTGAGTCGCCGCGCCATGTTGGCCGAAGGTTACCAAGCCGAGATGCGGTTTGCGCGACATATTCACAGCTCAATCCTGGCAGGTCGCCTTGGCTGTCCGGGAAATCCCGCGCAAAACCCGCTGGAATCAACCAGCTGGCGGCTTCCATCAACCCTTGCGAGCAACTGGCAGATACCAAAACGAAAGGCTTTTCCCAGTAGGTTCCCGAAGAGCAAAATCGACCGGGCGGACGATGGGACCAACTGCCGCGCTGTCGGGCACCCTGCCCGACCCTCAAACCAGGGCTGAAGACGCCAGGGCAGAAGACGCGCGCACCCTTGCCGTCCGTGGCCGACGGATGCGTCAGCGCCGGCACATGCTGGACCTGATCGCCGCCAGCTTCATGATCGATGCTGCGATCCTGCTGATCTACGTCCAGGCCGGCACGATCCCGTCGATCGTGGTGGTGGCCTTCGCCGTTTCCGGCGCCCTGGTCGGCGGCATTTTGTTCGCGCTGTCGGAATCCGGGTTCAACGATCGCTTCTCCGACCACTATCTGACGGTGCCGATCGCCGTCACAACACTGGCGCTGATCATCGGCTTCACGGTGTGGGCGCCGCAGATCGGCGCCTTCTTTCTGTTCGAACTGTTCGTGGTGTTCGGCTTCGCTTCGCTGCGCGCCGATCGCCGGCAGGCGCTGATCCTGTGGTCCGCGCTGCTGTGCGCGCTGGTGCCGCTGTTCCTGCTCACCGATCTGCCGATCGGGATGCCGCACGACAATTCGCTCGAACGGCTCGCCACCCTGCTGGCGCTGGTGCTGACGGTCGGACGCTGCACCTTCATCGGGGTGTTTTCCAAGGCGCTGCGCGACTCGCTGTACAAGCGCGGCGCCCAGCTCCGCGAGGCCTATCAGCGGATCGAGGAACTGGCCGAGCTCGACGAGCTCACCGGGGCCTATAACCGCCGCTGCATCATGCGGCACCTCGACAACGAAATGGAACGAGCGGCGCGGCACTGCGAGTCGCTGTCGCTGGCGCTGATCGACCTCGACTGGTTCAAGCGCATCAACGACACGTTTGGTCATCCGATCGGCGACGAGGTGCTGCGCACTTTCGCCATCACGATCTTCGCCAACATCCGCAGCTTCGACCGGTTCGGCCGCTACGGCGGTGAAGAATTCCTGCTGCTGCTGCCGAACACCTCCGACGACGAAGCCCGCCTGATCCTCGACCGGCTTCGCATGATCGTCGCCGATCTCGACTGGAGCGCGTTCTCGCCCAGCATGATGGTGACGCTGTCCGCCGGCGTCACCACCATGACGCTCCAAGAATCCACCGAAGCCGTGCTGGCACGCGCCGATCGCGCACTCTACGAGGCCAAGCACGGCGGACGAAACCGAGTTGCCTGCGCCTGAAGAAACAGGCGCCCTGTCTTCGCTCTAGGAAAGAGTAATGACTTCAAGACCAACGAGGCCGGCCCTCCACCTGCTCGATGAATTGCAGGCGATGCTGGCGCACGGCACCGTGGCGCGACGCGTCGAGACGCTACGCCGCGTGACCGACCTGTTTCTCGACGGCGTGGACTACAACGACGAGCAGATCGAGGTGTTCGACGACGTCTTTACCTGCCTGGTCGAGGACATCGAATCCAACGCCAAGGAGCTGCTGGCGCAGCGGCTCGCCAATGTGCAGGCACCGCCGCGGATCATCCGGCAGCTCGCTTTCGAAGATCGGATCGAGATCGCCGCGCCGGTGCTGTCGCAGTCGGAGCAGCTCGACGACGCCACCCTGATCGCCAATGTGCGCGCCAAGAGCCAGCAGCACATGATGGCGATCTCGACCCGCCGCACCCTCAGCGGTGCCGTCACCGACGTGCTGGTCGAACTCGGCAATCCGGCGGTAGTGCAGAGCACGGTGAAAAACCCCGGCGCCGAATTCTCCGACAACGGCTATTGCGTGCTCGCCCGGCGCGCCGAACATGACGACGGCCTCGCCGACGCACTCGGCCAGCGCACCATTCCGCGGGCGCAGTACCTGAAGATGATCGCGATCGCTTCGGCGACCGTGCGCAGCAAGCTCGAAGCCGCCAATCCGCACGCTGCCGCCGATGTCGGCAACGCGGTGCGCCAGGCCGGCCGGCTGGCACGCTCGGCGCCGCGCGGCATCAGCCGCCAGACCTCGATCGCGCACGGGCTGGTGCGCTCGCTGTTTGAAGAGGGCCGCATCGACGCCGTCGCGGTGCACAGCTTCGCCCAGCAGCGCAAATTCGACGAGACCAATCAGGCGATCGCTTGTCTGGCCAACATCACGGTCGAAACCGCCGAAGCCATGATGGTGGAATCGCGCGACGAAGGCGTGCTGATCCTCGCCAAGGTGTGCAACCTGACATGGGCGACGGTGCGCGAGATCATCGACATGCGCGACGAGATCAACGGCACCCACTCGCACGACCTCGAGGAATGCCGCGACACCTATGAGCGGCTGCGCACCTCCACCGCCCAGCAGGTGCTGCGCTTCCACCGCATGCAGCAATCCACCGCCGCCGCACCGCCGGCCGCCTGAGCGGCCGGCGGAATAAACCTCACATTCGATAGCGCAAACCGCCAAACACGGCGCGCCCCATCCCCGGATTGAACAGCGCCGACGCCGCGGTGGCGGTTTCCACCGCGATCGTGGTCGAGATGTAACGCTTGTCGAGCAGGTTGCGTCCCTCGATGTAGCCGGACCAGCCGGTGCCGTGGTCGTAGCCGAGCTTGAAGTTCAGCAATGCGTAGGGATCGACCGTCAGCGTGTTGGCGTTGTCGGCATAGAACGCCTGCGGCATCCATTCGACGTTCGGGCCGGCGTAGAAGCCGCTGGCATGCTTGTAGAGCACCTCGGCCCGCACATAGTGCGCGGGCACTGCCGGTAAACGATTGTTTCCCCAGGTGGCATCACTATCGAACCGGAAGTCGCTATAGGTGTAGGCGACGTTGAACCAGAACCGGTCCTCCGGCGCGAAGGTCGACTTCAGGAACGCGACTCCGAGTCCTGCTTCGATGCCCTGATGCACCGTGCGATCCGCATTGCGGATCGTGCAGGCGCCGGGTGTCGCCGGGCTGGTAAGACACTGGAGCTCGTTGCGGATGTCGGCGCGATACAGCGAGACGTCCCAAGTCAGATCCGGCCGCCGGCCGCGCGTGCCCACCTCATAGGTCGTCGCGGTCTGGGCATTGATGTCCGTGCTCGCCGGTGACGCGAAGGTGGTGACGTCGTAGGTCGGAACCTCCGCGCTGCGCGAGATATTGCCGTACACCTGCCAAGTCGGATCGACATCCCACAGCAGGCCGATCTTCGGGCTGAAGGGATTGTAGGTCCGCCGGCCGGACTGATCGCCGTTGGACAGGAAGCGGTCCTGCTGGTCGCGGACCGCGTGCAGGAACTGCGCGCCGGTCACCACCGCGACGTTGGGCAGCACGTAGAACGAGTTGTCGGCGTAGGCCGACATGTTCTGCGACTTCCAAAGATTCGACGCCGCGAGCGGCCCCTTCACCGCCGCACCGACGTTCCAATATTGGTTGATGTCGATGGTGCCGTTCTGGATGTTGACGCCGGTGATCAGGCGGTTGCGGAAGCCACCGATGAAACGGTCGTCGGTGGCGCGGGCGAAGCCGCCATAATCGTGGACGTGGAAGTCCAGCCACTGATAGATCGGATGCATCACGTGGCGTTCGAGGACGAAGGCACCGAAATCGACCGTGGTCTCGTCGAACCGCAAAGTCGTCTTGTTGGCGACGCGCACCGAGTCGATATTGCGCTGCTGGTCCTGCTGCACCCACACCGGATTCGCCGCACGCGGCGAGTTCAGCGCCAGGTCCTTGGTGACCTCACCGGGAATCTGCGCCCGCCAGCGGCTGACATTCAGATAGAACCGGGTCTCGACATCGGGCGAGAATTGATAGCCGACATTGGCATTCAGCCGCTCGGCGTCAGTCTTGCTGTGCTCGCGATAGCCGTCCTCGCGCTGCGCCGACATCGTCATGTACCAATCCGCGGCGCCGGCGACCCCGCCGGTCGCAACCTGCGACTTCAAGTAACCGAAGCTTCCGCCGTCGACACGTGCCTCGAACTCGGGTGCGTCACGCCCCGTCGGCATGACGAAATTGATCGCGCCGCCGAGCGAGTTGGCGCCGTAACGCAAGCCGTTCGCGCCCTTGTACACCTCGATATAGCGATACGCAGTGGGGTCGATCTCGTAGAGGTCGAACAGCCCGTCCGCAGTGTTGATCGGGATGCCGTCCATATACGGGTTAATCCCGCGATTGCCGTAGGCGCGGGACAAGCCCGAGCCGCGGATCGAAATCCGCGCGTCCGGCCCCCAGCGCTGCTGGATCAGTACGCCCGGCACCCAGCCGAGCGCGTCCTTGATGGTGTTGGCCGGCGAATTCTTGAACGCCGTGTCGGGCACCAGCGCAACCCCGCCGGGGACTCGCTGGATTTCCTGGCGTGCCTGCTCGGTGGTCGGCACCGTCAGGCTCGCCGTCGAGCCCGTGCTTTGCTGGACTGCCGGACCTGCGGTCGGGCGCGCGGAAGGCGCGCCGCGATTAGCGGTGCGCACTGTGCGACTGCCACCCGACGTGGCACGCGGCTTCGAACGGGCGGCGGAACGCGGCGCCTGATCCGGCGCCTGCACCGTCACCGGCGGTAGCGGCTCTCTCGACGTGCTCTGCGCCAGCGCGGAAGCGCCGAACATTGAGGCTGACGCGACGGCCGCGGCGGAGGCCAGCAGCACGCGGCGAGACAGCGGCAGGATGCACGACATCCGGTGCTTCACGTATGAAATCGACATCCGCATCACCACCTCGCCTTGAAGCCGGCATAGACGGCGCGGCCGGTACCGGGTTCGAACAGCGGCGAGTTGGCGTTCGCCTTGTCGATGATGCTGGCCGAGGCGATGTAGGTCTTGTCGAGCAGGTTGCGGCCTTCGATGTAGATCGAATACGGCCCGCCATTGTCGATTCCCGCTTTGAGGCCGAGCAGTGAGTACGGCTCGGTCTGAAGCGTATTGGCGCTGTCGACGTAGTAGGCCTGCGGCACCCATTCGACGTTCGGGCCCATATAGAAGCCGTTCGGATTCTTGTAGAGCAGTTCGGCGCGCAGATAGTGCCGCGGGGCGCCGGGCAGCAGGTTGTTGCCGAACTTGGCGTCGCTGTCGAAGCGGAAGTCGTTCAGCGTATAAGCCATGTTCAGCCACAGCCGATCCGGCGCGCCGGCTCGCTCGAACAAATGCTTGAACAGCGTCACGCCGAGGCCGGCTTCGACACCTTGATGTAGGGTGCGGTCGGCGTTGGTGACGTTGCAGTTGCCGAACGCGCTGTAGAGACACAGCAGTTCGTCCTTGATCTCGGCCCGGTACAGGCTGAGATCCCAGGTGACGTCGGGACGGCGCCCGCGGGTGCCGATCTCGTAGGTCGTGGCGCGCTGCGGGCGGATGCTGGTGAACGGGATCGTCGGAATGCCGGGGCCCGACGCACTCTCGCCGAAGCTCGGCACCTCGGCGCTGCGCGAGACGTTGGCGAAGGCCTGCCAGTTCGGATCGATCTGCCAGAGCAGTCCCCCCTTTGGGCTCCACAGGTTGAACTCGGTGGAGCCGGACTGATCACCATCCGACAGGAAGCGATCGCGGCGGTCGCGGGTGGCGTGCAGGAATTGCGTGCCGCCGACCAGCGCGACGTTCTGCAGGAAGTAGAACGAGTCTTCGATATAGACGCTGGTGTTGGTCGACTTGTCGAGCGACGACGACGCCAGCGCGCCCTTGTTGCCGGCGACGTTGACGTACTGCTTGTTGTCGATCCGGCCGTTCAACAGATTGACGCCGGCGACCAGGCGATTGCGATAGCCGCCGATGATGCGATCGTCGGTGACTTTGGCGAAGCCGCCGTAGTCCTGATAGCGATAGTCCAGCCACTGGAAGATCGGATGCATCAGATGGCGGTCGACGCCGAAGGCGCCGAAATCGACGACGGTGTCCTCGAACCGGATCGTGGTCTTATTGGCGAGCCTCACGGTGTCGATGTTGCGCTGCTGATCCAGCGCGACGTTGCCGGCCGCCGCGGTCTGCGGCGAATTCAGCGCGATGTCCTTGGTGACGGTGCCGGGGATCTTCTGCCGGACGCTGTTGGCGTTGAGATAGAACCGCGTCTCGATATCGGGCGTGATCTGATAGCCGACATTGCCGCTCAGCCGGTACGCCTGACCGTCGCTGTGATTGCGGAAGCCGTCCGCGGCCTGCGCCGACGCCGTGATGTAGCCATCCCAGGGACCGTTGACGCCGCCGGCATTGGCCTGCAGCCGGCGATAGCCGAACGCGCCGGCATCGACACTGACGCCGTTCGGAAACGGATCGCGGCCGGTCTTGGTGACGAAATTGATCGCGCCGCCGAGCGAATTGGCACCGAACTGCAGCGCATTGGCGCCCTTGTAAACCGAGACGTAGTTGTAGGCGGTCGGATCGATCTCCTGGAAATCGCCATAGCCGTCGGCGGTGTTGATCGGAATGCCGTCCATGTAGAGCTGCACGCCGCGCAGATGGAAATTGCGCGACAGGCCCGAGCCGCGGATCGACAGCCGGGTGTCGTCGCCCCATTTCGGCTGCGCGAATACGCCCGGCACGTAGTCGAGAATATCCTTGATGGTGCTCGCCACCGTCGAGTTGCGATAGGCGTTGGCCGGCACCAGCGCGACGCCGCCGGGCGTCTGCTCGATATCGCGCAGCGCCTGCTGCACGGTGAGTACGGTCAGCGCCGGCCCGCGCGCGACCTCGCTTGCGGCCGGTGCCGCGGACGGCTGCACGGCGGGGGTGGCGCTACGCACCGCGCGCGTGGACTGCGAGGCAGCGCGCGGCTTCGGACGCGCCGGCGCCGGACGGGCGGCTTGATCGGGCGCCTGCACGGTGACCGGCGGCAGGGTGCTGTCGGAACGGCTTTGCGCCGCGGCGGGCAAGGCGACGAGGCAGGTGGAGACGAGCGCGGTGGCGTGCACAAGCAAATGCCTGCGCGACCGCGGGAATGCGGATGACATGACGGAACTCCGGCAACTGATCGGACGATGAGGGGGACGCGCGCAACGCGCGCGCGATCGTCAGGTCAGAACCGGCGGGCCGCGGGGCTGATGGGCGGGAGACGGCCGCAGCGCGACGAACGGCGTCGCGCGCGGGACTTCGTAGCGGATGCTGAAGGCGATCCGGATCGCGAGCGCCGGCGACAGCGGCGGCGGGGTCGCGCTGACGTGCTGGCCGAGGCACAGCGGGCAGCGAATCGGAACGGCCTTGGCCGGCTGGCCGGCATCACCCGCGGCGCCATCATCCACGGCAGCGATACAGAACTCGTGACCGGTGATGAGTTGAACCGGAGACTGTCCGGCGAGCAGCGTGCTGGCGAGTACGACATTGAGCACGAGCGCGTAGGCAGCGACCCAAGCCGCCACCAATGCCCTCGCCCGCCGTCGTGAAAACCCGCTCATCCGCGCCCCTTGGTGTTTTGCTACCACAGGCGCAAAGCGAGTCAAATTCATTCGCGATCAGTAACGTCCCGGAGGTGTCTCAGTAACGCAGCACCCGGGGTCCCAGCACGGCGCCAAGACCGGCCACCATCACGGTCGCCAGCGTGTACCAGGTGGCGACGAACAGCGGGGAATCGTCGACGCAATGCGCGGCATACAGCGTGCCGGCGAGCCCGGCCGACAGCAGACCGGCGAGCGCACCCGCGACCGCCGGACGCGACGGCGCGCCGCGGCGCAGCCCGATCAGCGCGGCGCCGAGGAACGGCAGCGACAGCACCGGGATCGAGCCGAGGCACAGCAGCGAGTTGTGACCGAGCAGCCGCGTCATCGCCGAGGTGCGATGCGGCAGCATCGCTTCGGCGCCGATCGCGAGGCCGAGGATCGCCAGCGGTGCCAGCAGCAGCAGGCGCCAGCCTTTCGCCGTCGCCTCGGGGCGCGACAGATGCAGAGCGACGATGATCGCCGACAGCGACAGCGCCAGCGTCACCACGAATTTCAGGTCGAAGAACGGATTGCGCATCGCCTCGTGCAGATCCGGGCGCAGGCCGAGCGTCGTCAGCAGCAGCGCCGCCGACACCGGCAGCGCCACCAGCAGCGCGGCGGCCAGCATCTGCCCGACTGGGCGATCGCGGCTGGCACCGTCGGCGGCGAGCGCTTGGATCAGGCGGTCGGTTTCCATGGTCACACCGTTCTCAATTTGGCGGCGAGCGCCGACAGGCCGCGATGCAGCGCCACCCGCACTGCGCCCTCGCTCATCGATAGTTTCGCCGCGGTGTCCTTGATCGAGGCGCTGTCGACCGCGATCGATTGCAGCACGTCGCGCTGCCGCGGCGGCAAGCCTTCAAGATGCCGCGTCACTTCGCTGGCGGGCAGCGTCTCCGGTGCCGGTTCGCTCGCCAGCGTGTCGGCGAAATCATCGATATCGACGAACACCCGGCGGCCGCGGCGGCGCAGCGTATCGATCAGCTTGTTGCGAGCGATCGCAAACAGCCACGGGGCGAACGGCGCGCCCGAATCCCAGGTGTGCCGCTTCAGATGCACCGCCAGCAGAATGTCTTGCACAATATCCTCAGCCTGATCGACCGGCTGGCCGGCGCGGGCGAGACCGCGCCGCGCCCCTGCGCGCAGCACCGGCGTGACACTCTGGAGTAGCCGCCGATACGCGACGCTGTCGCCGGCATTGGCTGACCGCATCAGGTCGGTCCATTCGTCGTCACGTCCGCGCACGCACGCTCCCGTCCAACAATTCGGCCCTAACTGCGGTTCGTTACGCCCCACCGGGGCGATCACGGAGTCGTGAGGGAAACCGCCAGACGACGGCGTTTGCCAGCCGTTGCCATAGCACCGAACGACGCTCCGCAGCCACTTCGCGCCACTGCCCAGATGTTGCCGCGGATCGGCAATGTTTCCTCATGGTTTGGCCCCGCTGACGCCACCGCCCCGCGCTTTCTGGTCGCGGGCTGGCAAATGGGGAGAATGTCATGGACATCAAAGCCAGCGGGCGCTCGGCTCTGATCATTGCAGCAGGATTGACGGTGGGCTTGTGGTGCGTGGCACCGGCGACACCGAGCTTCGCGGCCCCGCAGGCCGCCGCAAGCGATAGCGGAAGCGCACCCAAGCCGGCGCCGAAGAAAAAGGCCGTCAAGCACCACGCCAAGCCGGCCAAGGCCAAGCAGGCCCAAGCCAAGCCTTCCGATACCAAGCCCTCCGAAACAACTCCGTCCGAGGCCAAGCAGTCCGAAGCCAAGTCGGTGGTCAAATCCCCGGTCGAGCAAGGCCGCGCCGCCGACGCCCAGACCGAGCCGAAGCCGCTCGCCGATGCCAGCGGTGCCCTACCCGCCTCGATCGCCAACGCCCATGCCCAGGCGACGCCGGCCGAAGCCGCTCAGGCCCAGCCGACCCCGTCCACGGAAGCCAACCAAGCCCCAGCGCCGGCCGCCGCTGGCGTGACCAATCCCGCCGTGATTGCCGCCGACCAGGTCAACGACCTCGACCGCGCCGCCACAACCGATGCGCCGCAGCTCCAGGCCCAAATGCAGCCGCAACAGCCTGCCGCCGCCGAGACCGCAGCCGCCCCGCAGCCGCAAGCCGAGACGCAGGCCAAAGCCACCACCCACGATGACGATGCGTGGGACAAGGCGTCACTGATCGGCAAGATCTTCATCGCGGCCGGCGGCCTCCTCACTCTCGCCTCCGCGGCGCGGATGTTCATGGCCTGAGGGCGTCCGCGCCCACCCCTTGAAGCCGCTGGCGGCAGCGGGCAGATTGCCCGCGGCCGCGGTCGGCCTTCCGGGGACATGCATCATGAGCACATTCGAATTCATCATCGTCGAGCGTCAGAACGCGGTCGGCATCATCAAGCTCAACCGCCCGAAGATGCTGAATGCGCTGTCGTTCGGCGTGTTCCGCGAGATTGGCGCGGCGGTCGAGGATCTCGAGGCCGACGATGCGATCGGATGCATCCTGATCACCGGCAGCGAGAAGGCGTTCGCCGCCGGCGCCGACATCAAGGAGATGCAGCCGAAGGGCTTCATCGACATGTTCAACGAGGACTTCACCTCGATCGGCGGCGACCGGCTGGCACGCTGCCGCAAGCCGACCGTTGCCGCGGTCGCCGGCTACGCGCTCGGCGGCGGCTGCGAATTGGCGATGATGTGCGACATCATTATCGCCGCCGACACCGCCAAGTTCGGTCAGCCGGAAATCACCCTGGGCACCATTCCGGGCATCGGCGGCACCCAGCGTCTCACCCGCGCCATCGGCAAGTACAAGGCGATGGATCTGTGCCTCACCGGACGGATGATGGACGCGCAGGAAGCCGAACGCTCGGGCCTGGTCAGCCGCATCGTGCCGGCCGATAAGCTGATGGAAGAAGCACTCGGGGCCGCCGAGAAGATTGCCACGATGTCGCGCCCCACCGCAGCGATGGCCAAGAGCGCGGTGAACCGTGCGCTGGAAACCACGCTCGCCGAAGGTCTCGCGATCGAGCGCGACCTGTTCCGGTCGACCTTCGCGCTGGAAGACCGCGCCGAGGGCATGGCGGCGTTCATCGAAAAGCGCAAGCCGAACAACCAGAACCGCTGACAACACGCTGACAGATCGCGGCCGCTGCGCCGGAAAGCGTGCACAATACCGCGCGCCTCATCGTCGCAGCGTTGCCGCATCACAACACCCCCGCGCGGCAACGGCAGCTGTCGGGCCCGGTCGATTGCCTCGCGTTGCACTGCGTTCTACAAACGCGCAGGCATCGCGGGGCGGATGTCCAGGAGGGCGCGGGACCGCATGGTTTGGTGGACGAGACTCGTTGGCAGTGCGTATCGCGCTCATCGCTCGGCGTTGACCCTGGGGGTCGCGACGGCGATCGGCGTCGCAGCGGCCGGACCGGTATCGGCCGAAGGACTATCCGACGCGCTGGTCAAGGCTTACCAGTCCAACCCGCAACTCACTGCCGAACGCGCCCGTCAGCGCGCGACTGACGAGAACGTGCCGCAAGCGCTCGCCGGCTACCGGCCGCAGCTTCTGGCCACGCTCGGCGCCGGGCTGCAGCAGGTGCGCAACCTGCTCCCCACCAATACTTACCAGGGCGACACGCTGCGGCCGTGGACCATCGGCGTCACCGTCACACAGACGCTGTTCAACGGCTTCCGCACTGCCAACAGCGTGCGGGTCGCCGAGCTGCAGGTGAAGTCGGGCCGCGAGGCGCTGCGCAACGTCGGCCAGGGCGTGCTGCTTGACGCGGTGACGGCCTACACCAACGTGCTCGCCAACCAGGCCTTGGTGGCGGCGCAGAAGGCCAACGTCGATTTCCTCAGCCAGACGCTCGACATCACCAAGAAGCGCCTGAACGCCGGCGACGTCACCCCGACCGACACCGCGCAGGCCGAAGCCCGCCTCAACCGCGGACGCGCCGACCTGAACGCGGCGGAAGTGAACCTCGCGATCAGCCAAGCCACCTACGCGGCGGTGATCGGCAGTCCGCCGGGCACGCTGAGCAATGCCACGCCGGTCGACCGGTTGCTGCCGAAGAGCCGCGAGGATGCGATCGCGCAGGCGGCGAAGGGCAACCCCGCAGTGCTGGCGGCGGGCTACGATGTCGACGTCGCCACCACCACCATCAAGGTCGCCGAAGGCGCGCTGCTGCCGACCGTGACATTGCAGGGCAGCGCCAGCCGCGCCAGCCAGACCGACTCCACGCTCGGCACCTACGGCACCGACCAGGCCTCGGTGATCGGCCAGATCAACGCGCCGATCTACGACGGCGGCACTGCTGCGTCGCAGACCCGGCAATCGAAAGAACTGGCGGCGCAGAGCCGCTCGGTGCTCGACCTGGTGCGCAACCAGACCCGCACTGCGGCGATCGGCGCCTGGGTGTCGAACGAAGGCGCCAAGATCGCGGTGAGCGCCGCGGAATCCGAAGTGCGCGCTGCCGAAATCGCGCTGCAGGGTGTCAGCCGCGAAGCCCAGGGCGGCCAGCGCACCACCGTCGACGTGCTGAACTCGCAGCAGGATCTGATCCAGGCGAAAGCCCGGCTGATCGGCGCGCAGCGCGACCGCGTGGTCGCGTCCTATACGCTGCTCAGCGCGATCGGCCGCCTCGACGTCCAGAACCTCGGCCTGAACACCCCGGACTATCTGCCCGACGTGCACTACCAGCAGGTCCGCGACGCTTGGCACGGCCTGCGCACCCCGTCGGGACAGTAAGCGTCGATCCACAACCTTTGACGACGCTGCGGGAGACGCACACAGCGTTCCCACGTCCCCTCTCCCCTCATGGCCGGTCTTGACCCGGGCATCCACGACTTTCGCGCAGACGCTCAGCAAACCATGGCTGCCCGGGACGAGCCTGGGCACAATGCCTGCAAGGCACCGCGTTTCTTAACGACGGTCCGAAGCGCCTGGCTGCGCTCAATACACCTTGAACTGATTGCCGCTAAAAGCGCTAAATGCGTCGACGTCGGGGGCGCTGAAGCTGGCGGCTTCCGGCTGCAGGACGGCGCGCGGCGGAAAGCGATCCTCGCGCGGCGGGAATGCCGGGCCATGCGTCGCGGTCACGGTGGCGGCGGTGTCGCCGAGCGCGCGGCCGGTATCCAGGCTGATGAAATGCTGCTGGGAACACGCCAGACAGAACACCGGCTCATAGCTCGGCCGATCCTCGCCGACCACCTCGTCGGCAAGCCAGGTCTGAGTCATCAGACCATTCTGCGGGCATCGGTAAACCAGAAGCTTGGCCATGGTTGAATGTTGCCATGGCCTCGCGTGCCCTCCTTGACTCAGGTCAAGATGCCGCTGCGGTGTATCGCCGCGACGGTTCTGTCATCAGGGCGTCACACGGTAACAGCGCAGTTGTTGCGTATTTTCAGCACGATCTCGCGCCACCCGGAGAACTCCTACCCGCGTTACTACGAGGGAGCGCGAATGGCCGGCGGGGCGATTAGTTGGCGCGCCGCCGGGAGAAATACGAGATCAAAACCGGCAGGGTGATGAGAATCACCCCCGGGGCCAGCATCATGCCGGTGACCACCACGATCGCCAACGGCTTCTGCACCTGCGAGCCGATTCCGGTCGACATCGCCGCCGGCAGCAGGCCGACGCCGGCGATCACGCAGGTCATCAGCACCGGCCGAAGCTGCAGCTCGCCGGTGCGGACCACCGCGCGCAGCCGATCGAGCCCCTGGTCGATCAACTGATTGAACTGCGACAGGATGATGATGCCGTCCATCACCGCAATACCGAACAGCGCGATGAAGCCGATCGCCGCCGACACGCTGAACGGGATGCCGCTGACCAGCAGGCCCATCACGCCGCCGAAGATCGCCATCGGGATCACGCTCATCGCCAGCAGCGTGTCGGTGAGCGAGCCGAAATTGAAGAACAGCAGCGCGCCGATCAGCGCCAGGCTGATCGGGACCACGATCGACAACCGCTTGATCGCATCTTGCAGATTGCCGAATTCGCCGACCCATTCCATTCGCGAGCCCGGCGGCAACCGGACCTGGGCGTTGACCTTGTCCTGGGCCTCACGGATCGCGCTGCCGAGATCGCGCTCGCGCACCGAGAACTTGATCGGCAGATAGCGCTCCTGGTCCTCGCGATAGATGTAGGCGGCACCGGACACCAGCTGGATGTCGGCGAGTTCACTGAGCGGGATCTGGGTGATGCCGTTCGGCCCCTGCACGCCGATCCGCAGATTGTGGATCGCCTCAGCGCTCTTGCGATATTCCGGCGCCAGCCGGACGATGATCGGGAAATGCCGGTCGCTGCCCGGCTCGTACAAATCACCGGCAGTGTCGCCGCCGATCGCCACCTTGATGGTGGCGTTGATGTCGCCGGGCGTCAGCCCGTAGCGCGCGGCGCGAGCCCGGTTGACGTCGATCTGGATCGTCGGTTGGCCGAGCGAGGTGAACACCGCGAGGTCCTGCACGCCCTGCACCGTCGACAGCACCGCTTTGATCTTGTTGGCGGTGTCGGTCAGCGCCTGCAGGTCGTTGCCGTACAGCTTGATCGAGTTCTCGCCCTTCACGCCGGACACGGCTTCGGAGACGTTGTCCTGCAGATACTGCGAGAAGTTGAACTCGACGCCTGGGAATTTTGCCTGCAGCTGCTTCAGCATCCGCGCCGTCAGCTCGTCCTTGTCGTGGCTGCCGGGCCATTGCGAGGCGGGCTTCAGCGGCGCGAAGAACTCAGCGTTGAAGAAGCCGGCGGCATCGGTGCCGTCGTCGGGCCGGCCATGCTGCGACACCACCGACTCGACCTCGGGGAAGCTGGCGATCAGCTTGCGCATATCGTTGACGTAGCCGTTGCCCTCGGTCAGCGAAATCGTCGGCGGCAGCGTGGCGCGGATCCAGAGGTTGCCTTCTTCCAGCTTCGGCAGGAATTCGAGCCCCAGGAAGCGTGTGGCGATCAGGGTAGTCAGCACCAGACCCGCCGCGCCGGCCATCACCACCGGACGGTTCTTCACCGCCCAGCTGAGCCACGGCGTGTAGACCTTGTGCAGCATCCGCATCAGCCAGGTCTCGGTCTCCTGAACGTGGTGCGGCAGGATGATGGCGCTGAGCGCCGGCGTCACCGTGAAGGTCGCCAGCAGGCCGCCGGCGAGCGCATAGGCGTAGGTCCGGGCCATCGGGCCGAAGATGTTGCCCTCGACGCCGGACAGCGTGAACAGCGGCAGGAACGCCGCGATGATGATCGCCGCGGCGAAGAAGATCGAGCGCGACACGTCCGCGGCGGCGGAGCGGATCGCGTGCTTCTTCATCCCCATGATGGTGTCGGCGGAGATCTGGCTACGCTCTTCGGGCGACAGCACGGTGGTGTGCGAGAGTCGCCTGAAGATCGCCTCGACCATGATCACGGTGGCGTCGACGATCAACCCGAAGTCGATCGCGCCGACCGACAACAGGTTGGCGGACTCCCCGCGGAGCACCAGGATGATCACCGCAAAGAACAGCGCGAACGGAATCGTCGCGCCGACGATCAGCGCGCTGCGCAGGTCGCCGAGGAAGATCCACTGCAGCAGCACGATCAGCAGGATGCCCACCACCATGTTGTGCAGCACGGTGTGGGTGGTGGTGTCGATCAGATCCTTGCGGTCGTAGATCCGCTCGATCCGCACGCCGGGCGGCAGCAGGCCCGAGGCGTTGATCTTGGTGACCGCCTGCTCCACCCGCGCGATCGTCGGCGAGCTCTGCTCGCCGCGCCGCATCAGCACGATGCCCTGGACGATGTCGTCGTCGTTGTTGATGCCGGCGATGCCGAGCCGCGGCTTCTCGGCGACGTTGACCTTGGCGACGTCCTTGACCAGCACCGGATTGCCGTTGTTCGACGCCACCATCGTATTGGCGAGATCGTCGAGCGAACGGATCAGGCCGACGCCGCGCACCACCGCGGATTGCGCGCCGATGTCGACGGTGTTGCCGCCGACATTGATGTTGGAGTTGGAGACCGCCTGCAGCACCTGCGGCAGCGTCAGGCCGTAGGCGATCAGCTTGTTGAAATCGACCTGGACCTCGTAGGTCTTGGTCTTGCCGCCCCAGCCGGTGACGTCGATCACACCGGGAATGGCCCGGAAGCGGCGTTGCAGCACCCAGTCCTGCAGCGTCTTCAGATCGAGCACGCTGTAGCCGGGCGGGCCGACCAGCCGATAGCGGAAGATTTCGCCGATCGGGCTGAGCGGCGAGATACCGGGCTGGACGTTGCCTGGCAGCGGCGGCAGCTGCGACAGCCGGTTGAGCACCTGCTGCAGCGCCTCCTGATATGTGTAGTCGAACGAGAACTGCAGTTTGACGTCGGACAGGCCGTACAACGAGATCGTCCGGATGGTCTTCAGGTTCTTGATGCCGGCGACCTGGGTCTCGATCGGAATCGTAATGTAGCGCTCGATCTCCTCGGCCGAGAGCCCGGGGCTCTGGGTGACGATGTCGACCATCGGCGGGGTCGGATCGGGATAGGCTTCGATATTGAGATGTTCGAACGCGGCGACACCGCCCGCCAGCACCAGCAAGAACAGCGCGAGCATCAGGAAACGGCGGTTGACCGCGAGTTCGACGAGGCGACCCATGCGGATCGGACCTTTCAGGGCAGGCGGAGGCTGTGAGGCGCTGGTCCGGCGATTATGTCGATCAATGCCGCAGGCCGTTCAGAAGAACAAGCGACCGCAGGCTGAGGGCGGGAGCACCGGCGGCGGGACCGCGCGGCGACGGTCGTGTGCAGACCGGAGTTACCCGGTGGCAGCCCGATCGATGAATAGGCTGCCGCGGGTGATGACCTTTTCGCCCGGACGGAGATTGCCGGTGACTTCGACCATGTCGCCGGCCGACAGGCCCGGCTTCACCGTACGCAGCTCGATCGAGCGGTCGTCATGCGCGACCCAGACCCGGACCTGGTCGCCTTCGTAGATCAGCGCCTGGCGCGGCACGCCGACGGCCGGATGATCCGATGGCGAGTAGATCGTGACGTTGGCGAACATTTCCGGCTTCAGCAGCCCGCCTGGATTGTCGATGGTGGCGCGTACCGTCAGCCGACGGGTGGTCGGGTCGATCGCCGCGGCGACGTAGTCGATCCGGCCGGTCAGCGTACGGCCCGGCAGCGCCAGCACCTTGAAGCTGATGTCCTGGCCTTCGGCGACATCGGCAGCTTCACTTTCGCGGACAAAAGCGGTCAGCCACACCGTCGACAGATCGCCGATCATATAGACGGGATCGCTGGAGCCGGCGTTGACGTACTGGCCCGGACCGACCCTGCGCTGCACAACGGTGCCGGCGATCGGCGCCACGATGGTGGTCTCGGGATTGATATTGCCCTTGTCCTGGAACGCCGAGATCGCGGACTCGCTAAGGCCGAGAATGCGCAGCCGGTTACGCGCGGCTTCGAGCGCCGTGGTGGCCGACTGGAAATCGTTCTGCGCGGTGACCAGCGTCGCCTGCGCCTGCTGATAGTCCTTCAGCGGCACCGCCTTGCCTTCGAACAGATCGCGGGCGCGCTTGTCCTGAAGCTGCGCCAGATCGAGCTGCGACTTCGCCTTGTTGAGCGCGGTCGAGGCGGTGATGAAATCGTTCTGAGCCTGGACGGTGTCGGGCGCTTCGATCGAGAACAGCGGCTGGCCCTTGGTGACGTGGTCGCCGGGGCGCGCCAGCAGCTTGGTCACCCGGCCCGCATAGGGCGAGAACACCGGGGTGGCGCGGTCTTCGTCGATCGCGATCTTGCCTTCGGTGACGTGCTCGGCGCGGAAGCTGCGGTCGCTTACCGGCTCGATCGTCAGGCTGGCCCATTCGGCCGGGGTCGGGGTGTAGCGGTCGGCACTGCGGCGCGACTGGCTAGAAATATCGGTGTGGCCGCGACCGGGCTGCTTGAATTGAGCCAGCTCGTAACCGCCCACGGCAACGCCGGCCGCAACGCACGCAGCCGCGATCCACCAGGTGCGCCGAAGACGCAGATTTCGAAGAAAATGTTCGCGCATGCCCTGCCTGAGCTCCGGCTTGATCGCCGCGTTGCCTCCCTGACGGCTGATAATGCCCGAATCGTGGCCAGCGCAAAGTGAAAACGGCAAAAATGCGCTTAGCAGCGAATGATGACACCAGCGCGTCAGCCGCCGACCGAGACGCGCGCCTCAATGGGCAGGCTTACGAATTCCATCCTGAACGGCACATTAACCGGTGGAACCGGCGGCCGGAGGCCTTAACCACGGGCCGGCCAGGCCGCCGGATCGGTCCCCAGCGGCACCGCCGGGCGGACCCAGGCGGCCGGCGTGGCGCTGAGAACCGCAGAATGCCGGACCGCCTGCAGCGTCCCGAAGCCGGATTGGGCCCGTTCGAGATACGGCGCCGCCGCTTCCTGGCCAATCTCGGGGGTGGCGAGACCGTGCGGCAGCCGCCCCATCTCCCACAGCCATTTTCCGGTGCGGGCCAGCGACACCTGGACGTGCCAACTGCCGCCCTCGCGCGCCTGGCGGGCCTTGGCGATCATCGCCCCGAACGCCATCAGGTAGCCGGTCGCATGATCGAGGATCTGCATCGGCAATTCCTTCGGCCCGGCAACGCCGGCCGCCTGCCCTTCGGCATGGTTGAAGCCGGTGGCGCACTGCACCAGGGAGTCGAAGCCGCGCCGCTCCGCCCACGGACCCGAGCGTCCATAAGCGGACAGTGACACGTAAACGATGCCGGGATTGATCGCTGCCGCTTCCTCGGGCGAGAAGCCGAGCGCAGCGAGCGAGCGCGGGCGATAGCCCTGGCTGAAGATGTCCGCTTCGGTGAGCAATTCGCGCAGCGCGGAGTGGCCCTCAGGCGTGGTCAGGTCGGCGAAGCTCGACAGCTTGCCGCGGCCGGTGTCGATCACCAGCCAGGGGATCGACGGCAGCCGAGGGCTCGACACCAGCATCACGTCGGCGCCATGCGCCGCCAGAGTCCGGCCTGCAACCGGGCCGGCGATCACCCGCGACAGATCGAGTACACGCAGACCGGCGAGCGGCCGGCTGCCTTCCGGCCACGGCTTCGGCGCCGCCTCGCCGATCTTGCTGATCTCCACCAGCGGCAACGCATCGAGCGCGGCGGCCTGCGGCAGCGCCTGCCATTCTTCGCGCGAACGCATCAGCGCCACCACGCCGCCGGCCTCATAAGCAGCGGTCTCGAACGCTTCGCCCTCCCACTGCAGCAGCGCGGTCTGCACCGCGTCGCGAACCGGCTCGCAGGCGAGCACCCGGCAGACCGCGTCGCGATGATGCGGAAAGTTGGTGTGCAGCCGGACGTAACGGCCGCCCTTCACCTGATACACGCCGGCGAGCGGATCCCAAGCAGGCGGCGGCGGTTCATCGTTCTTGCGCAAGTAGCGCTCGGAGCGGCACTCGATCGCGGCGTGGCGGATGTCGACGCTGACGCCCTGCGCCTGCCCGCTCCGCATCGCCCAGATCTCCGCCGCCGCCAGCCCGCTCGCCGCAATCGCCACCTGCGCCGCGGCGTCAACCCGAAACGACGACGGCAGTTGCGGCTCGTCGCCGGTCAGCGTCACGCGCTCCAGCGTGACGGCATCAGCGCCGACGGAGGTCCAGAGATCAGCAAGCAGATCACGGGGAGATTGCATACGCCTTGCCTCCCGGCTCCCATCGGAGCCGCCTGGGTGACGGCGCACGGCTAAGTCGATCGGCGCGCCGCGCGTTGACCACGATCCGCATAGGCCGGCCCGGCGACCTCGCGCAAGAGGCCGCGAAACCAGACCAGCAGCGGATCGGCATGACGCAGATGCGACCACACCAGCGTCATCGGCAACTCGATCTCGGTGAACGGCGGCGGTTTGACAATCAGATCGAAGGCGCCGGCAAAGCGGCGCGCCAACGCGCGGGAGATCGTCGTCACCATGTCGGTCGCGGCGACGGCCGCCAGCGCCGCGGTGAAATGCGGCGTGACCAGCGCGACCCGACGGCTTACCCCCGCGGCGGCCAGAATGCCGTCGAGCTCCGAGCGACCGTCGTCGAGCAGCGCGATGCCGACATGGTCGACGTCGGCGTAGTCGCCGATCCGCCAGGTGCGTTTGGCTTTCGGATGGCCGCGCCGCATCACCAGCGCGAGGCGGTCGTCGGCGATCGGCATACTCACCGCACCGGGCGGCAAATCGGTGGTGGCCAGCGCGAAAGCGAAATCCAGCGCGCCGCTCTCCATGCGCTCGCGCAGATCCGCACGGTAGGGCTCGAAGCGCAGATCGATGCCGGGCGCCTCGCGAGCCAGCCGCGCCATCAACTGCGGCGCCAGCAGCACGGTCTGATTGTCAGACGCCGCGATGCGGATGGTGCGCTGTTCGGTGGCCGGGTCGAACCGGCGTTCGCGAAACAGGTTCTTGAGGTCGGCGACGGCGACGCTCAGGAGCGGCACCAAGGCTTGCGCCTTCGGCGTCAGCACCAAGCCATGATGACCGCGGACCAGTAGCGGATCGGCCAGCAGAATGCGCAAGCGCGACAGTGCGCGGCTCATCGCCGGTTGGCTCAGGCCGACGTCCTGCGCCGCGTGGGTGACGTTGCGCCGGCGCAGCAGCGCCTCGAGCGGCGGCAGCAGATTGAGGTCGAGCCCGGCTAAATTCACTTCGCGCATGATAATGATATAAACAATGCATTTTTGATATGCAACGAAACCGCTTAGTCTGCGGTCATCGACTTTGAAAAGGAGTTGCCCATGACGCCGGAGATCGTCCTTCTCGGCTACGGCCCGGTCGGCCGCGCCACCACCGAATTGCTCACAGCCAAAGGCGTTGCGGTGCGGGTAGCGCAACGATCCCGGCCCGCCGATCTTTCGCGCGGCGCTGCGTTTCAAGCCTGCGACGTGCTCGACCCCGCTTCGGTCGCTGGTGCCGTCGCGGGCGCCAGGCAAATCGTCGTCGCGATTGGCTTTCCCTATGTCGGCGAGGTGTGGCGCACTTCGTGGCCAGCGGCGATGCAAAACCTGCTCGCGGCCGCCGCTGCAGCGAATGCGCGGATGGTGTTCGTCGACAACCTGTATATGTACGGCCCGCAGAACGCGCCGCTGCGCGAGGACATGCCGCTGACCGATGCGGGAGTGAAACCCGCAGTGCGCGCCGTCATCACGCGGCTGTGGACGGCGGCGAGCGACGCCGGCCAGGTGCGCGTCGCGGCGCTGCGGGCGCCGGATTTCTACGGGCCGGGCGTCGGGCTGTCGCACCTCGGCGATCTCGCATTCGGCGCACTCGCCAAGGGCAAGCGCGCGATGCTGATCGCGCCGCCCGACACGCTGCACGACTTCGCTTACGTGCCGGATATCGCGCGCGCGGTCGCGACCCTGCTCGACGCCCCGGACGACGCCTTCGGTCAGGCTTGGCACATGCCGAGCGCGCCGATCCGCACCCCGCGGCAGATTCTCGAACTCGGCGCCCGGGCGCTCGGCATGCCCGCGCGGATCACGTCGCTGCCGCAATGGCTGCTGCCGGCGATCGGCACGGTGTCGCCGATGCTGCGGGAGATGACCGAGATGCGATTCCTGTGGGATCGTCCGTACCGCGTCGATGCGCGGAAATTCACCAGCCGGTTTTGGTCAGACGTCACGCCGTTCGAGATCGGCGCTGCGGCGACCGCGTTGTCGTTCCGCGAACGGGCCGCTGCACTGGCGGCGTGATCACTTAGTGAAAGTCCCTTGATGGCGGCAGGATGCGGACGTCACGGGCGTGACGATGGCGTTGGG
>NZ_JAZDRK010000024.1:0-46685 GCF_047501505.1 Rhodopseudomonas sp. G2_2311
CCGCATGGCCTCCTTCGCCAACGGCGTCCACCGCCTCGACGGACAGCTCATGGTCGTCCTCGACGTCGACAAAGTGCTCGAAATCGCAACTCAACGTATGGCTGCATAACGTCTGGACTGATTGCGGCGCAATCGCAGGAACTGCCCATCCGGGCGTGAACTGATAGAGGCAGAAAATGAAGACATGTCTGGTGGTCGACGACTCGAGCGTCATCCGGAAGGTCGCGCGGCGCATCCTCGAAGGTCTCGACTTCGAGATCGTCGAAGCCGAAGACGGCGAGAAGGCGCTCGAAGCCTGCAAGCACGGGCTGCCCGATGCCGTTCTGCTCGATTGGAACATGCCGGTGATGGATGGCTACGAGTTTCTGCGCAACCTGCGCCGGATGCCCGGTGGCGACGCGCCGAAGGTGGTGTTCTGCACCACCGAGAACGACGTCGCGCACATCGCGCGGGCGCTGCATGCCGGCGCCAACGAATACATCATGAAGCCGTTCGACAAGGACATCGTCACGGCGAAGTTTCAGGAAGTCGGCCTGATCTGACGGGGGTCGGACGGCCGGTTTTGGCGCCGCGGTGTGGGACGCGGTGGGGAGTGCAAGTATGCGTTGCGTCGGTGTTCTATGAGCGTAGCTCTGGCAGGTAGTCCCGCTACGAATTCGGCGCAATACGAGCCGTTGCGCGTGATGATCGTCGACGACTCGGTCGTCATCCGTGGTTTGATCTCCAGATGGGTCGAGGCCGAGCCGGACATGGTGGTCGCAGCATCGCTGCGCACCGGTCTCGACGCCGTCAATCAGCTTGAACGGGTGAAGCCGGACGTTGCGGTACTCGACATCGAAATGCCGGAGCTCGACGGCATTTCGGCGCTGCCGCAGTTGCTCGCCAAGAAGCGCGATCTGGTCGTGATCATGGCGTCGACACTGACCCGCCGCAACGCGGAGATCAGTTTCAAAGCGCTGTCGCTCGGCGCCGCCGATTACATTCCGAAGCCGGAAACAACCCGCGAGCCGCAGGCCGCCGATATCTTCAAGCACGATCTGCTGCAGAAGATCCGGTCGCTCGGTGGCCGGGTTCGACGCCGCGCCGTCCCCGGCGTTGCCGCGCCGGCGATCGCGCGTGATCCGCATCCGGCGCCGGTGCCGCATCCCGCCGTGGCCACGCCGACCGTTGCCAGCCAAGCTGCGCTGGTGAAGCGCTCGTTCGGTCCGACCGCGCCGCGCGTTTTGCTGATCGGCTCGTCGACCGGTGGGCCGCAGGCGCTGATGTCGATGGTGGCCGATATCGGCCCGGTGATCGATCGCTTCCCGGTGCTGATCACCCAGCATATGCCGCCGACTTTCACGACGATTCTGGCCGAGCACCTGGCGCGCGCCAGCCGCCGTCCGGCGCATGAAGGCATCGAAGGCGAAGCCATCAAGCCGGGCAACATCTATCTCGCCCCTGGCGGCAAGCACATGCGTGTCGCCAAGCAGGGCGGCAACCCGGTGATCGCGCTCGACGACGGTCCGCCGGTGAATTTCTGTAAGCCTGCCGTCGATCCGTTGTTCATGTCGGCGATCGAAGTGTGGCAGAGCGGCATTCTCGCCGTGGTGCTGACCGGCATGGGGTCGGACGGCATGCGCGGCGGCAAGGACATCGTCGCGGCCGGCGGCAGCGTGATCGCGCAGGACGAAGCCTCCAGCGTCGTCTGGGGCATGCCGGGCGCGGTCGCCAATGCCGGCGTCTGCGCCGCGGTGCTGCCGCTCAATCAGATTGGTCCGAAGGTGGTCCGCCTGTTTGCAGGAGACCGTTCGTGACGCCGCTGGATTACGAATTCCTCCGCAAGCTCCTGAAGGATCGCTCCGGCCTCGATCTGTCGGCCGACAAACAATATTTGGTGGAGAGCCGATTGTTGCCGCTGGCGCGTCGGCTCAGCCTCGGCGGCATCAGCGAGCTGGTGCAGAAGATGAAAGGGATGGGCGCTGAATCGCTGATCTCCGACGTCGTCGAGGCGATGACCACCAACGAAACGTTCTTCTTCCGCGACAAGGTGCCGTTCGATCACCTGCGCGAGGAGATACTGCCGGCGCTGCTGCAGGCGCGCGCGGCGCGGCGGTCGTTGCGAATCTGGTGCGCGGCGTCGTCGACCGGCCAGGAGCCGTATTCGATCGCCATGACGCTCAAGGAGCTTGGTCCGGCTGTAGCTGGCTGGCGGTTCGAGATCATCGCCACCGATCTGTCGCCGCAGGTGCTCGAGAAGTCCAAGTCGGGCCTGTTCAGCCAGTTCGAAGTTCAGCGCGGTTTGCCGATCCAGCTGTTGGTGAAGTACTTCAAGCAGGCCGGCGAGGTGTGGGAGCTCAGCCCCGAGATCCGCGCCATGGTGCAGCACCGCCAGCTCAATCTGCTGCACGACTTCTCGTCGCTCGGCACCTTCGACATCGTGTTCTGCCGCAACGTGCTGATCTATTTCGATCAGACCACCAAGGTCGGCATTCTGGAGCGGATCGCCAAGCGACTCGAACCGGATGGCTATCTGACCCTCGGCGCCGCCGAGACCGTGGTGGGCCTGACCGATGCGTTCAAGCCGCACAATTCGCGCCGCGGCGTGTATCTGCCGAACCTGAAGTCGGCGCCGTCGATCGTCCCGGCGTTCCCCGCGACCTCCGCCCTCAGCAGCCTGCGGGCCAGCTGAGGCGCAGAGCCTTCGGGCTCGTCAGCCGCATTACTGCTCCACACCCTTCGTCATTCCGGGGCGCTCGCGCCAGCGAGCGAGCCCGGAATCCCGACGTCGTTATGCAAGCTCGCCCAAGTCGTCCCCGCGTCAGACTGCTGGTAGGCGCCGATTGGCGCACTCCGGCATGACTGAGGCGAGGGGTTGGCGCGACCAAAGCGGCATTCCCAAAACAAAAACCCCGCCATTTGCGGCGGGGTCAAGGACCACTCGGAAGGAGAGCGCCCGAGGGCGCTCTTGGTAAAACCAGTTAGGCCGGGATGCGGACGTCGTCCTCGGACGGTTCGCGCAGCACGTAGCCGCGGCCCCAGACCGTCTCGATGAAGTTGCGACCGTCAGAAGCGTTGGCGAGCTTCTTGCGCAGCTTGCAGATGAAGACGTCGATGATCTTCAGTTCCGGCTCGTCCATGCCACCATAGAGGTGGTTCAGGAACATTTCCTTGGTCAGCGTGGTGCCCTTGCGCAGCGAGAGCAGCTCCAGCATCTGATATTCCTTGCCGGTCAGATGCACGCGCTGGCCGCCGACTTCGACGGTCTTGGTGTCGAGATTGACGACGAGATCGCCGGTCTGGATCACCGACTGGGCGTGACCCTTCGAGCGGCGGACGATCGCGTGGATGCGCGCGACCAGCTCGTCCTTGTGGAACGGCTTGGTCATGTAGTCGTCGGCACCGACGCCCAGACCCTTCACCTTGTCCTCGATGCCGGCGAGGCCGGACAGGATCAGGATCGGGGTTTTGATCTTGGAGACGCGAAGCTGCTTGAGAACGTCATAACCGGACATGTCCGGCAGGTTCAGATCAAGCAGGATGATGTCGTAGTCGTACAGCTTGCCGAGGTCGACGCCTTCTTCACCGAGATCCGTCGTGTAGACATTGAAACTCTCGGATTTGAGCATCAATTCGATCGACTGCGCAGTCGCGCTGTCATCTTCAATCAGCAATACGCGCATGCCAGTCCCCTCTAAGCGCCGCTACGGGCGTCAGGCGTCCGCACACTTGCGGCACTGGAAACGCCTTTGAAGAACTGATTCGGATCCTGACGAGGAATGGTTAACAAAAACTGATTCGGCTCCGCAAGGTCCTGCAGTGCAATTTTTGTCGAATCGCACTAAGGTGTTGCGGGAAAGCAGCTTTTTGTTGGCCGGCCCCTTCAAGTTCCACTTTAAGAGTCGGCGTCAACCGACTCTTGCGACTCACCCTTCATTCTGAGGGGCAAGCGTGCTCAGCTACCAAAGACAGTGACGCAATGATTAACGATGCGGGTAAACACGAAGTTAAGGCGACAGGCCCCGCGTCGACGAACTTAAGAGTTTCGCAATGAAGGCCTTGGCGGAACAGATCGGCGACATCGACAGCGTCAATACCTATGGACGCGTCGTCGGTGTGCGCGGTCTGATGGTCGAGATCGCCGGGCCAATTCACGCGATGAGCGTTGGCGCACGCATCGTTGTCGAAACCGGCGCCAACCGTGCGATCCCGTGCGAAGTAATTGGATTCACCGGTAACAACGCCATCGTCATGCCGTTCGCAGGACTTGAAGGCGTGCGCCGCGGCTGCCGTGCGATCATTGCGAACGCGGCCGCTCAGGTGCGACCGTCGCCGCATTGGCTCGGCCGCGTCGTTAACGCTTTGGGCGAACCGATCGACGGCAAGGGGCCGCTGGTACAAGGTCCTTCGCCGATGCCGTTCCGCAATCAGCCGCCGCCGGCGCATTCGCGCAAGCGCGTCGGCATGCCGCTCGATCTCGGCGTGCGTGCACTCAACACCTTTCTCACCTGCTGCCGGGGGCAGCGCATGGGTATCTTCGCCGGTTCCGGCGTTGGTAAGTCGGTGCTGCTGTCGATGCTCGCGCGCAACGTCGATGCCGCGGTGTCGGTGATCGGGCTGATCGGCGAACGCGGCCGTGAGGTGCAGGAGTTCCTGCAGGACGACCTCGGCGAGGAAGGTCTCGCGCGTTCGGTGGTTGTGGTCGCGACGTCGGACGAGCCGGCGCTGATGCGGCGGCAGGCGGCGTATCTGACGCTGGCGATCGCCGAATACTTCCGCGACAACGACAAGGACGTGCTGTGCCTGATGGACTCGGTCACGCGTTTTGCGATGGCGCAGCGTGAGATCGGGCTGTCTGCCGGCGAGCCGCCGACCGCCAAAGGCTACACGCCGACGGTGTTCACCGAACTGCCGAAGCTGCTCGAACGCGCCGGCCCGGGGCTGGGCGAGGGCACCATCACCGGCATCTTCACCGTGCTGGTCGACGGCGACGATCATAATGAGCCGGTCGCTGACGCGGTGCGCGGCATTCTCGATGGCCACATCGTGATGCAGCGCTCGATCGCCGAGCGCGGCCGCTATCCGGCCATCAACGTGCTGAAGTCGGTGTCGCGAACCATGCCGAAATCGGCCGATCCGGTTTATCTGCCGATGATCAAGCGGGCGCGGCAGATCATGGCGACCTACGCCGACATGGAAGAGCTGATCCGGCTCGGCGCCTATCGGCCCGGCTCCAGCACCGAGGTCGACGAGGCGGTGCGGCTGCACGAGCCGCTGGAGGATTTTCTCCGCCAAGGCAAGGACGAGGCGACCAGCTTGCAGTCAGGATATGCCCAATTGGAGCAGATCCTGAGTAATTCGGAAACGGAACGCTAACTTTGTCCGGCCATCATGCTTGGCACGTCAATCGATTTGCCGGGTGGCCCCGTCGTGACCATCCGGCGATGTCCCGCGTTGAACTGGGACTTCTGGGGAGTACGAGTCGATGAAGTCACGCGAAACGCTGATCCGTCTGAAGAAGTTTCAGGTCGACGAGCGGCGCAGACGGGTTGCCCAGATCGAAGCGATGATCGCGGATTTCGAGCGGATGTCGGCCGATCTCGAGCGCGAAATCGTCACCGAGCAGGAACGCGCGGGGATCACGGACCCCAGCCACTTCGCTTATCCGACCTATGCCAAAGCGGCGATTCAGCGCCGCGAGAACCTGACCCGCTCTGCCGACGAGCTGCGGGTGCAGCTCGAAGAGGCCCGCGGCCAGCTGTCCGAGGCGTTCGACGAGATGAAGAAGGTCGAATTGCTGGACGAGCGCGACCAGGCGCGCGAACGCGCCGAGGAAAGCGCCCGCGAACAGGCCGACCTCGACAGCATCGGCCTGATGCGTGCACGGCTCGGTGGGGCGGGCGCCGTCGCCTGACCTTTCGCAACTTTGCGTCGAAACAGCCCGGGCCCTCGGTCCGGGCTTTCGTTTGCGGTATCCACAGCCTATGCAGTGGCGTGGTGGAACACTGTGTTGCACGATATGCTGCTGTGGTTCGGGCCGCTCGGCCGGAACGGGGGGCGTGGCCGCAACGGCCATGGTGAGGTCTCGGAATGCTGTCGCCGGCTGAGTTGGTTTCGCTGATCGCCGCGGTCGCCGAGCGCGACCAGGATGCGTTCCAGCGACTCTACGATGCGACGCGGGCGAAACTGTTCGGCGTCGTGCTCCGTATCTTGCGGCGACAGGATCTCGCCGAAGAAGTCATTCAGGACGCCTACGTCAAGATCTGGAACAACGCTGCGCAGTTCGATTCCAAGGTGGCCTCGCCGATCACCTGGATGGCGTCGATCGCGCGCAACCGGGCGATCGACGTCGCGCGCAAGCGCGGCGAAGTCTCGATCGAAGAGGAGCCGTCCGCCAACGACGTCGCGGCGGAGACGCCTGACCCGCTGGCGCGCCGGGAGATGACCGAGGAGCTGAAGCGGCTTCTGGAGTGCATCGGCCGTTTGGAGCCCGAACGGCAGAAACTGGTTCTGCTGGCGTACTACAACGGCTGGAGCCGTGAGCAGCTCGGCGCCAAGTTCGGCGCTCCGGCCAACACGATCAAGACCTGGCTGCGCCGCAGCCTGCTCGATGTTCGGGGGTGTTTGGGACTGACCTGATGGCCCACAGCGAAGACCATAGCGCGCTCGCCGCGGAATACGCACTCGGCACGCTCGACGCCGCCGAATGGGCGGAAGCCGAGGCGCTGATGCGCAGCGATGCGGAGTTCGCCGCGCTGGTCAAAGCGTGGGAGCTGAAGCTCGGCGCGCTTAATCAGATGGTCGGGCTGGTCGAGCCGCGCGGCGAGGTATGGGATCGGATCAAGGCGGCGATCGCCGCCGAGTCACAGCGCGCGGTGCCGCCGCCGGCTGCGCCGCCGATCGGTGACGTCGCCAGTGCCGGGGTGCTCGGCGCGCCGGGAGATCCGATCTTGCCGCGCCCTGCCAACGACACCGGTCCCGCACCCGTCAGCGAGTCGACCGAACTCAGCCCGGAATCCAAACGCGTGGTGCACTTCGCCAAGCGCGCCTACATCTGGCGCGGCGTGGCGATGCTGTCGAGCGCGATCGCAGCGTCGCTGCTGCTGGTGGTCGGCGCCCAGGTGTATCAGCCGGACCTGTTGCCGGACGCGGTGCGTCCGCCGATCCGCACCCAGATCGTCAAGGTCGAAACGCCGCCGCCGGCGGTGCCGGCGCAATACGTCGCCGTGCTGCAGAAGGACGGCAATGCGCCGGCCTTCATCCTCACCGTCGACGCCGGCACCAAGACCTTCACGGTGCGCCGCGTCGCCGCGACGCCGGAGCCGGGCAAGAGTTACGAACTCTGGATTGTCTCCGACAAGCTGCAGAAGCCGCGCTCGCTCGGCGTGATCGGCAACCGCGATTTCACTGTCAATCCGGCGCTGTCGTCATACGATCCCGACCTTGTGAGCAAAGCGACCTACGCGGTGACGGTCGAGCCCGAAGGCGGCTCGCCGACCGGCGTCGCCACCGGCCCGATCGTGTTCACCGGCAAGCTGGTGGAGAGTGTGCCGCCGGAGCCGATCCGAAACACGCCGAAGCAGTAACGGACTGGGACCTCAAGTTTTACCCAAGCTGATTAGTTCGAAGCGCGTTCTGAGACATCGCGCGGATAAGAGCTGAGCAGCTCGACCAACGGCGCGAAAACTTCATTGCACAAAAGAAAAACGCCCGTGGGGAGCGGGCGTTTTCCTTTGGGTCTCCACTTGGGGTGAGTGGGACCTCCTCAGCTCACGCGTCAGCCAGGGGGGCTATCTGGCATGCGTGAACGCTGGAACGGTTAGCGGATCACCATCGTTTCCGCCTTGCTGATTGCGGTCGGTTTGCCGGCTTTGATCACCTTGGCAGTCTGGGTGTAGCCGTCGTCGGCCCCGAGCCGCGCGGTGATGCCGAGGCCCGCCACCGCGATCCCGGCGACCAGAGCCACTGCCACAATCTTCAAGTGGGTGCTGCGATCGGCACTGTAGATCGAATGGTTCATGCGGAGCCTCCTGCTGTCTTCTCCACCCTCGGAAATTCGTGTTTGCGATCCCGAAGCAGGTTCAAAGAACTCACGCAGAAAACGTAGGAAATCGCCCGGCCGTTCCGCAGGGGGCGTCACAAACGCGTGAACAAGCGTGATAGTGCGCGAGAATCCAGTGCGAAAAGCCCGCCTAACTTACTGAAAATTAATCAAATCAGCGTCGGCGAGGCTGCCGTGGTCGTTCTCACAGCCCTCGGCAGCAAAATACCACCCGAGGCCAATAGGCCTTGTCTGTTGCGTAAAAGTCGCGCAGCCGCCTTGTCATCCAAAGGCTTGGAACCGGCGCTTTAAACGCTGCCGACCGTCTTCAACCGCGCCCGCGGATGGATCTCGGCCTGCGACATCACCGTGGTCTGGGCCCGGAAGCGCTCGACCAGGGAGCGGACGAACGGCCGGATCGAGGCGGAGGTCACCAGCACCGGCGCTTCACCTTCGCGGGCGGCCTGTTCGAACTTGTCGCGCACCGCGGTCATGAATTCCGACAGCTTCGACGGCGCCATCGCCAGGGTGCGGTCTTCGCCCTGGCCGATGATCGATTCGGCGAACGCCTGCTCCCACTTGGCCGACAGTGCGATCAGCGGCAGGTAGCCGTTGTACGAGGTGTTCTGCGCGCAGATCTGGCGCGCCAGCCGCGCTCGGACGTGCTCGACGATGGTCGACGGATTGCGCGAGAACGCCAGCGCTTCGGCGATGCCTTCGAGGATGGTCGACAGGTCGCGGATCGAGACGCGCTCGGCGAGCAGCAGCTGGAGCACGCGCTGGATGCCCGAAACGGTGATCTGACCCGGGACGATGTCCTTGACCAGCTCGCCCTGTTCCTTCGGCAGGTCTTTGAGCAGCTTCTGGGTTTCGCCGTAGGACAACAGGTCGGACATGTTGGCCTTGAGCAGCTCGGTCAGGTGCGTCGACAGCACGGTGGCGGCGTCGACCACGGTGTAGCCCTTCAGCGACGCCTCTTCCTTGAAGTTGGCATCGACCCAGGTGGCGGGCAGGCCGAAGGTCGGCTCGGTGGTGTGGATGCCCGGCACCGTCACCTGCTCGCCGGCCGGGTCCATCACCATGAACTGGTTCGGCCAGATCCGGCCGGTGCCGGCGTCGACTTCCTTGATCTTGATGACGTAGGTGTTGGCCTCGAGCTGGACGTTGTCGAGGATACGCACCGCCGGCATCACGAAGCCCATTTCGATCGCCAGCGAGCGGCGCAGCGCCTTGATCTGCTCGGTGAGGCGGTCGGTGCCGTCCGGTCCGTTGACCAGCGGCAGCAGCGCGTAGCCGAGCTCGATCTTCAGATCGTCGATCTTCAGCGCCGCCGCGATCGGCTCCTCAGCCGACGCTGCCGCGGCTGCAGCTGCGGCGGCTTCGGGCGCCACTGCGGCCTGCGCCTTTTCGGCGGTGACTTCCGCCTTCCGCTTGCGCGCCTTCAAGGCCAGGAAGGCCGAGCCGCTTCCGAGCGCCAGGAACGGGAGGGTCGGAATGCCCGGCAGCACGGCCAGCACCAGCATCACCGCAGCCGCCATGCCCAGCGCCTGCGGATAGCCGGAGAGCTGGCCCATCATCGCCTTGTCGGCCGAGCCGGAGATGCCGGCCTTCGACACCAACAGGCCAGCCGCGGTCGAAACGATCAGCGCTGGGATCTGCGTCACCAAGCCGTCGCCGACCGTCAGCAGCGTGTAGGTGTGGCCGGCTTCGGAGAACGACAGCCCCTGTTGCGCCACACCGATGATGATGCCGCCGATCACGTTGATGAACACGATCAGCAGGCCGGCGATAGCGTCGCCGCGGACGAATTTCGAGGCACCGTCCATGGCGCCGAAGAAGCCGCTTTCGTCCTCCAGCTCCTTGCGCCGCGCTTTGGCGGTGGCTTCGTCGATCAGTCCGGCTGACAGATCGGCGTCGATCGCCATCTGCTTGCCGGGCATCGAGTCCAACTGGAAGCGTGCCGCAACTTCGGCGATACGGCCCGAACCCTTGGTGATGACCACGAAGTTGACGATGATCAGGATCGTAAACACGATGATCCCGATCACGAAATTGCCGCCCATCACGAAGCCGCCGAACGCCTCGATGACGTGACCGGCGGCCGCGGTGCCTTCATGGCCGTGCGACAGGATCAGCCGGGTCGAGGCCATGTTCAGCGACAGCCGCAGCATGGTCGAGATCAGGAGCACGGTCGGGAACGACGAAAATTCCAGCGGCGCCTGAATGAACAGCGACGTCATCAGGATCAGAATCGACAGGGTGATCGAGATCGCCAGGAACAGGTCGAGAATGATCGCCGGCAGCGGCAGGATCAGCACGACCAGGATGGTCAGCACGCCGATCGCGAGCGCGAGGTCGCCGCGCCGCAGGATGGCGATCATTTCTTTGAGGCTGGGAATGCCGGCGCCCGTGCCCTGGCCGACCGTGGTGTCCGTCATTTCAGCCGCAGTCCCCTGTGCGCGTCGCTTGCGCCGGCCGGACGTCTTCGCCGCGACCGGAGGGGCGCTGGGTCCGACGTGAGGCAGCGCACTGGCGTCCACGGGCATTCCCCGTTTTTCGCGGCCGACGACACTTCTTCACTGGGCAAAATTTGCCCGGTTCATGGTTAGCAAAGTGTTAACGCCGCCGGGGTGCGACCGCATGGCAGGGCGCTGGCCGGCGGTCTTGACCCCGAGCCCGGCGCCCGAAACTCTGTGCAAATGGAAACGCTCGTGGAAAAGACCGGCAAAACGCCGGCGTTCACGCTCGACTCGCGCCAGGCGTGGGTCCGGCTGGGAGTGGCGCTGGTGATCGGCTCGATCGGCAGCGTCGGGATGTGGTCGGTGGTGGTGGTGCTGCCGCTGGTCCAGGCCGAGTTCGCCGCCAGCCGGGGCGCCGCGTCGCTCGCCTTCACCATGGCGATGCTCGGCTTCGGCCTCGGCGGCGTCGCCACCGGCAAGCTGACCGACCGGTTCGGCATCGTGGTGGCGATCGGCAGCGGCATCGGCCTGCTCGGGCTCGGCTATGTCGGCGCCGGGCTGTCGGCTGCGCTCTGGCAGTTCGCCGCCTTCCATCTCCTGATCGGCGCCGGTGCCTCGGCAACCTTCGGCCCGCTCATGGCCGAAGCTTCGCACTGGTTCGAACGCTATCGCGGTCTGGCGGTGACGATCGCCGCCAGCGGCAATTATCTTGCCGGCACGATCTGGCCGCCGCTGGTCAATTGGGGCAGTGCCAGCATCGGCTGGCGCGCCACCCATCTGGCGATCGGCGGGTTTTGCGTCGTCGCGATGACCCTGATGGTGCTGATCCTGCGCGCAAGGATGCGCGGCCACGCCGCTGCCAGTCACGGCGCAGCGCCGCCGCCGAAGATCGATCTGCAGCTTCCCACCAACACGCTCACGGTGCTGCTGAGCGTCGCCAGCATCGCCTGCTGTGTGGCGATGGCGATGCCGCAGGTCCATATCGTCGCCTATTGCGGCGACCTCGGCTACGGCGCAGCGCGCGGCGCCGAGATGCTGTCGCTGATGCTGGCGTTCGGCATCATCAGCCGGATCGGATCCGGATTCCTGGCCGATCGGATCGGTGGCATCCGCACGCTGCTGCTCGGCTCCGTAGCGCAGGGCGCGGCGCTGATGTTCTATCTGTTCTTCGATAGCCTCGGTTCGCTCTACGTGATCTCGGCGATGTTCGGCCTGTTCCAGGGCGGCATCGTGCCGGCCTATGCGATCATCGTCCGCGAGGCAATGCCGGCGCGCGAGGCTGCGACCCGAGTCGGCATCGTGATCATGGCATCGGTGCTTGGCATGTCGTTCGGCGGCTGGATTTCCGGGGTGATCTTCGATGCCACCGGCTCCTATGCGGCGGCCTTCGTCAACGGCATGGCGTGGAACGCCGTCAACGTCGCGATCATGCTGATGCTGTTGCTCCGCAGCCGGCGGCGGGGCCCGCAGGTGGCGATGGCGTAGCGCGATCTTGTCGAGGGCCGGAAACGAAAGAGCCGCGCAGCTGACAGCCGCGCGGCTCTTGTTGTGCGGTGGAGCGGGGGAGGCCGGCTCAGGCGGCCCGGACGCTCTGCAGGAAGTTGGCGACCTCGACCTTCAACCGGTTGGAGTCCTGAGACAGCGACTGCGCCGCCGACAGCACCTGGGCCGATGCCGATCCGGTCTCGGTCGCGCCGCGCTGCACGTCGACGATGTTGGCCGACACCTCGTTGGTGCCACGCGCCGCTTGCTGAACGTTGCGGGCGATCTCCTGGGTCGCGGCGCCTTGTTCTTCGACCGCCGAAGCGATCGTCGAGGCGATCTCCGACATCCGCTCGATGGTGTGGCCGATTTCGCGGATCGCCGACACCGACTCGCCGGTCGCCGCCTGGATGCCGCCGATGTGCTGGCTGATCTCGCCGGTCGCCTTCGAGGTCTGTTCGGCCAAAGCCTTCACTTCGGCCGCCACCACGGCGAAGCCGCGGCCGGCTTCACCGGCGCGCGCCGCTTCGATCGTGGCGTTGAGTGCGAGCAGATTGGTCTGGCCGGCGATGGTGTTGATCAGTTCGACCACATCGCCGATCCGGGCGGCCGCCTGCGACAGCTCGCCGACGGTGGCGTTGGTCTTGCGCGCCTGATCGACCGCCTCGACGGCGATGCGGGCGGATTCCTGCACTTGCCGGCTGATCTCGTTGATCGACGAGGTCATCTCTTCGGTCGCCGACGCCACCGACTGCACGTTGGTGGAGGCCTGTTCGGAGGCGGCTGCGACGGTGGTGGTGATCGTCTGGGCGTGTTCGGCCGTTTTCGTCAGCGTGCCCGCCGAAGCTTCCAGTTCGGTCGAAGCCGACGACACGGTTTCGACGATCTCGCCGACGGAGGATTCGAACTGCCGGGTGGCGGCGTCGATGCGGTGGCCGCGCGCGATCTTCTCCTCGGCGTCCTTGGCTGCGGCCGCATCGGCCGCGCGCTTGTCGATCAGCGCCTGCTTGAACACCTGCAGTGCATCGGCCATGGCGCCGATCTCGGTATTCTTGCCGCGATGCGGCACCTCGGCGGAGAGATCGCCGCGGGTGAAATCCTGCATCGGCTTGACGATCGAGGCGATCCCCCGCGACAGATCGCGGATCACCAGGATGCTGGCGGTGATGCCGATCGCGATCGCGACAACGAGGATGCCGATCATCACGAAGATCGCCCACAGATAGGTCGCTTCCGCACTCGCAGTGGCGCCGGCCGCACCCTTGTCGTTGAGCTCGATGTCCTTCTTCAGCACCTCGTCGATCTGTCCGCTCATCGGGCCCATCGTCTTGAGCATGTAGTCGTTGGCGGCGACCGGAAGCTCACCGGCGGCTTTGCGGGACATCTCCAGGCCGGCGGGAGCGAGACTGGTGTAGTTCGCCCACGACGCGACGAGGGTGTCGTACAGCTTGCGCTCCTCCGGCGTGGCGACCATCGGCGCGTAGGTGCGCAGCGATTGCTTCACCGCCTCATCGAAAGCGGCGAGTTGCTTCTCGATTGCTAGCTTGCGTTCGGTGGTGGCTTCCAACAGATGCGCGCGCAGCGTGTTGCGATACAACGCCACGTTGGTGCGCATCTCGCCAAGAACCCGGACCGACGGCATCCAATTGGTGCCGATATCGACAGTGCTCGCATTCAACGTCCGCATCTGCAGCAGGCCAAGTAAACCAAGGCCGGAGAGCGCGATCAGCAAGACGGCGACGAGGGTGGTGATTTTCGTCCGTAACGGGACATTGGCGAGCATGGCTGGTCCAATTCAACTTATAGGCGACGAGATGTCGCGCGATGATCAGCCGCATCCTCGGTTAAAATGTTTGTTCAAAAGCTAATCGATTTGTACGCGGTCGAACATATTGCGCGTCAGCACTTGATCTGCAGATCTCACGGTCCGCCCACACCACGAAGAGAGGACGGAACTAATCGATTCGAGGAGACGATCTTCGACCGAAGAAAGACGAGACCGCGGGAGAGATTCAAAATCTCGATGTGCTGACTGATCGATTTTGCTCACAGGCCCCGACCTTCCTTGCTCCCGATCGCTCAGTCGAGCCGAGCATGTCCGTGCCTCGAAGGTCAGCCCTGGCGCCGCCATCGGCGCGGTTCGACTCTTTCGCTCGGACGCAGGACCTTCACTCGTGGCTGATCGTCGGCATGCCCGGGCTGAAACCGCGACCACTCGCCATGCCCAGTGAGCGCGGTCAGATCACGGCTGCACCAGCCGGGTTTTGGTCCCGGGCGTTCGCAACCGGCCGATTGCCCGCGAAGTCCTGTCATTGTATGGGGAGGCCGCACCGTCCGCCGCCTCGCGGCCGCCGGCGGGGCCTGTAGCTCAATGGTTAGAGCCGACCGCTCATAACGGTCTGGTTGCAGGTTCGAGTCCTGCCGGGCCCACCACAGGTGCTGTGGCGGAGCCTTGCCGTAAGGGAGGCATCCGCAATGAATCAATCCCCGTCCTTGTCAGTTCCGCTGCGGCCGGCTCGATTCTCGACTGCGGGGCTACCTGACCACGACCGGTTCGATGCCTGGCGGGAGTATTTGCGCCCCGTGGCCGATCTGACGCCGGTTGCCCATCGGGCGCGGACAGCTGCGATCGATCTGGCGGCCTGGGATCTTGGCAGTTTTGCCATGTGCCAGGAGCGGAGTTCCGGCACGCGGTTCTCTCGGACGACGCGACGGGTCAAGACCGTCTTCGCCGACCACTGGTATCTTTTTCTGATCAAGGAGGGCTCTAATTGGGTGGTCAGCGATGGTGGCTGCTCGGCCGAGCAGGTGTCGCGCGGCGCGGCCGGCCAGGTCGGCTTCTATTCGCTCGGTGAAGCATTCCACGGCGAGATGCAGCCGATGGACATTCTGATGCTGTTCATCCCGCGCGATCTGTTCGCCCGGCAGGCCGGCACGCTGGACCGGCTCAACAACACGATCATCGACACCGCACGCGGACGGCTGCTGTCCGACTACATGCTTGCGCTGGAGCGCCGGTTGCCGGAGCTGACTCAGGACGAGGTGCCGGCGATCGTTCGTGCCACCGAGGCAATGGTCGCGGCTTGTCTGGCGCCGGCGCCGCACAGCGCGGAAGAAGCGCGGGAGGGCATCATCCTCAGCCTCGGTGAGCGGGCACGCCGGGTGGTGCAGTCTCGGCTTTCGGATCCGAAACTGACTCCGGTCAGTCTCGCCAACAGCATTGGCGTGTCGCGGAGCGCGCTCTATCGCCTGTTCGAGCCGCACGGCGGGGCGGCCCGCTATGTCCGCAACACGCGGCTGGCCGCTGCGCATCGGGCGCTGTGCGATCTCGCCGAGACCCGGCAGATCCAACAGATTGCCGACTCCTTTGGCTTCACCTGCGCGCAGGAATTCAGCCGCGCATTCCGTCAGCGCTACGGCTACAGCCCGTCCGAACTGCGCGCTGATTGCGGCCAATCGGTCCGCCGTCTGTCCAGCCAGGCGGCGGAGGGCGGGCGGACGCTGGGCGAATTCTTGCGGACCACGGCGTGACTGGGGCGGGTACAGGAGGAGAGACGAGCTTGCTATGCAGGCCGATCGCGGCTCGATCGGCCGGTCACGTTGAAGCCGTCCAGCCAAAATCCTGAATGCGGGTCGAGCTCTTCTGCCGCCCCAAGCAAGCGATAAGCCTGGTCGAAACTGCTCACTGGTAAGTGGGTGTCATCTCTCTGAGCCGAATCGTGCTTAACTGATCCGCTTCCCTCCTGCGACGCCCGCCGCAGACTCTTCTTTGTGGGTAACTATATACTGTTGTCGGAACGATTGGTCGCCGTCGATTTTGGGACCGGTTGTTTCGAAAGCGAGACGAAAAGCCAACGCCCCGCCGCCCGGTAAGGGTTTAAACTTCAGCATCGGGAAAGCGGCCGACCCTTTGCGGCCTCCGTGCGCTGACAGAAGAAACTGTAGTACCCGCTTATGACGATATCCGTAGATCCAGATCGCGACTGGAAGAATCGCATTTCGGCGCAGGCTCTCAGGCAGATCCAGGAGCTCGATCTTGCCCTCGATCCGAACAGCTTCGAGCTGTGGTACACGTTCTTCTCCGGCCGGCACAAAGCGCTCACCGAGGCCGTCAATGCACTTTTGGCCGCGACCGGGCGGCCCAGCGCAAGTGACATTACGGGCCTGTACGAGCAGTTTCTGTATCCGACCAAAGCTGTGACCCGCATCCATGCGATCGGCGCGCTGGTCCACAGCCAATCGAACGCGCTGATCGACGTGATCGAAGAAGCGTCGGATGCGACCCATGGCTACGAAACCCGGCTGTCGAGCGCGGCGCCGCGCCTGGCGCTCGGACGGATGGAAGGCGGACTGCAGACGATCGTCGACGAACTGCTGAACTGGACGATGGACATTCAGACCGCCAACGCTGTGCTGGTGGACCGGCTGAGATCCGCCGCAGATCAGGTTCGCAAGTTGCAGGATCAGTTGGATCAGGTCCGGCTCGAAAGCATGACCGACCCGCTCACCGAGGTCGGCAACCGCAAGTACTTCGAGAACCAATTGTCCCAGCATGTCGCCAGCGACGACAGCGGCCCTCTTTCGCTGCTGATCGTCGACCTGGACAATTTCAAGCAATTCAACGATCGCCACGGCCATGTCGTCGGCGACGACGTGCTGCGGCTCGCGGCTTCGACCATCAAGCACAATTGTCGCCGTGACGACGTGGTTTGCCGCTATGGCGGGGACGAGTTCGCCGTCATCCTGCCCCGTACGCCGCTGCGCGAGGCGCTGTTGCTCGGCGAAGCGATCCGCGCTGCGATCGCGGCGCGCGAGCTGCATCGCCGGTCGACCCATGAAAGCCTCGGCCGGCTCTTGATCTCGATCGGTGCCGCGGAGTTCAGGCCGGGCGAGACGGCGGATGATTTCGTCGAGCGTGCCGATCATTGGATGTACGCTGCCAAGCAGGCGCGTCGCGACAGGACGCGCCCGGTCTCCGACGCCGCGGCTCGTGATCCCGCCGAGCGGCGCCCGGACATCCTGTGGCACGAGACCTATGCATGCGGCGAGCCGATGATCGACGCTCAACACCGCGAGCTGTTCGACCTCGCCAACGTCATTCTTGGTCCGGAGATCGAGACTCTGGAGCCCGCCAAGCTGGCGGAGGTGGTCGAGCTGCTACTCACCCGCGTCGCCGAGCACTTTCAGTACGAACAGGCCGTGCTCGAGGCGTCCGGCTACGATGAATGTGGGCTGCACCGGATGGAGCACGACCATCTGCTGATCCGTGCCCGGCAGGTGAGCGAGGCGGTGGTCGCCGGGCAGCAGTCGCTCGGCGAACTACGCGCGTTCCTGGTCAATTCGGTCATCCTCGGCCACATGCTCAAGGATGACCGACGGTTTTTCCCGCTGTTCGACCGTCCCGCGTCATCCGCCACCCAGAGTCGGGCCGCCCCGGTGCAT
Organism: Rhodopseudomonas sp. G2_2311; assembly: GCF_047501505.1. Taxonomy (NCBI): domain Bacteria; kingdom Pseudomonadati; phylum Pseudomonadota; class Alphaproteobacteria; order Hyphomicrobiales; family Nitrobacteraceae; genus Rhodopseudomonas; species Rhodopseudomonas sp. G2_2311. The sequence goes on from NZ_JAZDRK010000024.1 coordinate 17,404, forward strand.
CGCGAGCGACGGCGGTCGTCGCTGTAGCAGGTGGTGAGACCGAGGCGTCTTGGTCAGTTCTATCCCGGATCGGCCGCATTTGCGCGGCTGTGATCTCAAATTGCATTCCTCCCCGGGATTTTTCGCGAAATTGGTGTATCTTCGCAACTTCTGGCTGCAGTCGAGTCGGCCGTCCTTGATGCGGCGGCTTCCGGCGGTTGGGCTAAGCGAAGTTGGCGCAGATGATCGGGTCGCAGTTCGGCAACGTGGTCATTGTGGTCTGGCGCGAGGGCGTCGAGGCGCTGCTGATCGTCGGCATTCTCAATGCATGGCTGCGCAATAACGACGCGAGCGGGATTGGCCGGCGCTATCTGTGGGCGGGTGCGGCCACCGGCCTGCTGATCGCGATTGGCTTCGGCTCCACCATCGCGCTGTCCAGCAGCACGATTCCGGTGACCAGCCGCGAAATCTATGAAGCGATCGCCACCCTGCTGGCCGCCGGCCTGATCGTCCACATGGTCACCTGGATGCGCGGCCAAGGTCGCCTGCTACGCGACGAGCTTGAAGCGGCATTGCGCCAGGAAACCAGTACGGCGAGCTGGTGGGGCGTGTTCACGCTGGCCGCCTTGGCGATCGCGCGCGAGGGCGCCGAGACCATCCTGTTCCTGCTCGGCGCGCTGTCGGCAAGCGAAAGCGCATCCCCGGCCGAGCCGATCCTGGGCGGCATCGTCGGGGTCGGCCTTGCGCTGGCGACCTACGCGCTGCTGCAACTCGGCAGTTGGATCGTCACCTGGCGGCTGTTCTTTCGCGTGACCGAAGTGATGATGTTGCTGCTCGCTGCGTCGCTGTTGATGAGCGGGGTGGATACCTTGAGCAAGCTCGGCTTGCTACCGTCGACGGCGCGGCTGTGGGACAGTTCGGCGACCCTGTCCGACCACGGGCCGATCGGCGCGCTGGTGGCGGGCCTCACCGGCTATCGCTCGCAGCCGACTCTGCTCGAGCACTGCTTCTACGCAGCGTATTGGATCTGCGTCGTTCTGCTATTGCGCAAGACGACGGCCCCTGAACAGGTCGTCGTCGCCGAGAACCGTGCTGAAATTCAGCGCTGAGCCGCACCAGCGGCGCGCGCCGCCGCGTCCTGCGCCGCTTCGTCTTCCATCGAGCCGCGCAGGGTGCCTTGTTGCGCAAGGTGAGGGTACTGCCGCTTCATCTCGGCCTGCACGAATTTCACCGGCACATCGAAATACGCGCCGTGCTCGCGGACGTATTCCATGAACCGCGCATCGTTGTTGTCGAACGCCTGCATCACTGCGTCGGACGAGCCGTCGAAGTCGAGCGGTGCGACGCCGAGCTTGTCGCACAGCGTGCGATTGAAGGTGGGCGACGCTTTCACCCATCGTTCGCCGGTGAAGCATTCGGCATAGCCGTGCCACGCGAACAGGTCGGTGCCCATCGTCCGGGTCAGGTTCTCGGTGGCGAGATGATTGCGGACATCGGCAAAGCACACGCGTGCCGGAATGCCGGACGCTCGCGCCAGCGCCGCGAACGCCGAAGCCTTGCCGACGCAGTAGCCGCGCTCGGCGCGCAGCACGCTCGATGCGCGGAAAATCTCGGGGCTGGAAAAGTCGACATACGGATCGTAGCGGACGCCGTCGCGCACCGCGAGGTACAACGCACGGAGTTTGTCGGCGAGCGTTTCGGCGCCGCGCGTGGCGTCAGCGGCGCGCGCGATCACCTCGGGATGATCGCTGTCGATGAATTCTGCCGGCGCCAGACACACCGCGATCTCGGATGCGGCAGTCTTGGCCATACCGGCGTTGGCGCCGCTGCTGCCGGGCTCATACCGCATGCAGTTTCGGCCGGGACGACAGGATTTGCTTGGCGATCACCACGGGGCAATCGTCCGCGTGCTTGATTTCGTCGCCCGTCTGAAGCCACGGCACCGAAGCGCCGCACAATTTGCACTGGTTGTGCGCGCCGCCGTCCTCTTCCGAGACGATCTCGATGGCCGTCTTCAGCAGGGCGGTGGCGATTTTGCGGACGTCTTCGGCGGCAGTATCGGTCATGGTTTGATTCCGTGGAACGCGTGGCGGCCGGGCGACCGCGGCCGGAGTGTGCCGCCGTTCGCCGGGCGTTGCAACTGAACGGTGGCCCGGTGCGGGGCTTAGTAGCAGGGATGGCGGCGGCCGTCCTGGCCACGGTAGGCGGCGGCTCCCTGGCCGCACAGCGCCCGTACCGGACCGTCATAGGTGGCGTAGGTGTGCCCAGGCCAGATCGGCGGACCATAGTTATGCAGATACGGCTCGCTGGACTGGTGATAGGGCGAATGATGGTGGTGATGCTGCGCGCGATGGTGCCGATGCTCAGCCAGCGCCGGGATCGCGGTGGCTGTGGACAGGATCATCACGGCACAGGCCAGCTTGAACGTGGTCATGACACACTCCGTTGGTTCCGCAAAAAGGAACGTCCCCGACGCGCTGAGGTTTCATCGCGCCGCGAACAGTCGTTGGCGTCAGCTGCGCTCGGCGGCTTCAGCGCGTGACGGCGCCGCGCGCTCCGCGACCGCATCCGCCAGCAGCTCGATTTCGGCCGCGATGGTGTCCGCATGGGCATGATGCGCCATATGGCCGGCGCCGTTGAGCCGCAGCAGCCGTGCCTGCGGCACCGCCTGGGCCAGCGCTTCGGCGTGGACCTGCGGCGGCACCACGGGATCGGCGGTACCTGCGACGATCACGGTCGGCACCTGGATGCCGCCATAGCGCGGCACATGGTCGATCAGCTGATCGCGCAGCCCGGCATATTCTTCGAGGCTGGCGGCGAACCGCTTGGCGGTCAGCGCCAGCGCCAGCCGGCTGCGCTCAGCGTAATCCGCCGGTGGCGTCTCGGGACGGAAGATCCGCGCCGAAATCCGTTTCATCATCGCCAGCGACAGTGGCGGCAGCAGCGTGTAGGTGACCAGCGGCTTCATCAGCAGTTCGGCGGCACGCTGGAACAGCGGCAGACCCTGCGGCCGCGGATGGGTGGTCGGATTGATCAGGACCAGCCCGGCGACGGTATCGGGATTGTCCAGCGCATAGCGCAGTGCGATCAGGCCGCCGAACGAATGCCCGACCACGATCAGCGGGCCGGCGTTGCGATCGCGAAGCACTTCGCGGATCAGCGTCACCTGATAGGCCGGCGAGGCGACTGGACCGGTGCCGGTGACGCTATAGCCCTGGCCGGGGCGGTCCGGAATGATCACCCGCAGCCGCTGCGCCAGCCGCTCGCCGAGCGACATCCGCATGTCTTCACAGCACAGATTGGCGCCGTGCAGCAGCAATACGGTCGGCTGGCCGGAACCGGCGGGGCGGGCAGGCGCAAGATCAAGCGCGTGCATCCGCACGCCGTTGGCATTGATGAACACGCCGCGGGGCGGGTAGCGCGCTTCCAGCCGGCGCGCCAGCCGGCACGACACCCAGCCCGCCGCCGTGAACAGCACGACGACGCTCAGCACCAGCAAGATCAACGTCGTCATCGTATCCTTCGGCCATAGGCAATCGGCCGCGGACGACTCCGCAGCGGCAGGCGAAATTGAGCACGCGGACGTGTGGTCGCAATTGATCTTTCGCAATGGCTGCCCAACGGTCCGGGGATAGGTCTCGCCAGGGCGATCGACCGCGGACCATCATGTTGCAGAAAGTCGAGCAAATCGACACGCCGCGGCCCAATCTGGCGGTGCGCTGGGCGGGCGGGTTGTGGCGTCATAAATGGCCGGTGCTTGGCATCGCCCTCGTCCTGATCGCGGCAGGTCTCGGGCTTGCCCGGTTGCTGCTCGGGCCCGAAGTGGTGGCGGCGCTGGTCCAGCGCGGCAATCTGGTCCAGACCGTGGTTGCCAGCGGCCATATCGAAACACCTTACCGCGTCGAAATCGCCAGCCAGATCACCGGCACCGTCAAGGACGTGCTGGTCAAGGAGGGCGAGCAGGTGCATCAGGGCCAGCAGCTCGTCGCGATCGAGGCGTCGGAGCTGCAGGCCTCGGTGGTCCAGGCAGAGGGTGCCGTGGCGCAGGCGCGGGCGCGGGTGCGCCAGCTTCGCGAGCTGACCAAGCCGGCGGCCGACGAAGCATTGAAGCAGGCGCAGGCCAATTTGCTGAATGCCGAGGCGACTTACGAGCGCGCCTCCAAGCTCGCCGCCTCCGGCTACGGCACCAAGGCGACGCTCGACGACGCCACCAAAAATCTCGACGTCGCGCGTACCCAGGTGCGCACCGCGGAGCTGCAGGTGTTCACCACCAGTCCCGGCGGCAGCGACTTCGTGATGGCCGAGACCCAGCTCAGCCAGGCGCTTGCCAATCTCAACACCGCGCAGGCGCGGCTCGGCTACGCCACCATCGTGGCGCCGCGCGACGGCGTGCTGATCACCCGCAATGTCGAGCGCGGCACCGTGGTGCAGCCCGGCAAGGCGCTGCTGGTGCTGGCGCCGGCCGGCGACGTCCAGATCGTGGTGCAGATCGACGAGAAGAATCTCGGCCAGCTCGCTCTCGGCCAGCACGCGGTCGCTTCTGCCGACGCCTATCCAGACAAACGCTTCTCCGCCGTGCTGAGCTACATCAATCCGTCGGTCGACATCAATCGCGCTTCGGTCGAGGTCAAGCTCAAGGTCGACGATCCGCCGGATTATCTGCGGCAGGACATGACGGTGTCGGTCGATATCGCCACTGCGGAGCGCAACGACGTGGTGATCGTGCCGGCGCGCGCTGTGCATGATGCTGCGACATCCCCGTTCGTGCTGACGACCGAGAACGGCCGTGCCGTGGTGCGCAAGGTCAAGCTCGGCCTGCGCGGCGTCGGCTTCTACGAAGTGCTCGACGGTCTCAGCCCCGGCGAGCCGGTGATCCCGCTCACCGCAGGCGTCAAAGCCGGGCAACGCATCCGGGTGGTGGTGCCGTGAAGCGCTGGGTGCCGTTCGAGTGGATCGCCGCGGCGCGGTTTCTGCTCGACGGCGCGGTGCAGACGCTGGTGATCGTCGGCGGCATCGCGATCGGCGTCGGCGTCATCGTTTTCATGTCGGCGATGCTGGCCGGGCTGCAGGCCAATTTCATCAAGCGGGTGCTGACTTCGGTGCCGCAGATCCAACTGATCCCGCCTGACCAGGTAGCGCGGCCGCTGCGTGACGCGCCCGGCACCTTCGAGGGCGCCACCGTGCAGCGCCCGACGCAGCGGGTGATTTCGATCAACCAATGGCCGAAGATCCGCGCCGAGATGCAGGCGAGGCCGGACGTGATCAACGCCGCCGCCACCGCGTCCGGCTCGGCGCTGGCCCTGCGCGGCGACACCAGCCGGGCGGTGACGCTGAACGGCATCGAGCCGGAGATCTATTTCAAGATCGTCAAGGTGCCCGACTACATCGTCGCCGGCAGCGCGAAGATCACCACCGAGGGCATCGTGGTCGGCACCGAGCTGGCGCGGGACCTCGGCGCTTCGCTCGGCGACAAGATCATCGTCTCGACCCCGCTCGCCGGCAATCGCGTGCTGACCATCAACGGCATCTTCGATTTCGGCAACAAGGCCGCCAACCAGCGCACCACCTATGTCACGCTGCGCAATGCCCAGAGCATGCTCGGGCTGCTCGGCGGCGTCACCTCGATCGACCTCACCGTCAACGACATCTACGCGGCCGAAGACATCGCCCAGGAGATCCAGGCGACGTTGCCGGTGGAGGCCGACAGCTGGATCAAAACCAACGCGCAATTCTTTACTGCGGTGCAGGCGCAGAAGAATTCCAACACGCTGATCCGGCTGTTCGTGGGATTGTCGGTGGCATTCGGCATCGCCGCCGTGCTGATCGTGTCGGTGATCCAGCGCTCCAAGGATATCGGCATTCTGCGGGCGATGGGTACCCGGCGCGAGCAGATCCTGCAGGTGTTCCTGATCCAGGGCGGGCTGCTCGCCTTCGTCGGTTCGCTGATCGGCTCCGGGCTCGGCGCGCTGGCACTGATCGTGTGGCATCGCCTGGCCCGGCAGGTCGACGGTAGCGAGCTGTTTCCGCTGATCCTCGATCCCGATCTGTTCGTCTGGGCCTCGGTGCTCGCGACCGCGACCGGCGTTGCGGCGGCGATCGCACCGGCGCTGCGCGCCGCAAGGCTCGATCCGGTGGTGGCGATCCGTGGCTGACGTCCTCAACCTCGACGGGATCCGCAAATCCTACAACGTCGGCACGCCGGTCGAAACCGAAGTGTTGCACGGCATCGACCTGACGATGCAGCGCGGGGACTTCCTGGCGCTGATGGGGCCGTCCGGATCGGGCAAGTCAACGCTGCTGAACATCATCGGTCTGCTGGACCGGCCGACCGGCGGACGGCTGCTGATCAATGGGGAAGACACCGGTCGGCTCAGCGATTCCGCGCTCACGCATCTGCGCGGCCACGCCATAGGCTTCGTGTTCCAGTATCACTATCTGATCTCGGCCTTCACCGCGCGAGAGAACGTGATGATGCCGATGCTGGTCGATCGCGGTCGCCCAGATACTGCGATGGAAAAGCGCGCCGACGAACTGCTCGACCGCGTCGGCCTTTCCAAATGGCGCAACAATAGCGCCACCAACATGTCCGGCGGCCAGCAGCAACGTGTCGCGGTTGCGCGGGCTCTGGCGATGGACCCGGATCTCGTGCTGGCCGATGAGCCGACCGGCAATCTCGACACCAAATCCGCCAACGACGTGTTCGAGCTGATGCGCCAGATCAACCGCGAACGCGGCACGACCTTTCTGCTCGTCACCCACAATGACGACCTCGCCGAACGCTGCGACCGCATCGTCCGGGTGGTGGATGGCAATATTGCGGGGTAGGGCTGATCGAGCGGCTGCGTAGCGCAAGCCCAAAAGCGTGATGCGCGAGCTCGGTTCGAGCCCGCGCATCCGTCAATCGCTACAGTCTTAGTTAGTTCGTGACCCGGGCTTCGAGCACGTCGCCGAACATCTCCCAGCGGTCGCCCTTGAAGCGCATCAGCTGCATCTGCTCGATCGGGAAATGATCGGTGGGCGAGGTGTTCATGGTGATGCCGGGCAGCAGCGAGGACGGCGCGTAGCCCTTCAGGCTGGTCGCGACCTTCATGATGTTCTCACGCGTCAGATTATCGCCGGCCTGCTTCAGGATGTATTCCAGCGTCTGCGCGGCGCCGTAGGAATACAGCAGCAGACCGTTGGAGCGATCGGAGCCCGGCATGTATTTCTCGAGGAAGGCGTCCCACTCCTTCACGCCCGGATCGTCCTTCCAGGTCGGATCGGTCGGATCCTTGACGTAGCTCGCGGTGATCGCATCCTGAGCAAATTCCATCCCGGCCGGTTTGATCACCGCACCGACCGACGACGAGACGTTGTTCAGAACGTGCACCGGCTTCCAGCCGAGTTCGCCCATCTTCCGGATCGCCAGCGCGGCGAATTTCGGCGTGGAGAGATTGAGGAACAGGTCGGCGCCCGAGGCTTTGAGCTTCGCCATCTGCGAATCGATCGTCGGGTCGGTGATGTCGTAGGTCGCCTCGGAGATGATCATCGAGGTCTTGGCGCCGAACCCGTCCTTGACGCCCTTATAGATGTCCTTGCCGTAATCGTCGTTGGCCACCAGCACGGCGATTTTGGCGTTGGGATAGGTCGCCATGATCCACTTCGCGTAGATACGACCCTCAGCCTGATACGGCGGATTGAACGGCATGGTCCAGGGGTAGGTCTTCGGATCGTCGCCGAACCGGGTGCCGCCGCTCGACAGCATCAGCTGCGGCACTTTCTTCTGGTTCAGATACTTCATGACGGCCGTGTTCGATGGCGTGCCCAGCGTATGGTAGAGGAACAGCACCTCGTCGCCTTCGACCAGCTTGCGGGTCTGCTCCACCGCCTTCGGCGGCGAGTAGGCGTCATCGTACGAAATGAAATTGATCTTGCGGCCGTTGATGCCGCCCTTTTCGTTCAGCATCTTGACGTAGGCGCTCTGGACTTGGCCGACGATGCCGTAAGCCGACGCCGGGCCGCTGTACGGCACGAAATTCCCGACCTTGATCTCGGTGTCACTGGCGCCGGGGCCGTAAGATTTCTGCGCAAGCGCAACGCCGGGTGCGAACAACGACGTCGCCGCGACAACGGCCGCAAGTCCGAAGAGTCTCATCTGTTTCCATCCCATTTTCTTGGCGCGATCTGTTCGATCGTCACGGCGGCGATACTAGACGCCCGCAGGTGGAGCGCGCAATCCCGATCACGTGGACCGATCAGCGCATCTGACTGAGCACTCTGGGAGGACGATGCAATCAAGATGCGAGGAATGATTCATCGAATTGCTTTGTGCGGAATTTGGGGGCGGCCATTTTGTGCCAGTAAGGAAGCTGGTCTCGCTCGCGCTGATAGCTCCATGGGAACTGCCGCCACCAAGCCGGCCGCCTACGTGTCCGCGATCTGAATTCTCTGTCGCGAATGGCGGGTAGTTACGGGATGCGGAGAGCAGACTGAAGTTCGGCTAATTCAGGGGGCTTGCGCCAAGCTATCTCGGCCGTTCGGCTCCGATAAGCCATGTGTTGTGAATTACTTATGACGTGCAGATCCGGTCGCTTTTGAGGAAAGACTTTCCGACCGGTCGCACGAAATTTCCCCGTAGAAGAATGGGGTCACTTGTCGATGTTGTTGATTTGCTTGAGGTGCGGTTCTGGTGCGCGCCTTGCAGAGCTCTTTGGGTTGCGTGGAAATCGACGCGCAGACACCGATCAGGGAGCTCCTTATGGGATCACTTGGTGCATTGTGGACGGCGACCACGGGCCTGCAGGCTCAGTCCGCCGCTTTTGAGAACATCTCGGGCAATGTCGCCAATTCGCAGACAACTGCATTCAAGGCGACCAATACGGCGTTCTCCGACCTGATCTATCCGCCGCAGGTCTCGGATACCGTCTTATGGCGTTCAGTCCTGACCAACAATCAGCAGGGATCGATCAGCTATGATCCGGTGAGTACCCATATGGCGATCGGCGGGGAGGGGTATTTCACGGTCGAGGCCCCGTCGGGGGTGAGCGGAGGCGGCCAGCCGACGTTCAGTACCAGCGAGACCACCTATACGCGACGCGGCGATTTCGATCTCAAGAACGGCTATCTCGTCAACGGCGCGGGTTACTACCTGATGGGGTCGCAAATTGATCCCGTCACCGGCGCCGTGGGCAGCCTGGCGCCGCTTCGGTTCGATACCAGTACGGAAGTGCCAAATCTCGGCGTTCTGCAGAGCCTGTCGGTCAGCTCATCCGGCAAGCTGCAAGGCACCTATTCCAAGGGGCAGACGGTCGACGTTGCTTCGCTTTCGATAGCCAGCTTCGCCGGCGAAGGCTTTATGAAGCAGGGCAGCGGCGGAACATTCTCGCCGACGCCTCAATCCGGCCCGGCCCTTTACGTCAATTCCGGCACGGTGGTGGGAAGTGCGCTGGAGGCGTCGAATGTGGACATTGCGGATCAGATGACCACGATGGTTCAAGCGCAGCAGGCCTATTCGGCATGCACACGAGTCGTGACCGCATCGAACGAGATGATGCTGACGATGACCAGCCTCACCATCTGATCTGGCGGCGACGCGGGGCCGACTTAAGGCCCGTTTGCTGGCGCTGGCGTCCCAGCCGCGTCGGACGATCACCGGCGATCAACCGGCCGATCGTGATAACGGCCGGTCAAGTTCTCGGCATTTGCTCGTGCTATGGGGTCGGTTGAGCTTTGCACCGCTCATTAGTTCACGAAACGGCGGCGCCGATCAGCGCAAGCCGCCGCGCGAAGTACATTCGGCTCTGCAGAAGGAACGGTCGGGTGAGACGCAACTCGGATGTGGCGGGACTGCGCAGGAGGAGGCCTCGAAGTTCTGCTTTTGACCGGAGGGCTGCATAGTGCGCGCGTGAGATGCTGGTCTGTCGCGCCAGCAATTTGAGTGACGGTGTCGAAACGATCCCACAGGAGGCGTGCTCTCGAGCCTCCGTCAAGACACTCAGCAACCAGGCTTCGCCGCCGACGGCATGGACCAGCCAATCCAGCGGGCCCAGGCGGAGGAAGGTTGCCGGAGCTGCGCGAACAGCCTCGCCCAGCGCTGCTCGTGCGGCGTGGTGATTGGCGGTGATCGAGGTGCATTCGAACAGCGCATTGAGCAGTCCGCGAAGCCAGTCGTCGAGGAAATCCAGGAGCCAACTGTTAGGCGCGAGCAGTCGTGTCCTGCCGTCGCGCGGATCTCCACAGGCCCTCACGTCGCCCAGATGGATCAAGGTTTGGATCGTCGCATGAACGCGGCAATGGCTGGCGAGGCCGAGCGACTGTGCGGCGTCGGCGATCGCCGCGGCCCTCGCTGATCCGCAATGGGCCGCGATCAGCAGGGCGACCGCAAAGCCCCCAGCATCGGATAAGACGCGCCAGCGCAGTCCGTAGGTCGCCGCACGTGACATCTCCTGCGCGTGCAAGTCTTCGATCGCCAGATCGAGCTCTGGAGCACGGAGCAGCCGCGCGTAGAGACGCGCCGCCGTCGGCAACCGGGGTGTCTTTTGCTGAGCTTCGCGTTCGGACTGAATATTTGCACTCCCATCAGGGCGAGAGGTCTGAAAGAAATACAACTGTAAGTTGTTTTTCTCAAGAGGACATATCGAGCCCCCCGGGGGAGCTGCGCTCGCCGTCCAAGGCTCTGCCGCCTCGGCCGCCGCGCTCACACACCCTTTCAGTGTCAACGGCATCGTCGGATCGCGCTCGGCGCGGCCCTGCCGTTGCACGTCAAAACAAGGATCCCGCCCTATGACTGAGCCGGCACTGAAACAGATGTCATCTGACCGTTTGCGAGGCCGTACCGTTGGGGCGCGTATTCGCCGTGGAGCTGCGGTGCTGACCTGCTCCGTGGCGCTGGCAATCGCAGTCGGGTTTTCACAGGTGCCGGTGCGGGCGGCCGATGAAGCCCTGACCGCAGAGCAAATCGCAGATTTCGAATCCAAGCTTGCGCAGGCGCGCGAAGCGCAGACCGATGCGACCAAGCGACTGGGCTGCCTGGATCAGCAGGATCAGCAACTGGTCATCAAACGGGACCAGGACCAACTCCGCCTTGGTGAACTCGTCCGGCGCAAGAATGAGGTGGAGGCGACGCTGATCCGCCAGAGGGCCGAGTACGACAGCTACAAGGCGGAATTCGATCAAGCAAACCAGCGTTTTGGTGAAGCGAGAAACCGGCTTCACCAGCTTCAACAGATTGAGGAGGCGAAACAGGCGGCACTGCGCAAATGCTCCGCCGAATTCGGTTTCCTCGGCTTCCTGTGCGTCCCGGCCTTGAAGACCGCTGAGTTGATCGGTGCGATTCCCGAGACCGAAAAATTGGTCGCGGAGGAGTCGCGGCGACTGGCGGATGCCGCCGCCGCCAGAGATGCGGCAGCTTCGCGCTACCGCGAAAGCGAGGCTGCATTTGCCGCCAGCGATGTTGCCGCGGCGACGGCCAATAAGGAGATCAAGGCCGCCGAAGCCTCCATCAGCGCGCTCGACAAAGCACTCGCAGCTCTGAGGCCGAGCATCCTCGACAACAAAAAGCTGCTGGACGAATTCGCCGATGCCTTGAACGAAGCCAAAGCCGTCGACACCGCGGACGGCCGCGGCAGGACCGCGCGGAGAGTTCGTGATTTGGCGAAGCGCGTCGTCACGGCGCTGCAAGGCGCCAACACGCTGCTCGCCAGCTCGAAAGCGGCGCTCGCCCAATACCAGCTCACCGCCTGCTTCTAGTGCTGCCTCACGATCGATTCACCCGCCTCGTCAGGAGATTGAAATGCCCGATCCGGTCGCCTTTGAAAGTCGTGCCGCTCGCATCGCCGGTGCGATCGAATCGAAAGTCAAAAAGATGCGCGCCGTCACGCCGCTCTCACTCCCGGACCGAAACAGTCCGCTGGTCAAAGACTATGTCGACAAGATCGAGGGGACCTACGACGTCAGCCGCGCCAGAGTCGATACCGACAACGCGATCGACCTTCTGTATATCGCCTACAACACGACCCCGCAGGAGGAAGGCGCCATCCGCGTCAAGATCTCCGGGATCATGGACAAGCTGATCGTCGCGCAGGGTGACAGCGAGAGGACGATGGGCGACGCGATGCGTACAGCCGACAACGTCGTCAGTCTCTTGAATGCAGCGTTCCCCGATTGGCTCGACGCCAAGGAAACCGGGGCGGCCGATTCGATCAAAGCATTTGCCGAGAAAGACCTGCGGGAGTTGGCGAATGACATCAAGGCGAAGGCCACAGCGATCAAAGTGAAGCTGCTGGCGGTCGCCGCCACCTACGACCAGATCATCGCCGACACTGCGGCTGCATCGCAGGACAGTGAGAAGGCGCTCGGCAGCCGACTCAAGGACCAACAAGTGATCCAGAAGGAGATTGCCGAAGCCCAGGCCGATCGCGATCAAGTGGATTCGCTGGTCAAGGACCTTCAGGAGGAGGCGCGGAAGTTCGAGGCCAAGGCGCGCGACTACGAGAGCCGCGCCAACACGGCCGAACAGCGCGCCTTCATCATGCAGATCGTCAAGATCGGTGCTCAGGTTCTGTCGGCTGCGATTCCGCCGATCGCGATGATTGCCGGCGCCGCGGCGACCGGCGGCACGTCGCTCATCGCCGGCGCCGCACTGGGAGCGGCCGCGCCGAAGCCGAGCGAGCCGGCCAAGCCCGATGCCACCGCCGAAGTGATCAAGACCAAGACGGAGATCTCGGAGAAGAAGAAAGAGCTCGACCTCGCCGAGAAGAAGACCGCGGAAAGCAAAGAAAAGGTCGAGGGGCTGCGCAAGGATCTGCAGAAGGCGCAGGAAGCCGACGGGAAGCCCGCCGAGACCGATCCGGCGAAAGAGACTGTCACCCAACCGGGCGATGGGCAGGAGGTCAAAGCTCTGAAAGAGCGGCTGACGACGGCCAAGACCGAGCTGGCCTCGGACGAAAAGAAATACCAGACGCTGCTGGGCGCGCTGTCCGGTCTGCAGGCGTCACTGAGCGCGCTCGCGTCGGGCCTCGGAGAGTTGTCGCAGGAGCAAAAGGATCAGGCGGCGGGGCTGCGCGAGGCCCAGATGCGGATGCTGGACAAGGCAGAAGCCTACGAAAAGGAGCGGCGAGAACAGGCCGCCAAGCTGGTCAAGATCAATGCACTGCTGAAGGGCAAGCGCACCCAGGAGGAAACCATCCAGCTCGCCGTCAAGTCGCTCAACATCAGCATTAGCGCTCTGAAGCGGACGAAGGAAATCATCGAAGAGATCGCGTTCTTCTTCAAATCGTTCGCCGACTTCATGGAGCAGGTCGGCGAGGAAGCGAACAGTCGCCTCGAGTTAATCGACAGGGTCGCCGCAAGCTCGACGATCGGTAAGAATCGTCTCGAGCTTCTCGTCCGTTCGACGGATGAATTCTTCATCTGCCAGAGCGGTGAGTGGCACGCGGCATGGCTGGTGTCCGAGACGTTCAATGCGAGCTTTGCCGGCGGCCGCAAGAAGCTCAACGAGCTCAGCGGCAATTACATCACCGGCGATCAGCTTGCAGCGTATCTGCAAAAGGCCGCTGTGCAGCTCAAGCAGATCGCCGACGCCCGCCAGGCCGCAGCGCAGGCGCGCCTGGTCGACCTCGAACACTATCGCAAGATCCTGCGCGATGACGCGACCGGCGGTGATCTCAAGACCGCCTGATCCGCGGAGGGTGCAGCGTGAGGTTCAGGACGCGCGAGCCTCACGCTGCCACCGGTCCCGCGCGTCGAGCATGAACCGAGATGGAGAGACACCATGAACAATATCCGCATTGCGTTGCTGGCAGCGACCATGGCCGTCATCGCGACTGCCGCCGCGGCCCAGACGCCGGTCAAGACGGGAATTGTCGTCCGCGGCGTGAACGGCGATCTACCGCGAACCTGCGACTTCTCGCGCGAAGAGGTCGATCAGAGTGGGCGCATGACCGGCGCCAGTGTCCAGTGCAAGAAGGAGGGGACCTTGAGGGAGGTGCTGGCACACTTGCCGGCAACGTTTAACGCGTATTGCCAGGTAAGGGCTGCGGACCTCGGTGGCGCGCGGCTGATCACAGCGCCTCTCGCTGATAATCTCGAGCACTGCGATCTGTCGGCGATCACGCCGAAGGATGCGCAACGCAGGTTCGGCGCTGCCGTGCAGCGCTGAGCATCAAGTGCAGGTTGGCGGTCGACCTGTGGGGATCGCCAACCTGCCGCGCTTTGCGAATTTCACTCACCGCGCCTGCGGCGTGGTCCGGTCTTCGGCTTTGAAATACTTGCGGGCGTGGGCGACGATTTGGCCGTCGCTGGGGTGATCGACGGTTTCGACCGCGGCGATCTTGGCTTTCAGGGCCGGGTTGTGATCGGCGATGTATTTTTCCAGCGCGTGCTTGGTCTGCGCCGGGCCGACGATCAACACGATGCCGGCGTCGGCGATCGCTTCCATCGCGGCGTGGAGGAAATGCTCGTCGACCGGCTCTTGGCCGGAGCCGACCGCGCGGTGATGGTGGACGTGCCGGTTCGGATTGTCGGCGTGCACCACGAGCTTGTCGGCGTCGGACGGATTGAAGTGAAACACCCGCGCTTCGCGATGGTCGATCCAGATCACGGCGTGGAAATGGGGGCTGGTCATAGGGCGGTCTCCCGGCTTCTGGCGCGGCACACAGGCAACAACGATCGCGGCCGCACGGCGAAGCCGAGATTACGGTCCGCCTCGGCGTCTCGGCTTGATCGGCCGCAACTTTGGCCCGAAGCGCGGCCGGCGGTCAGCCGGCGTGGCGTATCCGGCGGCCCTCGATCGGGTAGGCCGGGTCGTTGTAGCCGGGCGTGGAGGGATGGCCGCTCGCCACCAGGCTGTCGATCAGCGCCTCGTCCTCGGCGGTGAAGCGGTAGTCGAGCGCTCGGACATAATCGTCCCATTGCTGTTCGGTGCGCGGGCCGGCGATCACCGAGGTCACCAGCGCGTTGTTCAGCACCCAGCCGACCGCAAACTGGATGGCGGTGGCGCACTTGGCTTCGGCGTGGGCGCGGATCTGCTGCGCCAGCTTCAGCGACTCGGGCCGCCATTCGGTCTGCAGCATCCGCTTGTCGGCGCGGCCGGCGCGGCTGTCTTTGTCCGGCTGCGCGTCGGGCGCGTATTTGCCGGTCAGGACGCCGCGCGCCAGCGGCGAATAGGGGACGATCCCGAGGCCGTAGAAGCCGCAGGCCGGGATGTGCTCGACCTCCGGCATCCGGTTCATGGCGTTGTAATACGGCTGGCTGACCACGGGGCGGTCGATGCCGAGGCGGTCGCAGATGTTGCAGATCTCGGCGACGCGCCAGGCACGATAATTCGATACGCCGAAATAGCGGATCTTGCCGGCACGGATCAGATCGCCGATTGCCCGTACCGTTTCATCGAGCGGCGTCGCATGGTCTTCGCGGTGCAGATAATAGATGTCGATCCAGTCGGTGCCGAGGCGCTTTAAGCTGTCGTCGGCGGCCTGCAGCACACGGCGGCGCGACAGCCCGGCGCGATTCGGGCCGTCGCCCATCGGATTGGCGACCTTGGTGGCGAGGATCCAGTGCTCCCGATGCGCCGCGATCGCGCGGCCGACCACCTGTTCGGAGCCGCCGGTCGAATAGACGTCGGCCGTGTCGATGAAATTGATCCCGGCGTCGCGCGCCTTGTCGATGATCCGCGCCGAGGTCGGTTCGTCAGCGGCGCCGCCGAACATCATCGTGCCGAGGCACAGCGGCGAAACCTTCAGGCCGCTACGGCCGAGCGAACGATAGTCCATGGGGCTTTCCTTCGAGATCATTTTAGACGCGGCAATGCAGGCGGCGACCGCCGCATTTCAGATCATAACCGCCCGCGGCCGTCATTGCGAGGAGCGAAGCGACGAAGCAATCCACCGCGGAGCACTGGGCTGGATTGCTTCGCTTCGCTCGCAATGACGGAGAGAGGCATCGAGACTCTCGCTGCCTTCGAAGTCAGTGCCCGCTACTTCTTCACCAGCGGGCAGGCAGGATCGGGTGGGCCGAACGCAGCGTCGCCGGGGATGTGAGCCAGGATCTTGTAATAGTCCCACGGATATTTCGATTCCTCCGGGGTCTTCACCTGCACCAGCATCAGGTCGTGGACCATCAGCCCATCCTCGCGCAGCTTGCCGCCGCGGGCAAAGAAGTCGTTGACCGGTTTCTCCCGCATCTTGGCCGCGACCTTCAGGGGATCGTCGGTGCCGGCGTCCTTGATCGCCTGCAGGTAATGCATGGTCGCCGAATACACGCCGGCCTGCCACATCGTCGGCATCCGGTTCATCTTGGCGAAATAGCGCTTCGACCATTCGCGGGTCTTGTCGTCCATGTCCCAATAGAACGACGTCGTCAGCAGCAGTCCCTGCGCGGTGGGCAGGCCCAGCGAATGCACGTCGGTGATCAGCGCCAGCAGCGCCGCCATCTGCTGGCCGCCCTTGAAGATGCCGAACTCGCCGCCGGTCTTGATCTCGTTGACGTTGTTGGGTGGGCCGGCCGCAATGCCGATGATCTTGGCTTTCGAGGCCTGCGCCTGCAGCACGAACGACGACACGTCCGAGGTCGCAAACGGCGGCCGCACCGAGCCGAGCACCTTGCCGCCCGTTTTGGTGACCATCGCGGCGGCGTCTTTCTCCAGCGATTGGCCGAAGGCGTAGTCGTCGGTGATGAAGAACCAGGTGTCGCCGCCGCGCTTCACCACCTCCTGCGCGGTGCCGACGGCGAGCGCGTGGGTGTCGAACACCCATTGCATCGTGTAGGGGCTGCAGAACTTGCCGTGGAAGTCCGCCGCGCCGGTCGATTGGGTGATGAACAACCGCTTCTTCTCATTGGCGATGTTCTGGACGGCGAGGCCGACGGCGGAGACCGGCACGTCGAGGATCAGGTCGACCTGCTCGACGTCGTACCAGCGCCGCGCCAGCGTGGCGCCGATGTCCGGTTTGAGCTGATGGTCGCCGACGATCACCTGGATCGGCTTGCCGAGCACGGTGCCGCCGAAATCGTCCACCGCCATTTGGGCTGCTGTGACAGAGCCCTGGCCGGTGGGCGTCGAGGCAGGGCCGTTCATGTCGGTGAGGACGCCGAGCTTGACGACGTCGTCGGAGACTTGCGCGCGGGCGATGGACGATGACAGCAGCGCAGCCGTCATCATCGCCGCCGCGATCGATCTGGCGATCATTCGTTTCTCCCTTGTTCCGGCTCTGCGGCCGTGTTGTGATTAAGAAACTTACACCATTCTGCCGCCACCGCAATTTACCGGCGGCGCGACGACCAGGGGCCGATGTTCGCAATACTGGGGTTGGGGTTTCTGCTCGGGATGCAGCATGCGCTCGAGGTCGATCACATCGCCGCGGTGTCTACGATCGCAGCGCGGCGCAGCGGCGCCGGCGATATCGTCAAGCACGGATTGACCTGGGGCCTCGGCCACACGCTGACGCTGTTCCTGTTCGCAGGCATTGCGCTGGTAATCGGCCAATCGATCCCCGAGCGGATCGCCGAGCCGCTGGAAGGCGCGGTCGGCTTCATGCTGGTGGCGCTCGGCGGGCATCTGCTGTGGCGGCTGTGGCGCGACCGCGTCCATGTTCATGTCCATCAGCACGGCGATGGTGTCCGCCACCTCCATCTGCACAGCCACGCCGACCGGCTCAGCCATGACGCGCCCAGTGCACATCGGCATGAGCACGGCTTTCGCTGGCGGACGCTGCTGGTCGGCCTGATGCACGGCATGGCCGGTTCGGCGGCGCTGTTGGTGCTGGCGGTGTCGCAAGCGCCGAGCCCGGCACAGGGGCTGCTTTACGTTGCGCTGTTCGGGCTGGGCTCGATGGTCGGGATGGCTGCGCTGTCGGCGGTGATCGCGGTGCCGGTGGTGATCTCGGCGCGCTCGCTGACGACCGCTAACCGCCTGCTCCAGGGCGCGGTCGGTATTCTCACCATCGCGATCGGACTATCCACCATCCGCGCGACGCTGCTCGCTTAGAACCACCAAAGCGCCAAGGCGGCGCCATGTCAGGCGATCTTGCGCAGCGTCTCAGCTGGGGGGAGATGGGTCTCGGGCGGTGGCTCCGGCGCAGGCTCGTACACCGCGTAGCGATCCTTGCCGAGCTTCTTGGCATTGTACAGCGCGACATCCGCCGCCGCGATCAGCCGCTCGGGATGCAGGCCAATCTGCGAGGTCCACTGCGCGACACCGATCGATGCGGCGATCTTGATCCCAGCCTCGCCGCGCTCCGACACGGCGCGGCTCTCGTCCAGGATGTAGCGGGCGATCATCGCGCCTTCGCGCAGCGTCGTCCCCGGCATCACCACGCAGAACTCGTCGCCGCCGGCACGGGCCAGCAGATCGCCGGGGCGCAGCCGCGACTGCGCGGCCCGCGAGAACCGACGCAGGCATTCGTCGCCGGCCGCGTGGCCATGACCGTCGTTGATCGCCTTGAAGCCGTCGAGGTCGATCGCCAGCACGGCGAACGGCTCGCCGGTGCTCATCGAGATCGTGCACTGCTCCGACATCCGCTGCAGCAGATGCCGGCGGTTGGAGACGCCGGTGAGGTCGTCGAGCAGTGCCAGATTTTCAACTTCCGAGCGCAGCCGGTCGATCGCCATCAGTAGGAAGGCGAAATTCCATGTCATCGACAGGAATACCAGGGCCAGCACCAGTCCGGCCTGGAAGTCGTTGAAGTGAACCAGCGAGAGTTCGCCGCCGACGCCCATCATCGCCGCGATCGAGCGCACCACATAGACCGTTACGATCAGGCTGGCGATCACGCCCGCCATCCGTGCGCCCGGGTTGCGCCGCCCCACCTTGGAAATGACCAGCGGCAGCGTTAGGGCAGTCGGGATCAGCTGTGCCATCGAGTACACCACGATCCGCATCGCCATTGAGTCGACGACAAAGATGAAGAAGCTCAGCCCAGCCGCGACTCCACCGGTGACGATGAACGCCATCGTCCACGGCACGCGGCGGCCGTAGAACTCGTACATGCCCATCGCGGACAAACAGCAGGCGAAGACCACCAGTGTGCCGCCGCCGATCAGCGAGAGTTCGACATTGATCACGAGGCGGAGCATGCCGACGACCGCGCCCGTCGCGAGCACGAAGCAGGCTGCCGTCATGTAACGGGCGGGCGTGAAGTTCGGATAGTTGCGAGTGACGTGGACCCACACCAGGCCCAGCGAAACGAAATTGATCAGGAAGACGATCCAGAGCGTCGGCATGCTCAACATGCGTGCCTCCACTCGATGGAGGCCACCCAACCTCCGATTGTTATCTGTCGCCTGCCCATGACTACTCCCAAAGTTGAGCGGAGGGTGCGCCGCGAGCGTTTAACGGAATCTGATCATGCTTCGCAAAAATACGAGTTGGTTTTGAAACGGTGAACGGCGCCGCACCATTGCGTGACAGCGGCTGTTCACTCGCCATTAACGATGCGAATTGCGCGAAATAAGCGAACAATTGTGGATAACAACGCGAAATATCTTCGTCAGCCGATAGAAGCGGCAGCGAATCTGTTCCGATCAAAACGGAGGCGGTTGCAAGATCGGCGAGCCCGGTCCCGTCTCGCGTGGCGTTAGTATCCATCAGCTCGAGAGGACGAGATGGCGAAGAAAGCCAAGAAGGCGAAGACCGTCGCCAAGGCCAAGAAGGCCAAGACGGTGAAGAAGGCCGCCAAGAAGGTCACGAAGAAGGCGACGAAGAAGGCCGCCAAGAAAGCGACGAAGAAGGCGACCAAGAAGACCGTGAAGAAGGCCAAGACGGCGAAGAAAGCCAAGAAGGCCAAGAAGTAACTGCCACGGAGGCGCCCCGCCGGGGCGCCTCCGCCGGCCGCCAACGGCATCGGCGGCCAGAGCGGCAGTCCGAGGCAGAGCGGCCCTGCGGCTGGCGGACTTGCCCGGCCGCAGTTTTGGGGGCATAGCCGGCTTCAAATGTGGCTGCCGCTCTTATAGGGTCCCGCCGACGTTCCGGGCACCCCGCCGCCCCAACCCCCAAGACCGATGAAGATCACCCAAGCGTTCCGCTTCGAAGCCGCCCATTATTTGCCCAACGTGCCGGAAACCCACCGCTGCAAGCGGATGCATGGGCATTCCTATCGGGTCGAACTGCAGCTCAGCGGGCCGATTAATCCGGTGACCGGCTTTGTGCTGGACTTTTTCGAGATCGAGGCCGCGTTCGGGCCGCTGTTGAAGCGGCTCGACCATTACTGTCTCAACGAGGTCGAGGGGCTGGAAAATCCGACCGCCGAGAACATCGCGATCTGGATCTGGCGCCGCACCAAGCCGGAGCTGCCGCAGCTTTGCGGCGTGCGGGTGTACGAAACTTCGGATTGCTGGGCCGATTACGCCGGCGAGGACGACTAACGTCACGGGCGGCTCAGAGGCCGCCCACCCAGATAGGTCCGCGGGAGGCGAGGACCGAGGCGCCGGTCAGGCGCGCACCGCCGCCGTCTTGTTGCGGTCTGCTGCGGTTTCCTGCTCCCAGCGCAGGATGGTCGCATACAGGTTCTGGAATTTGCTCGCGGTCTCGCCGTCGAACATCGGATCCTTGCGATCGTCGATCCGCGCGTCGATCTTCGCCCAGTCTTCCGGAGTCAGCGTTTCGAGCGCGGCCGGGAACAGCAGCTGTTCTTCCTTCAGCATGTGGCGGCGCTGGTGCTCGATGAAGTCGCGCGCCGCAGCGTGGAAGGTCTGACGCGGCAATTCCTGATCGGCCAGCACATCGTCCACCACCTTGGCGAAGTTTGCGAGGCGGTCGACTTCCAGCTCGTGCTCTTTCTCGATGTCACCGACCGTACCGGCGACCGCGGGATTGCGCTCCTTCAGGATGCGATAGACGACGTCTTCCTTCGGGTGGTGACAGGCTTCCGGGTACTCCTTGAAGTACTGAATAATCGCCTGGAAGATTTCGTAGTCGGGTCGCTCGCGGCGATCGAAGACGCTGAGCTCTTGTTCGAGCACGTCGAGCAGGCGCGCGATGTTGCGGTGCTCGTCGTTCAGCAATTCAATGATTCGTGACATGGCCGACCTCGATGTCGCTATCCGCAAATACGCAGCGATTTGCGGCAAACCTTCGCGACCGCAAAATACGTCCAATCGATCGCCAATCCTTGCGTTAGATCAACTGGACGCACGCGGCTACCAGTCGCAACCGCGCTGCTGTTACAACGCGGTGCGGCGCAGGCGGAGCGCGTTGCCGATCACGCTGACCGATGACAGCGACATCGCGGCTGCGGCGATAATCGGCGACAACAGCAGGCCGAAACTCGGGTATAGAATGCCGGCCGCGATCGGAATGCCGGCGGAGTTGTACACGAAGGCAAAGAACAGATTCTGCCGGATGTTGCGCATTGTCGCTTGCGATAGTTTGCGGGCGCGAACGATGCCGCCGAGATCGCCCTTGAGCAGGGTAACGCCGGCGCTTTCCATCGCCACGTCGGTCCCGGTTCCCATCGCGATGCCGACATCGGCGGCCGCCAGCGCCGGGGCATCGTTGACGCCATCGCCGGCCATCGCAACGATGCGGCCCTGCTGCCGCAGCTTCTCGACAACCGCGCTCTTCTGATCCGGCAGGACCTCGGCTTCGACGTCGGCGATCCCGAGCTTGCGGGCGACCGCGTTCGCGGTGACGCGGTTGTCACCGGTCAGCATGATCACCTTGATGCCGTCGGCGGCGAGCGCCTTCAAGGCTTCAGGCGTCGAGGGCTTCACAGCGTCGGCAATGGCGAACAGGCCGGCGAGACGGCCGTCGATCGCGACATGCACCACGGTGTCGCCGTCGCCGCGCAGTTGCTCGGTCTTGGCCGCGAGCGAAGCTGTGTCGATACCGAGCGAGGCGAGATACGCCCGGTTGCCGATCACTACCGTCCGGCCTGCGACCGTGCCGGTCGCACCCTTACCGGTGGGGGCGTCGAAACCCGTGACGTCGGCGAGATCGAGGTTGCGCTGCTTGGCGGCGCGGACGATAGCGTCGGCGAGCGGATGCTCACTGGCGCGCTCGACGCTGGCGGCAAGCCGCAAGAGCTCGGCTTCATCCGTTCCGTCCGCGGTCACGATCGCCACCACGCTCGGCCGGCCCTCGGTGAGTGTGCCGGTCTTGTCGATCACCAGGGTGTCGACGTTCTCCATCCGCTCCAGCGCCTCGGCATTGCGGATCAGCACACCGGCCTGCGCGCCGCGGCCGACGCCGACCATGATCGACATTGGGGTCGCGAGGCCGAGCGCGCACGGGCAGGCGATGATCAGCACGCTGACGGCGGCGACCAGTGCAAAGGTCAGTCGCGGTTCCGGACCAAAGGTGGCCCAGGCCGCAAAGGCGACGATGGCGGCGAGCAGCACCGCCGGCACGAACCAGCCGGCGACCAGATCGGCGACGCGCTGGATCGGCGCGCGCGAGCGCTGGGCCTGCGCCACCATCTGCACGATGCGCGACAGCATGGTGTCGCGGCCGACCTGATCGGCGCGCATCACGAAGCCGCCGGATTGGTTCAGCGTGCCCGCCACCACCTTGCCGCCGGTCCCACGGCTCACCGGCATCGACTCGCCGGTCACCAGCGACTCATCCAGCGTGCCGCGGCCCTCGATGATGGTGCCGTCGACCGGCACCTTTTCGCCGGGACGCACACGCAGCCTGTCGCCGACGCTGAGACTATCGATCTCGACCTCGTTCTCGCCGCCATCGGCCTCGATCTTGCGGGCGGTCTTCGGCGCGAGCCCGAGCAAGGCCTTGATGGCGCCGGAGGTGGCTTCACGTGCGCGCAGTTCGAGCACCTGTCCGAGCAGGACCAGCACGGTGATCACGGCGGCGGCTTCGAAATACACCGGCACGGTGCCGCCATGGCCGCGGAAGGCGGGCGGGAATAGCTGCGGCGCGACGGTCGCCACCAGGCTGTAGATGTACGCGACGCCGGTGCCCATCGCGACCAGGGTGAACATGTTGAGGTTGCGCGTCACCACCGACTGCCAGCCGCGCACGAAGAACGGCCAGCCGGCCCACAGCACGACAGGCGTCGCCGAGACGAGCTGAATCCAGTTCGACAGCGCCGGATCGATCAGGCCATGGCCCCCGACGAGATGACCGCCCATCTCGAGCACAACAGCCGGCAACGCCAGCACGAGGCCGATCCAGAACCGGCGCGTCATGTCGACGAGCTCGGGGTTTGGCGCGTCATCGAGTGACACCAGCTCCGGCTCGAGCGCCATGCCGCAGATCGGGCAGGTGCCCGGGCCGACCTGGCGGATCTGCGGATCCATCGGGCAGGTGTAGATGGTGCCTTCCGGCACATCGGCGGCCGGCTTGGCCTTGCTCTTGTCCAGATACGACACCGGGTCGGCGGCGAACTTGGTTTGGCAGGCTTCGCGGCAGAAGTGATAGGTCGTGCCCTTGTAGGCAAAGTGATGCTTGCTGGTGGCGGGATCGACCTTCATGCCGCACACCGGGTCGATCACCTTGCCGTCGTCAGCGGGGGCGCCGTGATGATGGTCGGCGTGGTCGTGCGCACCGCCGCAACAGGACGAGCTGGCCGCCTTGGCCAGATAACGCTGCGGATCGGCCGCGAACTTCGTCCGGCAACCGCCGCAGCAGAAGTGATAGGTGGTGCCGTCGTGCTCGAAGCTGTGCTTGCTGGTCGCGACGTCGACGGTCATGCCGCAGACCGGATCGATTGCTTTCGCTTCAGGCGCTGCGTGATGATGCGCGTGGTCACCACCGCCGCAGCATGAGGACTTCGCCGGAATCTCCGTTAGTTGATGCAGCTTCGGGGCTGCCTTCGGCGGCAGCGTGAAGGGCTGGGCGGCCTTCGCCAGCACGCCGGCCGGATCGGCCGCGAAGGTGTCGCGGCAGCCGCCGCAGCAGAAATAGTAGGTCTGGCCGTCGTGATCGAAGCGATGCTGTGCGGTCGCGGTGTCAACCGTCATGCCGCAGACCGGATCGGTCGCCGTTGTCGCGGCGGGCGCCGAAGCGCTCGCTGTTCCTCCGCAGCAGGACGAGGTTGCGGGCGCATTCGCCCCTCCAGAACCGCAGCAGCCCGTGTTCTTGACAGAGGCGTCGTGCCCCGCATGTTCCGCGTCGCGCATTGCGTCACCCTGGCGCTTGTAACCCATACCGTGTAGGGGTATATATCCGGCATGCACAAAGACATCAAGGCGTCGTGTCAAAAACGGCTGGGGCGGATCGAGGGGCAGGTGCGCGGCATCTCCAAGATGGTGGAGGAGGGGCGCTACTGCATCGACATCGTCACCCAGATCTCAGCGGTCCGCGCCGCGTTGCGGCGGGTGGAGGAGGAAGTGCTGAAGGATCACGTCGCGCATTGCGTCGAGCACGCGATCGCCACCGGTGACAAAGCCGATCAGCGCCAGAAGATCGCGGAACTGATGGACGTGATCCAGCGCTCCGGCCGCTGAACCGGAGGAGTGAGTCGGCGGGGTCTGCGCTCAGCGACGCTGCGCGGTGGTCGTCGTCGATGTCCCGAACAGCGAAGTCTTCACCGCGCTGAAGCCGGCTGAGAGCTGAGTCAGACCGCAGGACACCGGATCATTGCTGCCGCAGGCGTAGCGCTGCGTCTCCGCCCCGCGTTTCCGCTCGGCCCGCTTCTTCTCAGCGCGTGGGCGGGACTTATCGCCCGCGACACGAGGCTTATCGGCAGCGGCACGGGGCTTGTCGGCAACAACGCGGGGCTTCGGCAGTGGCGGTGGTGGCTCGGTGGCCGTCGTCTGTTGTTGCAGGGCGGCGATCTGCTGTTGTTTGGCGGTGAACGCCGCCACGATCATCTGGCGGCGGCGTTCGTCGAGGAACGCGGTGTACTCCTCGTCGATCTTCCGCAGCTCGGCGGCCGTCGGGTTCGGGCCGGCGATATCGAAGCTGCGGTTCTGCATGAAGTCGAAATAGGTGTAGCCGCCGCCGGGTTTGCGCCGGCCGGCGAACTTGGCGTCGCACTGAGTTTGCAGCGCCGCCTTGGTGTCCTGGGTCGCCGCCTTGGTCTCGCCCTTGGCGATGCAGTCCTCGTAATCGACCGGCTCTTTGTTCGGCCACCACTGTGCCTGGGCACGCGTCGCCGGTGCCGCGATCCCGATCAGGATCGCGAGCTGAAGCACTCCGAGATGGCTCACTCCGGTCATGCCTGTCCCGCGGCTTGGGTAGCGGCGCATTATTCCGGATTCCGCCGGGGACGAGGCGGTTTGTCAAGGCGCCGGGGCGGTGCTGAGGGCGGAATACACGTGCAAATTAACTCACATGAAATTCGACATTGACCTGGCCGGAGCCGCTGGAGGGGAAATAATCGCATAATGGCTCGGCTTCGCCGGTGTAATCGTCCCACCCGAGCGCCGCGAACAGCATCACGGTATCGGCCATGCCGCCTTCGCCGTTACATTTGATCGCGTAGTCCGGGAGCATCGCGGTGAATTCTCGGTAACGCCGCTCCTGCCAGAGCTGCAGCACCCGCAGGTCGACCTGACGGTTGAACTCACTGGCGATGGTGGTCCAGGCATCGGGGCCGAGATCCTTGTTCGGCCATAGCCGGTGCGACAGCGAGCCCGAAGCAAGGATCGCAACGCGTTCGTCGGAGGCATCGATTGCGCCGCGGGTCGCTTCACCGAGCGCGCGACTCTCCTCGATCGAGGTGAACAATGGCGAAGCGATCGAGACGACCTTCGCCCAGCCGTCGGGATTGAGATAGTGCATCGGCACGATGGTGCCGTATTCGAGCCCGAGCGTCGGCACCTGATGCGCCAGGACTTTCAGTCCGCGGCTCTGTGCCTCGACGGCGATCGCCTGCGCCAACGCCGGATCGCCCGGCAGGTCGTAGCGCAGGTCCTGGATCATGTGCGGCGCCTCGTGGCTGGTGAACGAGCCGCGGTGCTGCACATTGGCGTTGATGTGATAGCCGAAGTTCGACAGCCAATGCGTGTCGAACACCACGAAGGTTGTGACTTCGCGTTCCCTTGCGCGGCGGCCGAGTTCGCGAAGCGCCGCGACGGCGTCCGCGCGCGCCTGCCGCAGCGGACTGTCGGAGGCCTCCGACAGCATCAGTGAGGGGACGTGACTGACCTTTGCCGCGAGCACCAGCTTGCCCATCTTGCAACTCCCGAGTCGTGCTGGTGCTATTCGGCGTCGGCGAATTCTCTCTGGTGCAGCCACGCGGTGTGGCGCGGCGGCTTCTTGGTCACAGCCCATTCGTCGACCATCGCATGGGCGACGCTCTTCATCCGGGAGAGCTGTTCCGGCGTCGCGGTCCAGGTCGCGACTTCGAGCCTGTGGCCGCTGGGGTCACGGAAGTAGATCGACTTGAAGATGGTGTGATCGGTCGGACCGACGACCTCGAGCCCTTCGGCTTCGGCGCGCTGCTTCGCTGCTAGCAGCGTGTCGATGTCGTCGACCTGAAACGCGATGTGCTGCACCCAGTCCGGCGTATTGGGGTCGCGGCCCATCGGCGGCGAGTTCGGCAGCTCGAAGAACGCCAGGATGTTGCCGGCGCCGGCATCGAGGAAGATGTGCATGTAGGGATCGGGCGCCTTGGTCGACGGCACCTTGTCCTCGGCGATCGCGCCGATCAGCTCCATTCCCATCACCCGCCCGTAGAACGCGACGGTTTCCTTGGCGTCCTTGCAGCGATAGGCGACGTGATGGATCTGCTGGATTTGCATGATGTCCTCCCGATTGTTTTGTGCATTTGATCCGCATTGGATCAAACCAGCCTGTCGGGAGGTTGACGTGGATCAACGATCCAGCCGCCGGCGTAACAGCCGCCGGCCGGCGAGCTTGGCGTCGGCAGGGGCCGGCGCGAGGCAGTCAGGAGGGATTAGGCCGCGCGGTTATCCGCCAGCACCGACTCGGCGTGCTCAATATGCTCGAGCTCCGAGAGCTTGGTGGTGGTCTTGCCCCGGCACGACCACGAGATCTGCGCTTCGTCACCATTGATCGACAGGATGATGCCGGTGGCGCCGCCCTGGGTCGTGACTTCATCGCCGACCGAGAACGTTTCGTTGGCGAGTGCGGCTTCCAACGCGGCACGGAGGCAGAACAATTCGTTGCCGTTGGCGGCGCGGAATGCGGCGGCGGCCTTGGCAACCATGTCGTCGGTGACTTTGAGTTTGTGGGCCATTGCACGTACCTCGATTGGTTCGATCGTGGAGGGCTGCGACGTTGCCGACCCGCACGGGAAGAACCACGCGGCGATTAGGCTGCTAGATGTGGTATTTTCCGTTAAAGATGCAGCTCCGTAAGGATACTGATGACTGCTAGAATTACCGTCGGCGGTAATAATCCACCCAACTGCGAAATTGCAATTGAGCTGCATCAAAACGACAAACGCGCGCCGAAGCGCGCGTTTTCGTGTTTGGTAAAACTGTAAGGTCGGTCAGACCGCGATCGAGTGCCGGACCGACGAGTTGCGCAGGTAGGTGTCGAACACCGACGCCACCACGCGCGATAGCCGGACGCCTTCCGGCGTCAGCGTCACCTTGCTGCCATTGCACACCACGGCGCCGTCGCGCTGCAGTTCGGCGAGCGACTCCTGCTCCGGCGCGTACCAGTCATCGGCACAGCCGAACGCCTTGCCGGCGGCGGCCAGATCGACCTTGCCGTCGCACATGATGCGTTCGATCACGTGGGCGCGCAGATTGTCCTGCTGGGTCAGGGCGTGACCACGCGCCACCGGAATCTTGCCGGCCTCGACCGCGCGCGCCCAGGCGCCGGTCTCGCTGATGTTCTGCACGTAGCCACTCGGGGTGCGACCGATCGAGGTGGCGCCGAGCCCGATCAGGGTTTGCGCCGCATCGGCAGTGTAGCCCTGGAAGTTGCGGTGCAGCTCGCCGGTCTTCGCGGCGACCGCCAGCGAGTCGCCCGGCAGAGCGAAGTGGTCGATGCCGATGCGGACGTAGCCGCCCTTGACCAGCGCTTCCGCAGCGGTGTCCGCCTGGGTCGCGCGCAGCTCCGGCTTCGGCAGCGACTCGTCCGGGATCATTCGCTGGTTCTTGGCGACCCACGGCACGTGGGCGTAGCCGAACAGCGCGACCCGGTCGGGCTTCATCTCGACGCACTGTTCGACGGTGCGGCGCAGGTCTTCGGCGGTCTGATAGGGCAGGCCGTAGATCAGGTCGAAATTGATGCGATTGACGCCGGCGGATTTGAACAGCTGCATCGCGCGCGCGACCATTTCCGGCGGCTGGACGCGGTTGATCGCTTCCTGCACCTTCGGGTCGAATTCCTGCACGCCGAAGCTGGCGCGGGTGAAGCCGAGCTCGCCGATCTTGGCGGCCATGTCTTCGGTCAGCGTACGGGGATCGCTCTCGATCGCGATCTCAGCGTCCGGCAGGAATTCGAAGCGCTCGCGCAGCAGCGTCATCAGCGCGCCGAGATCCTGCGGATCGATCACCGTCGGCGTGCCGCCGCCAAAATGCAGATGGCGCACCGGCATCGTGCCGGGCAGGGCGTCGGCGACCAGATCGATTTCGTCGATCAGGTGTTCGACGTAGTCGGCGACCGGGTCGTACTTCGCCGCAAGCTTCATGTTGCAACCGCAGTACCAGCACATCTGCTTGCAGAACGGTACGTGCAGATACAGCGAGACCGGTTCGTCGGTATCGAGCTGAGCGAGCCAGCCGCGATAGATCGACTCCGGGAAGTCCTTCGCGAAATGCGGCGCGGTGGGATAGCTGGTGTAGCGCGGCACCGAGCTCTTGGCGTATTTGTCGAGGGCAGACGACATCGTCGTGATCTCTCTGATCGCCCGCGGATCAACGCGCGGAAAGGGTTTCTGATTGGCCTGCGATCGGCTCTGATCGCCTGCTGGCGTAAATGTTGGCGGCGTCGGGGATCGAGGTCCAATCCGCCACGAAGCGACAGCAATTGTCGCCATGTGCTCCGCACGCCGTCTCGGTCACTCGTGTATAGGGCGACACCAGCGACTGGAATAGCCGTTGAAATACGGAGGCGTGCCAGACGCAGACATTGTGATCGGCGTGTTCGCCAGCGCACAACGGATTGGCGGCGATTTCGAACGTCACGGTCTTGCCGGCGTGCGCGGAGAATTTGCCGGAACCCGCGAAGGTCCAGGCGTGCGCGGTGATCGCTTTCGTCAGCATCTTGGCTGCGATCGAGGCCGGCATGATCTTCAGCACCGCCTGCGCGAGCTTCGGAATCCGGTTGGCCAGAATGTAATCGCCGGTGCGCAATCCCGCGTCGGCGAGAACCTCCGCGGCCTGCTGCTGCGGCAGCACGCGGCGCACCGCCTGATGGATTGCTGCCACGGGGCGTTCATCGACCATCGCGGACGGCGGTGGGGGGGGGCCGGGGGGCCGCGCCCCCCCCGGCTACAAAAACATAGCCGGCCGCG
>NZ_JAZDRK010000024.1:46695-58748 GCF_047501505.1 Rhodopseudomonas sp. G2_2311
CGCGTAGGGCGGTGCGGCGTGCCTGTCGCTCGCCGCCGCCTCGGAGAAGATCTCCTTCGCGGCCGGCTGGAGGCCGGCCGCGTCGAGCGCGTGGATCAGTTGGATGACGGCATTGGGTCCGATTTCGGACACCGACGAATGCGTCTCCACGTCAGTGACGGGTCGCCGAACCTGCGTCATGGGTGGTATCCGCCATGCGGCTGGTTACGGTCTTGGCGAGTGCTGCCTTGGCATCGGCTTCGCTCTCCTCCATCTGCTCGGTGCCGCCGCCGCAGGCCGAGACGATGGCCATCTGCGAGGCCGCCGCCTTGCGGGAGCGGTCGGCGTTGGCTTCCCAGTCCGCCATCTGCGCGTGCGAGATCTTGCGGGTGGTGTCGAACTGGAAGTCGACCTTCTTCTTCGACTGCGGACCCCAATAGCCGACGCGGCCGAGGTCGTAGAACTTGCGCTCGAAGCCGGCCTTGAGGAACGCCTTCAGACAGCCCAGCAGGTAGCGGCGCCGGCGTCCCGTTCCCGACCAGGGATACGAGAAGAACGCCTTGTACATGTAGAACCGGCGATAGTTGTTCATCACCCGGTCGAGCAGTTCGCCGCGCTCCATCGCCGCCGGCTTCACGATCGGCGTGACGAAGTTGTACTTGGCGAAGTCGAACACCTCGACCTTGTCGGACAGCTCCTTGAACAGCGGAGTGAACGGCCACGGGGTGTACATCGACCAGTTGGCGAGGTCCGGCTTCCAGTCCATCGCCATGCGGTATGTCTCTTCCAGCGTCTCCGGGGTTTCGGAGTCGAGACCGACGATGAACTGGGCTTCGACGACGATGCCGGCTTCGCGGAGCAGGCGGATCGCCTTCTTGTTGTCGGAGATCTTGGTCTCCTTGTTGAACAGGTCGAGCTTGAGCTGAGCCGCCGCTTCGGTGCCGAGCGACACGTGCATCAGGCCGGCTTCGTTGTAGAACTTCAGCAGTTGCTCGTCGCGCAGGATGTCGGTGACGCGGGTGTTGATGCCCCACTGCACCTTCTTGTTCAGGCCGCGCGCGATCAGTTCTTCGCAGAACTGGATGAACTTCTTGCGGTTGATGGTCGGCTCTTCGTCGGCAAGGATGAAGAAGCCGACGTCGTACTTCTCGACCAGCTCCTGGATTTCGTCGACCACCTTCTTCGGGTCGCGGACGCGGTAGTCGCGCCAGAACTTCCACTGCGAGCAGAACGAGCAGGTGAACGGACAGCCGCGCGCCATGTTCGGGATCGCCACGCGGGTGTTCATCGGAATGTAGCGATACAGATTCCAGTTGAGCACGCCCCAGTCGGGCTTGATGGCGTCGAGGTCCTTGACCGTCGGGGCCGCCGCGGTGGCGACGATCTGGCTCTCGCCATTGGAGCCTTCGGTGTAGGCGAGGCCCTTGATCTCGGAGCGGTTCGCCGGCCAGTTGCCCGAGGCAACGGCGCGCGCCAGCTCGACGACGATCTCTTCGCCTTCACCGCGGACGATCACGTCGACCCACGGTGCTTCGCTCAGCACCTGCTGATACATGAAGGTCGCGTGCACGCCACCCAGCATGGTGACGATCTTCGGGTTGATCTGCTTGGCGACCTTCAGTGCTTCTTCGGCCGCGTAGATCGAGGGGGTGATCGATGTGGCGCCGACCAGGTCGGGCTGATAGTCGGAGATGATCTTGGCGAGACCCTCATTGGAGATCTCTTCGGTCATCGCATCGACGAATTTGATGTCGGTGAAGCCGTTCGCCTTCAGCGCGCCCGCCAGATAGGGGGCCCATGCCGGCGGCCAGTGGCCGGCGATCTCCGCGCCACCGGAATGGTAATTCGGGTGAATGAGAAGGATGCGCACTGACTTTCTCCCATGATTGTCAAGAAACGATGACATGTGCGATGTCAACGATTGTTGACGCAGATCAAACGAATGGTGCTTTGGTACTCGGCGAGACGCGTCCGCGTTTCGCCGCTGAGAAATCGCGGCAAGTAGTGCCGCGCAGATCGGAGGGAATCACGACTCCGCTACGAAGTTGGCGTCGTGGCTGAGAGCGTCCAGCGTATCGACGTTCAGGCAGTAGCGCTGATAGCCGGGGATCAGCGTACCGGCTGCGATATCGGCGTCGCACTCCTGCTTGTGCTCACACACGGCGCAGGTGCGCCGCAGATCGTTAAGTAGCATCGGCTCCTTTTCGGCGAGCGCACGGATGCTGATGCGCAGCGCTTCGAGCAGGCAAGGTAACTCCTTGGCGCTGGTCCCCTTGGTCGCAAGCGCGCGAACTTCGGCTGGCGACAGTCCGAGGTCCTTGACCATGTTGGCCATGGCCAAGCCGAAAGCTTCGAGCTCGCTCGGACTTCCTGCAATCTCTTCCCACTCTCGGACGACGTCGGCGACGGCTTCTGTCACGGGCGCATTTCTTGTCGGCTTGCCGGGTGCGGTCATGAGCGCCTCCAACGCAACTTGCCGGGCGATATACTCATACAAGCACGCGCCTCCCATTGCGCTGGATCAAGGAGTGCAACGCGGTTGCGATCGATCAAAGACAGGCCGTAAACTCCGGCCGGGCCGTGCGAATTTTCGCCTGAGGCGGACACGTGCCGGCGCCATAACGACGATGGGAAGACGCCCCTGCGGGGGCGGTAAAGGAAGCAGGAGGGGGCGCGGTGCTGCTGGGGCTTTTTGCCGACATTCACGCCAATCGGCCGGCGTTTACCGCATGCCTTGCGAATGCGCGCGAGCGCGGCATCGAGCGCGTCGTTCTATTGGGCGATTACGTCGGCTACGGCGCCGACCCGGACTGGACCGTCAGCACCGTTCGCGACCTGGTCGCCGACGGGGCGGTCGCGGTGCTCGGCAATCACGATGCCGCGATCGGTAATCCAAAAGTGCAGATGAATGCCGAAGCGGAGGCCGCGATCGAATGGACGCGCGGCCAGCTCGATTCGGCGCAGCGCAAGTTCCTCGCCGATCTGCCGATGCGGCAAGAAGAGCACAGCCTGCTGTTCGTACATTCGGAAGCGACGCGTCCGGAGTCCTGGATCTACGTCACCGACACCGCGATCGCCTCCCGCAGCATGCAGGCGGTGTCGGCGCACGTCACCTTCTGCGGTCACGTCCACAAGCCGGCGCTGTATTCGCTCTCCGTCACCGGCAAGATGACCACCTTCGTGCCGACGACGGACGTGCCGGTGCACCTGTTGCCGGGGCGGCAGTGGCATGCGGTGCTTGGGTCGGTCGGGCAGCCGCGCGACGGCAATCCGGCCGCGGCCTACGCGCTCTACAACACCGTCAAGCACGAGCTGACCTATTGCCGGGTGGCGTATGACGCCAGCGAGGCGGCGCGGCGCATTCGCGACAACGGCCTGCCGCTGTGGCTCGCCGACAGATTGCTGGTGGGGCGCTAGAGGATGGACCAGCCTTCCTTCGAGCCCGGCTCGACGCTCGATGGTTTCACCATCGAGGAAGCGATCCATCGCGGCGGCATGGCGACGCTGTTCAAGGTGCGGCGCGACGGCGATCCGATGCCGATGGTGATGAAGACCCCGCGGATGGGCGAGGGCGAGGATCCGGCGGCGATCGTCAGCTTCGAAATGGAGCAGATGTTGATGCCACGGCTGTCGGGGCCGCACGTTCCGAAATTCGTGGCGATGCGCGACTTCTCCACCCAGCCGTACATCGTGATGGAGCGCATCGCCGGCGAGCCGCTGCTCGCGCGGCTGCCGGAGCTTCCGCTGCCCTATGACGAGGCCGTGGCCATCGCGGCCAAGATCGCGACCGCGATCGCCGACCTGCATCGTCAGCACGTCATCCATCACGACATCAAGCCGAGCAACATCATGTTCCGCCCGAGCGGCGAGGCGGTGCTGCTCGACATGGGACTGGCCTGCAGCGATCAGTTGCCGGACCTGATGCAGGAAGAGTTTCGCCTGCCGTTCGGCACCGCGCCCTACATGGCGCCGGAGCGGCTGCTCGGCGTGCGCGACGAGCCGCGCAGCGATCTGTTTGCGCTCGGCGTGCTGCTGTATTTCTTCACCACTGGGATGCGGCCGTTCGGCGAGACCGAGACGATGTACGGCATGCGCCGCCGGCTGTGGCGCGATCCGCATCCGCCGCGCAAGCTGCGCCCCGACTATCCGCTGTGGCTGCAGGAGATCGTGCTGCGCTGCCTGGAGATCCAGCCCGAGTGGCGCTATCCGACCGCCGCGCAACTGGTGTTCGACCTGACCCATCCGACCGAGGTGAAGCTGACCACGCGCTCGGAGAAGCTCAAGCACGATCCGCTGCGCACCGTGCTGCGCCGCCGCTTCAACAAGGAGCTGACCCGGCCCCGCGCTGTGGAAACGATGGCGGCTCACTTGGCGTCGGCGCCGATCGTGGCGGTGGCGATCGACGTTGCAGAAGGCTCCGGGCCGCTCAACGATGCGCTCCGCACCACTGCCTCGCGCATCCTCGCCACGCTGCCGTCGGCGCGGCTCGCCTGCCTCAACGTGCTCAAGCTCGGCCGCATGACGATCGATCGGACGCTCGACGAGCACGGCCACAACAAGCACGTCGATCGCCTGGTGCAGCTTCGGCATTGGGCCGAACCGCTGAAGCTCTCCGACGACCGCCTTACCGTGCACGTGCTTGAGGCGGTCGATCCGGCGTCGGCGATTCTGGAATTCGCCCAGGCCAGCCGTGTCGATCACATCCTGATCGGTGCGCGGCGCAGCTCGGTGCTGCGCTCGCTGCTCGGCAGCGTCTCGGCCAAGGTCGCCAGCGAAGCCGGCTGCACGGTGACAATCGTGCGCGAAGCGCAAGTTGCGCCGCCGCGCAGCGCGTCGCGTGCGGCCGCGCAGGATGCGTGATCCTGCTCAGGATTCGTTAAAGCCCAATAGGTTCGGGAAACGCTGGTCAGTTGATCATCAAGCGGTCATCGACCGCTGCTACGCCCGGAGTCGACCATGCGGCATTTTGCGCCGCCCGACGTTCGTCCCAGGTATCGACCCGGCCTTCCAGGATCACGATGTTGCCGTTCTTCACCGTGACACGGATGGTCTTCGATCCGATCTCGGCGTGGCGGCGCAGCGCCGACTCGATCTTGTCGCGGATGCAGGAATGATCGGCGAGCGGATTGTTGATGACGATGTTGTTGGTGACGCCCATCACGCCGGCGAGCTTGCGGACATCGTCCTCGGCGGCGGCGCGCTCGAAGTGCCAATCGACCGTGCCGCTCAGCGTCAGCCAGCCGTTCTCGACCTGAACGTCGACCGAGCTCGACGGAACCAGCACGTTCCATTCGAGCAGATCGCAGGCGCGCTGGGCGATCTGATCGTCGGCGGCGCGATTGAACGGCGAGCGGACTTCGAGATGGTCGGTGATCGCGTGCACGCCTTTGACACGACGCGTCGCCGCGATCGCCGCGACCTTGTCGGCGTAGCTGATGACGTGACCACTGAGGATCACTCTGTCGGCCTCGACAGCAACCTTGATGTGGCCGCTGTTGAAGCTCGGATCGAATTCGAACTCGTCAAGGATGTTTTGACGAAGCTGGGACTCGGACATTCGTGGCCTCAAGAGTACCGCTACGCTGACGCGCGGCATCTTGGTTGCTGGCGCTGCAAACACATTGATCAGAATCAACGAGATCCAACCTTTGCGATTGATCCGCATCAAACCTCAGCGGGGTCGGTGCGTCGCGGCACTGTCATTGATCCGGCTGCGTGCTGGTGTGCGGCAATCGGCACTCGATTGCTGCATGATTGCTCACATTGCGTTGCGTTCGCGCATGACTATGTCACGCAAAGCTGACATTGTTTGCAGCCATCATCGCCGTGCGCGGGGGCGCGCCGCACCGTGTGACGTGGAAGTGAACCCGCCTGCAGGGCACCGGTCCTGCATCTGCGCCGCCCTGGCGCGCCTCGACTGATAATCTGGAGATGATGATGTCCGACGTGTTGTCGAACGATCTATTGCAGAAGATGGACGCCTATTGGCGTGCCGCGAACTATCTGTCGGTTGGACAGATCTATCTGCAGGACAATCCGCTGCTCGATCAGAAGCTGCAGCTCGACCACATCAAGCCGCGCCTGCTGGGGCACTGGGGCACGACTCCCGGCCTCAACATGCTGTACGTGCATCTCAACCGGCTGATCACCGCGCACGACCTCGACATGATCTACATCATCGGCCCCGGCCACGGCGGGCCGGGTCTGGTCGCCAACGCGTATCTGGAAGGGACCTACACCGAGCGCTATCCGGCGATCGAGCGCAGCCGCAACGGCATGCAGCGCTTGTTCCGGCAGTTCTCCTGGCCGCATGGCGTGCCGAGCCACGTCTCGCCGGAAACGCCCGGCTCGATCCACGAGGGGGGCGAGCTCGGTTACTCGCTGGCGCATGCCTATGGCGCGGCGTTCGACAATCCGAATCTGATCGTCGCCTGCGTGGTCGGCGACGGAGAGGCCGAGACCGGTGCGCTGGCGACCAGCTGGCACTCCAACAAGTTCCTCAATCCGGCGCGTGACGGCGCGGTGCTGCCGATCCTGCATCTCAACGGCTTCAAGATCGCCAACCCGACCGTGCTGGCGCGGATCACGCCGCAGGAACTGACCGATCTGATGCGCGGCTATGGCTACGAGCCATACTTTGTCGAAGGCGACGATCCGGCGGTGGTGCACCAGACGCTGGCTGCGACGCTGGAACGCGTGCTCGGCGAGATCCGCTCGATTCAGGACAAGGCGCGCAACCACGGCGCCACCGAGCGGCCGCGCTGGCCGATGATCGTGCTGCGGACCCCGAAGGGCTGGACCGGTCCCAGGCAGGTCGACGGCAAGCCGGTCGAGGGTACTTGGCGCGCCCATCAGGTTCCGATCGCGGACTTCAAGAATCCCGAGCATCTGACGCTGCTCGAGGACTGGATGCGCAGCTATCGGCCTGAGGAACTGTTCGACGCCACCGGCAAGCTGCGTGACGAGCTGCAGGCGCTGGCGCCGACAGGCCGCCGCCGGATGAGTGCCAATCCGCACGCCAATGGCGGCGAACTGCTCGAACCGCTGTCGCTGCCCGATTTCCACGACTACGCGGTGACGTTGACCGGGCCAGGCGCGCTGAAGGCCGAGGCGACGCGGGTGCTCGGCACCTTCCTGCGCGACGTCATGAAGAACAGCCTCGACAGCCAGAATTTCCGGCTGTTCGGACCGGACGAGACCGCGTCGAACCGTCTCGATGCGGTGCTGCAAGTCTCGCCGAAGGAGTGGATGGCGGCGATCGAGGACGTCGACACCGATCTCGGCCCCGACGGCCGGGTGATGGAGGTGCTCAGCGAGCATCTGTGTCAGGGCTGGCTCGAAGGCTATCTGCTGACCGGGCGGCACGGCTTCTTCTCGTGCTACGAGGCGTTCATCCACATCGTCGACTCGATGTTCAATCAGCACGCCAAGTGGCTGAAGGCCTGCGCCACGATCCCGTGGCGGAAGCCGATCGCCTCGCTGAACTATCTGCTGACCTCGCACGTCTGGCGCCAGGATCACAACGGCTTCTCGCACCAGGATCCGGGCTTCATCGACCACGTCGCCAACAAGAAGTCGAACGTGGTGCGGATCTATCTGCCGCCGGATGCGAACTGCCTGTTGTCGGTCGCCGACCACTGCCTGCGCAGCCGCAACTACGTCAACCTGATCGTCGCCGGCAAGCAGCCGGAATGGCAGTGGCTGGATATCGACGCCGCGGTCCGGCATTGCACAGCCGGCGCCGGGATCTGGCATTGGGCCAGCGACGAGGGCGAGCCCGACGTGGTGATGGCCTGCGCCGGCGACGTGCCGACGGTCGAGACGCTGGCTGCGGTCAAGCTGCTGCGGGAGTACGTGCCGGATATCAAGATCCGTGTCGTCAACGTCGTCGACCTGATGGTGTTACAGCCGAGCTCGGAGCATCCGCACGGCATGGACGACCGCCGCTTCGACGAGCTGTTCACCACCGACAAGCCGGTGATCTTCGCCTTCCACGGCTATCCGTGGCTGATCCACCGGCTGACTTATCGCCGCCGCAACCACGTCAACATCCACGTCCGCGGCTACAAGGAAGAGGGCACCACGACGACGCCGTTCGACATGGTGGTGCTGAACGACCTCGATCGCTATCGCCTGGCGCTCGACGCGATCCTGCGGATTCCGCGGCTCGCCGATCAGCGCGACGCCGCCACCTCGCGCTACTGGGCGACGATGCAGCGGCACAAGCTGTATATCGGCGAACATGGCGACGATCTGCCGGAGGTTCGCGACTGGCGCTGGTCGGCCTGATCCGCGCGCGATGCCAGGGGCCGGCGCGACCCGAACAATTGCGCCGGTCCGGTCAAGGCACCGTCAACCACCCGTGCATGGCAATGCGCTGTCCCGGCGCATTGCCTCTTCGCATTAACCGACGGTTGCAGCACCCTCGCTATCGCTCGTCGATCGTGTGACGGGGGTAGGAGCCGAGTGATGCGTCGTGAAGAGCGAACCGAGGCGGGGCAGGACGGTGTCCACGCCGACAAGCTGCTCGGCCTGCTCAATCTGCTGGTGATCGAT
Source organism: Rhodopseudomonas sp. G2_2311 (assembly GCF_047501505.1). Lineage (NCBI taxonomy): Bacteria > Pseudomonadati > Pseudomonadota > Alphaproteobacteria > Hyphomicrobiales > Nitrobacteraceae > Rhodopseudomonas > Rhodopseudomonas sp. G2_2311. The sequence continues at coordinate 55,231 of NZ_JAZDRK010000024.1, forward strand.
GACGATGCCGTGCAGCGCATGCTGATTGCCGGTGCGGCGGAGAAGGCCGGCTACGCGGTGACCCACGCCGCGTCCTGCGCTGAAGGCATCGGCCTGATCCGCGACAAGCATTTCGACTGTGTCACGCTGGACCTGAAGCTGGAGGACGGCGACGGCGCCGACGTGATGCGGGCGATGGCGGCGGCGAAGTACGAAGGGCCGATGATCGTGATCAGCGGCATGAGCTCGCAGCATCGCCGTGCCTCGCGCGATCTGGCGCGATCACTCGGCATGGAGCTGCTGCAGAGCTTCCCGAAGCCGATCGATCTCGCCGCACTGCGCATCTCGCTCGCCAATCTGCGCAGCACGGTGGCCGGCCTGCCGATCGTGCATTCGTGGGGCGAGGTCTGCGGCCCCCGCTTCGAGCGCAACAGCTGAGCGCTTCCGCCGCCGGTTCGCTTCGCTTTGGCGTTTGAGGTGATTGTCGTTCGTGTAGGCATCTCCCGGACAGCCGTCAGGGCTGGCTACGACGTTGGTCTTAGCTGTTGCTCGATTTGTGACTGCGCTTAACTCATCGTGACGCTCTGCAACCGCACCGATCCGCCGTAAACGGCAAATCGATCGTATTTTCAGACAGTTTTACGAATAGGATAGAATTGGGTTCCTATCCTCTTGCTCATACCAAGTAACTGTCCGGCGATATCTGCGGACGGTCGCACAGGATCCTGCTTCGATCACCGGTCGTGAATAGTCGGTGCAGCCGAGCAGGTCGAGCCGAAGGTGTGAAATGTCGATTGTCATCCAAAAGTTGATTGCCGCCTTCGTGTTCGATCCTGGTGATTGCACGAGGCCATTCACGGTTTGATCCGGCTGTTGGCGCGAAGTCTGAAATTGGACTGAATGCGAGGCCGGCAAATCCGGGATCCTGTTTTCGGAATGCTTCACGCGCCGGTTGTACGACCCGCGCGAGCGGTCTGGCCATGCCGGTCGACGTCCGAGCCGCGCTCGATCCCACGATAGCCCCACCTCAACAACAATAATCTCGTCTGCCCGAGCCCTCAGGTTCGGTGGTGTTTGGAGTTTGAAATGCGGAAGAACTTGCCTGTGACCGACGACGAATATTTGCTCGACGACGGCACGCTGATCGTTTCGAAGACCGACGTCAAAGGCAAGCTGACCTATTTCAACGATCAGTTCGTCATCGCGTCCGGCTTCAGCGAGCAGGAGCTGATGGGACAGCCGCACAACATCGTGCGCCATCCCGACATGCCGCCGGAGGCGTTTCAGAATCTGTGGGATACGCTCAAGGCGGGGCGGCCGTGGGTCGGCGCCGTGAAGAATCGGCGTAAGTCCGGCGGGTTCTATTGGGTACTCGCAAGCGCGACTCCGCTGTGGGAGAACGGCCAAGTCACCGGCTACATGTCGGTGCGGACCAAGCTGCCGGCCGATCAGCGCGCCGAAGCCGAGCACGTCTATGGCTTGCTGCGAAACAACAAGGCGCACGGCTACAGAATCGACGACGGCATCATCCGGCGGCAGTCCTGGCTTGGCCGGCTCGGGATGTTCACCCGGACGTTGCGCTCGCGACTCACCACGATGGTGGCGGTGCAGGCGGTGATCATGATGATCATCGGCGCTGCCGGCATCTTTGCGGTCCACAATATGGATCAGCGCCTGCAGTCGGTTTATGAGGATCGCGCCGTCCCGCTGGGGCAGCTCGCCGAAATCAACGAGCGTCTCCTTGACGATGCGATGGCGCTGCGCGGCGCGGTGGTTCGCGCCAAAGTCGGCAAGCAAATCCGCGACGTCGCCGGCCGCATCGCCACCAACCGCGAACGCTCCGACAAGCTGCTCGCGGACTACACGACGACGCGGCTGTCGGCAGATGAAAAGGCGCTTGCGGGCAAGTTCGCGGCGGCGCGGCAGACTTATTTCAACGAAGTGGTCAGCCCTGGCATCGCGATGGTGGCGGCCCGAGAATTCGATCGGCTTGGTGAGTTGATGACCGGCCGCGCTGAAGAGCTGTTCAAGGCGACCAAGACCGAGCTCGACAAGCTGGTGGCGATGCAGGTGCAGGGCGCCCGCGCCGAATACACCAGCGGCCAGCGGGAATACGTCACCATGCTTGTGATCTCGGTCACGCTGCTGGTGATCGGCCTGATCCTCGGCGTCTTGAATGGCATGTTCACGACCCGCGCGATCACCGTTCCACTGCAGCGGCTCAACACCGTGATGGGCAATATCGCGCAGGGTAAATTCGACAGCCGGGTGGTGATCGAGCGTGACGACGAGGCCGGCGTCGCGCTGCGCAACATCCAGGCGATGCAGAACCAGTTGTTCTTCAGCCGCCAGGAGGAGAACGATGCCGCGCAGCGGATCGCCTTGCAGCGTAAGCGCGACATGCAGCGGCTGGCCGACGAGTTCGAAGCTGCGGTCGGTGAGATCATCGAAACCGTCTCCTCGGCCTCGACCGAATTGGAAGCCTCGGCCAGTTCGCTGACCGCGACTGCCGAACGCTCGCAGGACCTGACGGTCGCGGTGGCGGCTGCGTCGGAGCAAGCGGCTTCGAACGTGCAGTCGGTCGCCTCGGCCACCGAGCAGATGTCGTCGTCGGTGAGCGAGATTAGCCGCCAAGTGCAGGAGTCGGCGCGGATCGCCGTCGAGTCCGTCAACCAGGCGCGGCACACCAATGATCGCGTGAGCGAGCTGTCGCAGGCTGCGGGGCGGATCGGCGCGGTCGTCGAACTGATCAACAACATTGCCGGCCAGACCAATCTGCTGGCGCTCAACGCCACCATCGAGGCGGCGCGGGCCGGCGAAGCCGGGCGCGGCTTTGCGGTGGTCGCGCAGGAAGTGAAGATCCTCGCCGAGCAGACCGCCAAGGCGACCGGCGATATCAGCCAGCAGATCTCCGGCATCCAGGCGGGGACCGAGGAATCCGTCGCGGCGATCCGGCAAATCGGCGTGACGATCGACCGGATGGCCGAAATCGCGTCGACGGTAGCGTCGGCGGTCGAGCAGCAGGGTGCTGCAACGCAAGAAATCGCCCGCAACGTTCAGCAGGCTGCGCACGGCACGATCGAGGTCAGCTCGAATATCGCCAGCGTCCGCCAGGGCGCTGCCGAAACCGGATCGGCGTCCTCTCAGGTGCTGGCGGCCGCCCAGGCGCTGTCGCACGACAGCAACCGGCTGAAGACCGAGGTTAGCCGCTTTCTCAGCACCGTACGGGCCGCGTGAGCGCGGTCCGTCTCCGGGTGGAGGCACGATCGCGAATGGCTCGTACTCCTACGTGCCGCAAAATTAACGAGAGCGTAGGCCACCGCCGGATATGGCTGGCAATGGACATAAATTCCGCTCGTCGAGTGGAAGGGCCGCGGGTCCTGCGGTCACCGGTGTGTAGGCGAAAGGCGTAACGCGTATGGACGATCTTCTTCGTGAGTTTTTGACGGAGACCTTCGAGAGCCTGGACACGGTTGACAACCAGTTGGTCCGGTTTGAGCAGGAGCCGAACAACGCGAAGATATTGGACAATATTTTTC
>NZ_JAZDRK010000025.1:0-57063 GCF_047501505.1 Rhodopseudomonas sp. G2_2311
AAACAAAGGCGCGCGCCCGGAGGCGCGCGCCAGTCTTTCTCGGGTAGATCAGTGACGGACTCAGGCGGCCTTGGCGAGGCCGACCCGTGCCCAGATTTCAGAGAGCGCCTGCACCAGATGCTCGATGTCGGCGTCGGTGTGCTGCGGCGACGGCGTGATCCGCAGCCGCTCGGTGCCGCGCGGCACGGTCGGATAGTTGATCGGCTGCACATAGATGCCGTAGCGGTTGATCAGCTCGTCGCTGATCTGCTTGCACAGCACCGCATCGCCGACCATCACCGGCACGATGTGGCTCGGGTTCGGCATGTGGGCGACGCCGACCTGGTCGAGCCGCATCCGCAGCCGCGCGACGCGATCCTGGTGACGATCGCGCTCGGCCGAGCTGGAGCGGATGTGACGGACGCTGGCCAGTGCACCGGCGGCGACCGCCGGCGGCAGCGAGGTCGAGAAGATGAAGCCCGAGGCAAAGCTGCGGACGAAATCGCACAGCGCCGCCGAGCCGGTGATGTAGCCGCCGACGATGCCGAACGCCTTCGCCAGTGTGCCTTCGATCACGGTGAGGCGGTGGCTGAGGCCTTCGCGATCGGCGATGCCGCCGCCGTTCGGGCCGTACAGGCCGACGCCGTGCACCTCGTCCAGATAGGTCATGGCGTTGTGCGCGTCGGCGACGTCGCAGATCTCGGCGATCGGCGCGATGTCGCCATCCATCGAGTACACCGACTCGAACGCCACCAGCTTCGGCGCGTGCGGGTCGAGATCGGCGAGCTTGCGCTCGAGGTCGCGCGGGTCGTTATGCGCGAAGATCCGGGTCTCGCTGCGGCTGTGACGAATGCCTTCGATCATCGAGGCGTGGTTGAGCTCGTCCGACAGAATCACGCAGCCGGGCATGCGCGATGCCAGCGTCGACAGCGTCGCCCAGTTCGAGACGTAGCCCGAGGCGAACAACAGGCCGGCTTCCTTGCCGTGCAGCGCGGCGAGCTCCTGCTCCAGCAGCACGTGATAGTGGTTGGTGCCCGCGATGTTGCGGGTGCCGCCGGCGCCGGCGCCGCAGCTGTCCAGCGCCTCGTGCATCGCGCTCAGCACCGCCGGGTGCTGGCCCATCCCGAGATAGTCATTGGAGCACCACACCGTAACTTCGCTGGTGCCTTCGGGCCGATGGTGAGTCGCGCGCGGGAAAGAACCCGCATGACGCTCGAGGTCGGCGAACACGCGATAGCGACCCTCGCGATGGAGGCCTTCGATCTGCCGCTTGAAATAGGCTTCGTAGTTCATGACGTCCTCCCGTTGAGCGTCGCGGCGGGTTCTGCGACCCGTGCCGTTGCCAAGCCGCTCCGTGGATGTTGCTCCAGGAAGGTCTGGCGGAACTGGTCTTCCAGCCGCTGCCGGGCGCACAGCTGGCGCGCCTTCGGCTGCGCCTCTTCGGCGCGGGCGGTGGGGACGACGACGAGCTGCGGCGCGGCGGAGCGAGCCTCAGCGGCGGTCGGAGCTTCTGAAAGCTGCGCAGACGATCCCTGCGCGGATGCAGCCGTGATGGTGGCGGAGGGTTTCTGTTCCATGACGTTGTTCTCCGGCGAGAAACCTGGACGAATGCCCCAGCTCCACAGCGTGATGGCAGGCAGGGGCAGCAGCATGAACCAATGCTCAACGACGCCGAGCGCAAACAGCGTCGACACCAGCGTGAGACCAACCACTTCAAACGGCGTATCGGCGACTTCGACAATGCGCTGGATCATAACCACCAGCACTGCGGTCGCCATTGTCACAGAAATCGGGAAGAACGCGCTCACCGGCTTGCGGGCGAAGTAGGTCTTCAGAAACTGGACGGCATCCGGCATCAGCTCGTCATTGGTCACGGGCACGCCGAGGAACAGATTGATCTTGGCGCTCTGACGCAGCACCCACAGCGCCGTATAGGTCCACAGCCCGACCTGGTTTTCGGCGCCGAACGTCACCGCGAGCACCACAGCGCCGCAGGCGAGCAGGCAGAGCTCGTGATACAGGATGGCCTGCAGCGCGTAGCTGAAGCGCATGAAGCCCTTGGCGTCGGGCGGGCACGGTTCGGCCCGCGGGCCGGTGAGCCAGCCCGACAGGAACGCGATTTCCTGCGCGCCCCACAGGAAGATGATGCAGCTGAACGCCATGTAGGCCGCGCCGACGCTGACGTCGTGCGCGGTGACCGACAGGCCGCACAGCGCGATGGTGAGCATTCCCCCGGCGCACACCGCCCGCAGCAATTCGGAGCGGCCGACGCTGCCGACCAGGAGCAGCACCGCTCCGGTGGAGAACCACCAGACGAAGGCTGCGAAGACCGGTGGGCCGAGGTAGCTGACCATCACACCGTCCCCCTCACCACGCCGGACGCAGGCCGATGACGCGCGGCAGTTCGTTACGCTTGGCCGGCAGCAGGAACAGCCGGCCGAAGGCCAGCGCCGCCGAGGCGGCGTAGAACGGCCGCTTCAACTTGCCGAGCAGGCCCTGGCGGTGGCTCTTGTCGATCTTCTCCGCGGCGATCCGCAGCCGCTCGAGGTTCTGGAGAAAACGCGGGTCGTCGAGATTGATCGTCACCGGGAAGACCTGCTTGGAGATCTCGGTGGTGATGCGGAACACCTGCATGCCGTAGTCGGTGGCATCGACCCCGAGCGCCTCATAGAACGCCGGACGCATGTGGTCGCGCACGTACATCGTGGCGAACACCGCGAGCAGGAAGAACCGGATCCACAGCTTGTTGACGCCGGACAGCAGCGACGGATCGGCGCGCATCAGCAGCGCGAACGCCTCGCCGTGCCGGAACTCGTCGTTGCACCAGCGCTCGAACCACTTGAAGATCGGGTGGAAGCGGAGCTCCGGATGGCGCTCCATCTGGCGATAGATCGTGATGTAGCGGGCGTAGCCGATCTTCTCCGACAGATAGGTCGCGTAGAAGATGAACTTCGGCCGGAAGTAGGTGTACTTCTTGACCTTGGTCAGGAACGACAGGTCGACGCCGATGCCGTGATCCTTGAGGATCTCGTTGATGAAGCCGGCATGGCGGGCTTCGTCGCGGCTGAGCAGGCCGAACAGTTCGCGGATCTCCGGGTTCTTGATCCGCTTCTTGATCTCGGCATAGAGCACGCAGCCGGAGAACTCGGCCGTCAGCGACGACACCAGAAAGTCCTTGAACTCGGCGCGCAGCTCGGGCGGCAGCTTGTCGAGGTCGCTGTTCAGAAACTCGTCGGTCTTCTTGAAGTGCGACTTGTTATAGTCGGCACGCAGCTCGTTCATCATCGCGGTCCATTCGGCCCGCACCAGGCTGACGTCGAGCTTGTCCATCGCCGCGTAATCGGTGGTGTAGAACCGCGGCGTCAGGATGGTATCTTGCTTGGCGATGTTGAGGCTGTCGACGCTGCCCTTGATGTCCGGCCGCGTTCGCAGCGCGCCTTGGGCGCCACCCTCCATTGGAATCATTGAACCCTCCCGGTCGAAAAGCTGACTTCGTACAGTTCGGTCAGTTCACGGTAGCCTTCGAACCGCGCACGAATCTTGTCGAGAAGACCGGCACGGACCACGGTTGCGGTGCGACGAACGACCAAACGTTCGCCGAAGTCGACGTGGGTCGGCGCATCATGAACCAGGACTTCGTCGCCAGGTCCGATTTCGATGTCGCCGTCGAGAGTGACGTGCGCATGCAGGGTTTCCGAGGTCTGTTCGATCTCGACCGTGCAGGGGACGTCGAAGCTCGTGCGTTTCCCTAGTCCGAACATGCTTATTTCGAAGCGCCCTTCTCGTTGAGGATCTCATTGTTGGAGGTGGTTTGATCGGTGCCGTTGCCGGCGGGCATCAACTGCGAAAAGGCGCGCAGATTGTCGGCGCCGAACGCGTTGAGGTCGATCACCTTGTTGGTGACCGGATCGGTCAGCGTGTACTGACCGTTGACGTAGCGGGCGAGCTTGAACGACGGCTGCGAGCCGACGCCGGCGAGTTGACGCTCGCGCGCCAGCCCGTGCAACACCACGCGGACGAAGCCGGACTGACCCGGCTGCAACGACTTCACCAGGCTGCGATCGGAAGTCCGATACACGAGCACGGCGCCGTCGGGACTGTCTTCGAAGTTCAGGTCGAGGCTTTCGACCATCGCCGGAGGGGTCATTCGGGAATGACCGACCCCGGTCAGTCGGGCGGTTGCCGCCACGGCAATCGTGAACAACACGACCGCCGCAGCCGCGATCAAAGCGCCCTTCGGAACATTGAGATTGTGCGCGGCCTCGCTCATCTCGATCTCCGTTTAGGCTACTGCCGGTGCGGTGGGACTTGGCAGCGGACCGTCTTCTGGGCCGCTACTGGTGGATTGTACGATCGCCACCGCGGAGCTGTCGGTCTGCGCCTTCACCGCTTCGGTGAGTTTGGCAGCGACTGCGGCGACGTCCGGGACCGAGTTGAGCATCGGCTCCGGGTTGTTGATGTACCAGGGCCGCACATGCGGCCACAGCAACACGTAGGATGCGCGCTTGTCGTCGATGACCCGCAGGGGGATATCGCCGCTGCCGTCACGATTCTGGCGGAGGTCGGCGTTGGCGATCCGGGTCAACGGGATGTTGATCGTGATCGGCAGCGCCACGCCCATCTGAAGCAGCACGCGCTTTGAGGTGATGGTGTAGCAGGTCGCCCGGCGGAACAGCCAGACGAGCAGTGCGAGCAGGCCGAGACCGGCAGCCGCCGGGATCAGAAGCATCGACGCGGACGTCAATGCCTCCGCCGGCGACTGGCCGTTCGACCAGTTCGACCAGGCCTTCCACGCGATCAGCAGGACGAAATAAATCGCCACGGCCCGCATGTGGAAGGACCTGATGGCCAACCCTTTGTAGGTCGGCTTCCCCTGCCAGATAACGCGCTCTCCCTCCGGCAAGGGCGATGGAAGCTCACGAAACTGGCTGGGGGCGTCGGTCATACCAGAGACTCCGAGCGCAGCGGCGTGGCGTAGAGAGTGCCGGCGCCGTAGTACGCGCAGATCTTGTCTTCTTCGAGCTTGGTGACCTGATCGCTCTTCGAGGTGGTCGGGACGCCGGCGAACTGATCGCCGCGGATGGCGTCGACGGACACCTTGCCGAACGGGTCGTTGATCAGCGCGAACGGCACCGGGAGCAGAACGCGCTTACGGCTCTTGGCGACCTCGACTTCGAGGTAGCGGGCGATCACTTCGGCGCGGTCGACCCACACCTCAGTCACCGTACCACCGACGACGCCGTCGCAGCCGACGACCGACATGCCGACCGGGTTCGGGTCACGCGGGTCGAGGAACATGCCCTTCGCGGCGCGGAGCGGCGCGATGATCGGCAGGTTGTCGAGGCCGAGTTCCGGCACGTCGGCGCGCTGAGCGTAGGAGCCCGGGCCAACGCCATCGGCGAACGGATTGCCGGTCGGGACGAACGGCGCACCGGGCCACGGCGCAGACGGAGCGAGCGCCACGTTCGGGCGATCGTTGCTGGTCGACGGCACGGTCTTGGTCGCGCCACCACGCAGCAGGTAGGTCTTCGGATCCGGCGGCGCAGGCACGCCGATCTTCGCCAGGCGGGTGCCGGTGCCGGCATCGGCGACCAGCGGATAGCCCTCGCGCTTATCTTCCCGGCGCAAGTAGAACAGCAAGCCAGCGAAGAAGATCCAAAATACGTACAGGGTAACCTGTGCTAAGTCCAAATACGCTCCGGGTTGCATGGGACAGACCCCTTCCTCTTAGTTAACCTGGAAATTCGGCGAGGCCGAATTTGGCTGACGACTGCGCGTAGTTCGTTCGTGTCGTGCGCACGAGCGGACCGACCGCAACAAGCGTTGCGAACAGCAACGCGATCTCGATGTAGTAAACGAAGCAGTAACCGATTGCCGGCCCCGACAGCACGGCACCGAGCATGCCGTCACTGGCGAGCGAAGCGACGGCGTCGCGAATGCCGCCGCCGAGCAGGATGCCGCCGCCGGCAGCGGTCGCCTGCACTGCGCCCCACGTACCGAGCGCCATTCCCGAATCGCTACCGGACGCAACGGCCATCGCCGCCGTCAGCGTGCCGGCCGCAAACAATCCGCCGCCGAAACCGATCAGCGCCGTGCCGACGCGGAACAGCAGCACCGACTGCGCCGGCGCCGACATCACCACCGCCGCGAAAGCGAACATGCCGATCATCGCACCGAGCCCGGCAAGCCGATACGGATCGCCGCCGCGGCCGAGCATCCGCGCCGACAGCGCAAAGCCGCCCAGCGTGCCGATCGCAAAGAAAGCCGTGAGCGCGGTGGTCTGACCGACGGTGAGCTGCAGCACCTGGGCGCCGAACGGCTCTAGCAGAATGTCCTGCATCGAAAAGCCGGCAGTGCCGAGCGCCACCGCCACCAGCATCCGGGTCGAGCCGCCGGCGGCACGGAACTGCGCCCACGACTCGCCGAACTGCGGACGCAGCCGTGAGGCCGAAGTCAGCGTCGGGTTACGGGCTTCCTGCTTCCACAGCGCGACGATGTTCAGCAGCAGCTGCACCACCGCGACGCCCTGAATCACCTGAATGAGCTTGAGCTCGCTGAAGTCGCGCAGCAGCTCGCTGAACATCACGGCGCTGCCGGTCATGCCGATCAGCAGCATCACATACAGAAACGCCACCACGCGCGGTCGCGAATCTTCCGGCGCGATGTCGGTAGCGAGTGCAAGACCGGCGGTCTGGGTGGTGTGCAGGCCGGCACCGACCAGCAGGAACGCCAGCGCGGCGCCGAACTGACCGTACACCGCCGGATAAGCGCCCTCGCCCGACAGCACCAGCAGCGCGAACGGCATGATGGCGAAGCCGCCGAACTGCAGCAGCGTGCCCATCCAGATATACGGCACCCGGCGCCAACCGAGCACCGAGCGGTGATGGTCGGACTTGAAGCCGATCAGCACGCGGAACGGCGCAAACACCAGCGGCAGCGACACCATCAACGAGACGAGCAGCGTGGTGACGCCGAGCTCGACGATCATCACCCGGTTGAGGGTGCCGTTGAGCAGAACGATCGAAGCGCCGACCGAGACCTGAAACAGCGACAGACGCAGCAGACGACCGAGCGGAAGCTCCTTCGTCGCCGCGTCAGCGAACGGCAGGAAACGCGTCCCGAGACGCATCCAGCCTTTCGCCAATGTCGCCGCCAGTTGGCTCATCGTCGAACCATCTCCAGGGCCTGCGAGGTGTAGAAGCCGGACGACACCCGATGGGTGCGGCCGGGCTGCCATTGCGCCAGCAGCGGCTCTTCGGCCACCAGGTGGCGCAGTGTCTTTTCGCTGATCGGCTCGATCGCCGGCGCACGGTCGGCACGCGGGAAGAAGCCACCGACGAAATGCATTAGCGTCAAAAGCGGAGTCTTCGGTGCGAACGTCACCGCCATCGACTGCCGGGTGCGCGACGCCAGGGTCGCCAGCATGCGGCAGATGTCGTGCGGCAAATAGTGGATCAGCGAGTCCATCGCGACCACGAAGTCGAACTCGCCGAGTTCGGGGTCGAGCATATCGCCGGAGCGGAAGTCGATCGCGGCCGGATCGATGTCGGCCGGCAGACGCTCGCGCGCCACCGCCACCAGCGTCGGCGACAGATCGATCGCAACGATCTTGGCGCCGCGCCGCGCCGCCTCGATCGACAGCGCACCAGTGCCGCAACCGGCGTCGAGCAGCCGAGTGCCGGTCATGTCGGCGGGAAGCCACGACAGCAGCGTGTTGCGCATTTCGTCGCGGCCGGCGCGCACGGTGGCGCGAATGCCGCTGACCGGAGCATCCGACGTCAGCTTGGCCCAGGTGTCGGCCGCGGTGCGATCGAAATAGGTTTCAAGCTCGCCGCGACGCTCGATGTAGCTGCCCAACGCCATCAATCAAATCCCAAGAGATCAAAGATGTCGCGATCCTTCAGCGGCTTGCCCTGGACCGGGGGTTCCTTCGCCTCCCACAAATCCGTCGCGAGCCGAAGATACTCATTTTGCACAGCTTCAATTTCTGGGGTGTGATCCATCTCAAAAAGCGTCATCTTTTTCAGACGGCTCTTTCGGATGACATCCAGATCCGGCAAATGCGCGACGCGCTTGATACCGGTGCGCTCGCCGAACTTGTCGATCTGGTCGGTTTCGCGGCTGCGATTGGCAATCACTCCCGCCAGACGAACGGCGTAGTTCTTCGACTTCGCCTGGATCGCCGCGGCGATGCGGTTGGCGGCGAAGATCGAATCGAAGTCGTTGGCGGCGACGATCATCGCCCGCTCGGAATGCTGCAGCGGTGAGGCGAAGCCGCCGCACACCACGTCACCGAGCACGTCGAAGATCACCACGTCGGTATCTTCGAGCAGGTGATGCTCCTTAAGCAACTTGACGGTCTGGCCGACGACGTAGCCGCCGCAGCCGGTGCCGGCGGGCGGACCTCCCGCCTCGACGCACATCACGCCGTTGTAGCCCTCGAACACGAAGTCTTCGGGGCGCAGTTCCTCGGAGTGGAAGTTCACCGACTCCAGGACGTCGATCACCGTTGGCATCAGCTTCTTGGTGAGCGTGAACGTCGAGTCGTGCTTCGGATCGCAGCCGATCTGCAGCACGCGCTTGCCGAGCTTGGAGAACGCCACCGACAGGTTCGACGAGGTCGTGCTCTTGCCGATACCGCCCTTGCCGTAGATCGAAAACACCTTGGCGGTGCCGATGTTGAGGTTGGGGTCGAGCTGGACCTGGACACTGCCCTCGCCGTCGCCCTCGGCGCATTTCGACGCGTTGACGTCGGCGCAGCCCGAGGTCTTCAGCTTGTTGGGATCAGTCAGGATGTTCATGCGGCCACTCCCACGCCTTCCAGGCGATCCTCGAGCTCTTCGCCTGCCTTGCGCAGGGTCTCGAGCATTTCCGGGTCCGGAGACCAGTAGTTGCGTTCGTGCGCTTCGATCAGGCGGTTGGCGACTTTCGCCGAGGCTACCGGATTGAGCGCGGCGAGGCGTGCCCGCATTTCAGGATCGAGCACGAAGGTCTCGGTGAGCTGCTTGTACACCCAGGGGGCGACTTCACCCGTGGTTGCCGACCAGCCCATAGTATTTGTCACGTGCTCTTCGATCTGACGCACGCCTTCGTAGCCATGCTTGAGCATGCCCTCGTACCACTTCGGATTCAGCATCCGCGTGCGAGTTTCGAGCGCGACCTGCTCCGACAGCGTGCGCACCGTGCCGGCGCCGCGGGTCTGGTCGCCGATATACACCGGCGCGGCCTGGCCACCCTTCGCCTTGCGCACCGCGCGGCTGATGCCGCCGAGCGTGTCGAAGTAGTGATCGACCGTGGTGACGCCGAGTTCGACCGAGTCGAGGTTCTGATAAGCCAGATCGACGTCGGCGAGCGCGCTCTTGAGCAGCTCGGCGTGTTGCACCGGCTGGCCCTTGAGGCCGTAGGCGAAGCTCTTGCGCTTGGTATAGGTCTCGGCGAGCTCGTCCTCGTCTTCCCAGCGGCTGTTCTCGACCAGATGGTTGACGTTGGAGCCGTAGGCGCCGTCGGCGTTGCCGAACACCCGCAGCGAAGCCGTCTCCATGTCGCAATTGTGCGCGGCCTGATAGGCCAGCGAATGCTTGCGGATGAAGTTCTGCTCGGCCGGCTCCTCGGCGCTCGCCGCCATGAAGGCGGCTTCGGCGAGCAGCTTGATCTGCAGCGGCAGCAGGTCGCGGAAGATGCCCGACATGGTGATGATCACGTCGATGCGCGGTCGCCCGAGTTCTTCCAGCGGGATCAGATCGGCGCCGGCGAGACGGCCGTAGCCGTCGAACCGCGGCCGGGCGCCCATCAGCGCCAGGGCCTGGCCGATCGGCGCGCCTTCGTTCTTGAGGTTGTCGGTGCCCCACAGCACGATCGCGACCGTCTCGGGCAGCGGATTGCCCTCGGCGATGTGCTTGTCGATCAGCCGCTGCGCCTGCTTGGCGCCGTCCTGCAGCGCGTAGGCCGACGGAATCCGGAACGGATCGAAGCCGTGCAGGTTGCGGCCGGTCGGCAGCACTTGAGGCGTGCGCAGCAGGTCGCCGCCCGGCGCCGGACGGATGAACTTGCCGTCGAGCGCGCGCAGGATCGCGGCGAGTTCGTGATCCTCGGCGAGCAGCTTGTCGATCCCGGCGAGCTCCTTGAGCATGTCGAGATTGGCCTGCGCCTCCGGACCGTTGCCCGACAGATGTTCGGGATGGCCGCCGCGCACTAGCGCTTCGAGCAGGGACTTGTCGGGGCGCTTGCCGTGCATCGCGTCGGCAACCGCTTCCAGCGTCTCGACCCGCTCCTCTTCGGACGGCACGTTGCCGACGACGTGGAGGCCGTGCGGGATCAGCGCGTATTCCATCTCGAGCACGGCGTCGGCGAGCTTGGCGATGGTGTCGCCCGCTTCCTCGGCGGTCCAGGCCGGCTCGGCCGGGGCGAGGTCGAGGCCGGCGGCCTGCGCCTGCACCAGGGTCGCGAGATTAGCGCGCTCGGTTTCTTCCTCCGGCGTCAGCCCGCGCCAGCGCTCGAGCGACGACTTCAGTTCGAGCAGCCCGCGATACAGACCGGCATGCGCGACCGGCGGCGTCAGGTAGCTGACTAGCGTCGCGGCCGAGCGGCGCTTGGCGATCGCGCCTTCGGACGGGTTGTTGGAGGCGTACAGATACATGTTCGGCAGATCGCCGATCATGCGGTCGGGCCAGCAGGTGCCGGACAGGCCGGTCTGCTTGCCGGGCATGAATTCCAGCGCGCCGTGGGTGCCGAAATGCAGCACCGCGTGGGCGCCGAAATCCTGCTTGATCCAGCGGTAGAACGCCGAGAAGGCGTGCGTCGGCGCAAACCCCTTCTCAAACAGCAGCCGCATCGGGTCGCCTTCGTAACCGAACGCCGGCTGCACGCCGACGAACACGTTGCCGAAGCGCTCGCCGAGAATGAAGATCGACGAACCGTCGCTCTGCTGCTTGCCGGGCGCCGGCCCCCACTGCGCTTCGATCTCCCGCAGATAGCGTTCGTTCTTGACGTGATCGCCGGCCATCACGCGGGCATGGACGTTGGCATTGGCGCCGAACCGTGCCGCATTGCCGTTGATGATCGCCTCGCGCAGCGCGTCGACGCTTTCGGGGACCTCGACGGTGTAGCCTTCGGCCTTCATCGCCTTCAGCGTGTTGAACAGCGACTCGAACACGCCGAGGAACGCCGCGGTACCGGTGTTGCCGGCGTTCGGCGGGAAGTTGAACAGCACCGCAGCGACCTTGCGGTCCTTGCGTTCGCTCCGGCGCAGCGCCACCAGCTTGGCGGTGCGCGACGCCAGCATTTCGGCGCGCTCGCTGCAGACATGCATGTCGCCGCCGCTTTCGTTGCGCTCGAACTTGCAGAACTTCTCGCAGCCCGGGCATGCGACGTCGCCGCCGTCGGAGCGGCCGCCATAGACCATCGGGTTGGAGCAGCCGTCGAGTTCGGGGATCGCCACCATGATGGTGCTTTCCACCGGCATCAGGCCGCGATCGGACGTCGCCCACTGCTCCAGCGTCTGGAATTCGACCGGATGCGCCGACAGATATGGCACGTCGAGCGCGGCGAGGATGTCTTCGGCGGCCTTGGAGTCGTTGTAGGCGGGACCGCCGACCAGCGAAAAGCCGGTGAGCGACACCACCGCATCGACCGTGGGACGGCCGTTCTTGATGAAGAATTGCTCGATCGCCGGGCGCTGATCGAGGCCCGAGGCGAACACCGGAATCACCCGCAGGCCCTTGGCCTCGAACGTCTCCAGCATGCCGTCATAATGCCCGGCATTGCCGGCGAGCAGATAGGAGCGCAGCAGCAGCACGCCGACCGTGCCCTTGGCTTCGGACGGGCCCGTGGGCAGCTTGTCGACCGACTCGGCGATCCGGCCCTTCATCTTCGGGTGGTACACGCCGATATCGGGATATTCGAGCGGCGGCTCGACCTTGGCGACGCCGCGCAGCCCCTTGCGCGGACCGTTGGCGTAGCGGTCGATCAGCAGCCGCACCATGTTGGCGATGTTCTGCTCGCAGCCCGCCAGCCAGTACTGCAGCGTCAGGAAGTAGGCGCGCATGTCCTGCGCGGTGCCGGGGACGAAGCGCAGCAGCTTCGGCAGCTGCCGCAGCATCTTCATCTCGCCCTTGCCGGCCGAGCCTTCGTGCTTCTTGCCGCGCAGTTTCTTCAGCCAGTTGATCATGCCGAGCGCTTCGGCGCTCATGTCGAACTTGCCGATGTGGGTGAGTTTCACCACCTCGGAGGCCGACATGCAGCACACCATCGCGTCGCACTCGGTGCGCCGCGCCTGCAGCGCCGGCATCACCGCACGGACGTGATCGTCCATGAACAGCATGGTGGCGATGATGATGTCGCCGGTGGCGATGTCGGCGAGGCAGCGCTGCAAAGCGTGTCCGTCGCTGCCCCACTCGTCGGCGGAGTGCACCGTCAGCTCGATTCCTGGATAATCCTTCCGCAACACGTTGCGAGCACGTGCGGCGGCACCGGACAAATGGCTGTCCAGCGTGACGATGACGACCCGAACCGGGGTCTTGTCAGCGGGCGAAGTGCGCTTTGGCATCGTACAAGGTCTCGACAGTAATGGTTGCGACACCATTTTCGTTGGCGAAGCGCTCGGTATTCCGGCGAGCCTTGCCGCGGACGAAGAACGGTATCTTCAGCAGTTCCTTTTCGGCTTCCGGTGCCCACACAGCCCCGGTGGGGGCGGGTGCGGTCGGAGCCGGCTCAGATGCTGCACCGTCGAGAACCGGCGCGCTTTGCGGCAGCGCAACGGCGACCTCCGCCACAGCAGGCGCCGAAGCGGGTGCGTGGCCAGTGCCGAGATGCGACGGCAGCGCGCCGTCCTTGAATTCGAAATCGTCCTTGAACATCGCCAAAAGATGCTCTTCGAGGCCCATCATCAGCGGATGGACCCAGGTGTCGAAGATCACATTGGCGCCTTCGAATCCCATCTGCGGCGCATAGCGCGCGGGGAAATCCTGGACATGCACCGGTGCCGAGATCACCGCGCAGGGCACGCCGAGGCGCTTGGCGATGTGGCGCTCCATCTGGGTGCCGAGCACCAGCTCCGGATGCAGTTCGGCAACCTTGGCTTCGACCTCGAGATAGTCGTCGGTGATCAGCGCCTCGACGCCGTACTTCGCCGCCGCTTCGCGGACGTCGCGGCCGAACTCGCGGCTGTAGGTGCCGAGCCCGACCACCTTGAAGCCGAGCTCCTCCGACGCGATCCGCGCCGAGGCGATCGCATGGGTGGCATCGCCGAAGATGAAGACGCGCTTGTTGGTCAGGTAGGTCGAGTCGACTGAATGCGAGTACCACGGCAGCCGCGTCGAAGCCGCCGCCAGCACCGGCTCCGGATCGACGCCGGCAAGGCCGGCGACTTCGCGCACGAATTCGCGCGTCGCCGAAACGCCAATCGGAATCGTCTTGGTGAACGGCTGATGGAAGATCCGCTGCAGCCAGGACGCTGCCTGCGACGCGACTTCCGGATACAGCACGACGTTGAAGTCGGCTTCGCCGAGCCGGGTCAGGTCCGCCGGCGTCGCGCCCATCGGCGCCACCACATTGACGTCGATCCCGAGCTGGCCGAGCAGCTTGGTGATCTCGGTGATGTCGTCGCGATGACGGAAGCCGAGCGCGGTCGGCCCGAGCAGATTGCACTTGGCGCGCTGGCCCGGCGCGCGCTCGGCGCGCTTGGTGCCGGGCGGCGGCGCCTTCGGACCGGCGATCGCGCGGACGAGCTGATAGAACGTCTCGGACGCGCCCCAGTTTTCCTTGCGCTGATACGCCGGCAGGTCGATCGGAATCACCGGAATCGAAAAGCCGAGCGACTTGGCGAGCCCGCCCGGATCGTCCTGAATCAGCGAGCCGGTGCAGGACGCACCGACGATCATCGCCTGCGGCTTGAAGCGCGCATAGGCGTTGCGGGCCGCGCTCATGAACAGCTCGGCGGTGTCCTTGCCGAGATCGCGCGCGGCGAACGTCGTGTAGGTCACCGGCGGCCGCTTGTTGCGGCGCTCGATCATCGTGAACAACAGATCGGCGTAGGTGTCGCCCTGCGGAGCGTGCAGCACGTAGTGCAATTGCTCCATACCCGTGGCAACGCGCATCGCGCCGACATGGGGAGGGCCTTCATAGGTCCATACGGTGAGCTGCATGGTCAGGCCACCAACTTGGCGCGCCGCACCAGCGGCCGCGCGAACAATTCAGCAAGATCGGCCGCCTGCTCGTATCCCTGGATCGGGGTGAACACGAGTTCGATCGACCATTTGGTTGTGATGCCTTCCGCTTCGAGCGGATTGGCGAGACCGAGGCCGCACACCACGATATCGGGACGCGCGATGCGGCAGCGGTCGAGCTGATCGTCGACGTCCTGACCTTCGGTCAGCGCGACTTCGGCCGGCAGCAACTTGAGCTCTTCGGCGAGCTGCTCGCGATGCAGATACGGCGTCGCGACTTCGACGAGCTGCATGTCCAGCTCACGCGACAGGAAGCGCGCCAGCGGAATCTCGAGCTGCGAATCCGGGAAGAAGAAGATTCGCCGGCCGCCGAGCTCGCTCTTGAACGCAGCGAGCGCACGTTCGGCGCGGGCGCGGTTCGGCGCGGTGACTTGATCGAACTTCGCCGGGTCGACACCGAACGCATCGGCCGCGGCGCGCAGCCAGCCGGTGGTGCCTTCGACGCCAAGCGGGAACGGCGCCGCGAGGCGCTTGGCGCCGCGCTCTTCCAGGGCCCGCACGGTGTCGGGCAGGAACGGCTGCGCCATCAGGATCTTGGTGTTCGGCCCGACGCTCGGCAGCGAGGCCGAGTTGCGCGGCGGGAAGAACGCGACGTTGTCGATGCCGAGCGCATCGAACATCCGCTTGAATTGATCTTCGACGACGTCGGCCAGCGAGCCGATCACCAGCAGCGACGGCTTGGTGTCGGTTGCGGCGGGAAGCTCCGGCACCATCGACGCCAGGCAGGCGTCCTCGCCTTGGGTGAAGGTGGTTTCGATGCCACTGCCCGAGTAGTTGAGAATACGCACGCCCGGCGAGAACCGCTGCGACAGGCGGAGCGCAGCGCGCGACAGATCGAGCTTGATGACTTCCGACGGGCACGAGCCGACCAGGAACAACAGCTTGATGTCGGGCCGGCGCGCCAGCAGCTGTGTCACCACACGATCGAGCTCGTCATTGGCGTCGGTGAGACCGGCCAGATCCTTCTCTTCCATGATCGCCGTGCCGAACCGCGGCTCGGCGAAGATCATCACGCCGGCGGCCGACTGGACCAGATGCGCGCAGGTGCGCGAGCCGACCACGAGGAAGAATGCGTCCTGGATCTTGCGATGCAGCCAGACGATGCCGGTCAGCCCGCAGAACACCTCGCGCTGTCCGCTCTCGGTGCGGATTTCGCGAGCGACCAGCTGATCCGCAGTCGCGGCCGAACAACCTGTGACATGAACGGTCATGCGCGGCTCCCGGACACCGAGGGCTCACGCAGGCCGGCCAGACGTTCGTCGCGGCGCGCGGCGCGCAGCTTGAGCACGAACTGGGTGGCGTTGACGACGTAAGTCGCATAGGCCGCGAGCGCGACATACATCTGATCGCGCGCATCGCCGAGGCCGAGGAACAGCATCACCAGATAGACGGTGTGCAGCGCCAGCACGAGGAAGCTGAACACGTCCTCCCAGAAGAACGCGGGCGCGAACAAGTAACAGCCGAAGACTTCGCGCTCCCAAATCGCGCCGGTGATCATGATGGTGTAGAGCACCAGCGTCTTGATCACGACCGACACGGTCGCAGCGGTGTAGCCGTCGCCGGTTCCGAGATAGCGGAGCACCAGGCCGAGGCTGACGAGGAAGACGACGAACTGGACCGGCGCCAGGATCCCCTGCACCAGCGTCCATTTTGTTGCGTCTCGGCGAACCCGCTCTTCGGGCGTGTAGAGCATCTTAACCGTCTGCTTTTGCTGAGAAACCGACCCAGCGGTGCCATCGTGCGGCACAGCACCCTCCGCGCTCTTCATGTAAAGAACGTTTGACACGTGCGTGTCGCGGTGGTGCGATACCGGAACGTTAGATTGGGAGGCCGGGACTGTCGCACCGAGACCCTCTTTTTCTTGATCTGATGCTGACGGACGATGCACCGCGCCACTCCCTAAAGTGCGGCTGATCAACAAAGGCTAGTCTCCACACATGCCACTGTCAATCAAACCATACGTAAATTAAACTTGACGGTCTGTCGGCCGTCAGCCTTAAGTCGAAGGTCAGGGAGTACCGCTCATGACGGACTGGGACGACCATCCGATCGCGGCCATTGCCGACGCCGAACCGGCCAACCTCCCGGTGACGCCCCTGCCCCCTCCGATCCCGGAGCCTCTCTGGCGAGCACGCCCCCGGGTCCAGACCTCTGCCATTGCGCTATCGCTTCGAACTCTCACCCATTCCCGAATTAAGCTGCACGCGATCCCGTTTTCGAACATGTCCGCCCCGGTCGATCCTGGTACGCCTTTCGGTGTGCAGCACTTCACCCTGCTGGTTCTCGGTCACGACGAGACTGCTGCCTTCGACTACGTGGAGAGTCTTATCGCGCAGGGGACTGCCACCGAATTGATCTTCCTCAACCTGCTCGCGCCCGCTGCGCAGCGCCTCGGCGAGATGTGGGAGCACGACAGCGCGAACTTCCTCAACGTCACGCTCGGCGTCAGTCGGCTGCAACGAATTCTTCGCCATCTCGGTGAAAGCGTTGCCGATGATCACCGCGCCAGTGGTGGTGGCACGGTGCTGCTGACCACGCTGGACGGCGAACAACACAGCTTCGGGCTGACGATGGTCGCAGAGTTCTTCAGGCGCGATGGTTGGGACATCTGGACCGGCCCGTTCAACACGCGCCGCGAGATGATGTCGCTGGTGCAGGAGCGCATGTTCGACGTCGTCGGCTTTTCGGTCGGCGGCGATCGCCACCTCGATCAGCTCAAGCGCTACGTCCAGGAGATCCGTCGCGACTCGCGCAATCGCGACGTGGCGATCCTGCTCGGCGGCCCGCTGCTGCTGCTCAGGCCGGAACTGATCCGCTCGATCGGAGCGGACGGCTATGCGGTCGATGGCGCGACCGCGCCGCGGCTCGCCCGCGCGCTGGTCCACGCCGCGCGGAACAAGAGCTGACGCGGGTTCGCAATCGCGAATCGATTTCTGCTATAAGGCCTTCTGCATTGGAGGCTTGGTATGGTGGTGGAAGCAGCGGAGCGCGGCGCCGAGAGCGTCGTTACCGCGTTGTATGTGCGGACCCGACAGCTGCATCTGGAAGCCGAGAAGTCGGGCATCCTCTCCGAGATTCTGCACGGCACCGCTGGCCGCGATGGCTACACGCTGTTGCTGCGCAATCTGCACCCGGCCTATCGGGCGATCGAAGCGGGCATCGAACGCCACCGCGACAATCCAATCCTCGCGCCGCTTGCGGCGCATCCGCTGGCCCGCACGCCGGCGATCGAATCCGACCTCGCCGCGCTTGCCGGCGCGGATTGGCACGAGCGGCTGCCGGTGCTGCCGGCCGCGGAAGCTTATGCCGAGCGGATTGCAGAAGTGAGCGAAGGCGACGGCAGCCGCCTGATCGCGCATGCCTACACCCGCTATCTTGGCGATCTCAACGGCGGACAGATCGTACGCCGGCTGCTGGAGAAGACCATGCAGCTCAGCGCCGCTGAACTCGCCCACTACGACTTTTCGGCAATCGGCGATCCGGCCTCCTTGAAGACCGAATACCGCGAGGCACTGGAGCGCGCCGGCGCGGCGGCTCCCGATGCAGCAGCAGTGATCGAAGAAGGCGCGGTCGCGTTCACCTGCAACATCGCGCTCTCGGTCGCGGTGCAGCAGCATCTGGCTGCTTAAACTCCTTCATCGATTGATTGCAGCCGATATGATCCTTGTGAAGGGCACTAAAGTCCTCGTCCTGAGGAGCCCGGCGCAGCCGGGCGTCTCGAAGGATGAGCGGCCGCATCGCCTGCGGCGCATGGTTCGAGACGGCGCTTTGCGCCTCCTCACCATGAGGTTCTTTGTGTTGCAAAGATCGAGAGTCGCAGCCTGTCTCGATCGACCACAGAGCTGCCTAAGCGCTGGTCGCCACGCCTGCGGCTGAGAGACGCAGCGCTAGGTCTTATTCTGCGAGCCGTTGTTCGAGCTGTCGCTGCCGGCGGTGCGTGCCGCGTGCTGCACCAGATGGCCGAGCACTTCGGCGGTGCGCAGCATCGACTGGCGGACGCCTTCGAGCAGTTCGGCGATTCGTCCGGTCTCGACGCCGTAGGTGATCTCCAACGCGGCGAGCTGAGCGTTCTCGACCAGCGCCGACAGCAGCTTCTCGTGCAAAAGGTCCGACTTGGAGTCGAGCCGCACGCCAGGACGCGCGCTGGCGAGAATGCCTTCCTGGAAACGCGTGCGTGCGGCATCTGCCGTGCGACGATCGGTAGCGTCGCTGAAGATCAGCACGAAGCCGAGCGACTGATCCTCCGTCCGCGTCACCGGATCGGCGCGGACCGCCAGCGGCAGCGGGCTGTTGCCGGCACCGCGCAGCAGCACTTCGCCACGCCACCCACGGCCGTGATCGATCAGCTCGGCGACGTTGCGCAGGAAGTCGTTGGATTCGACGAACAGGCCGGCGAGATCGTCGAGATGGGCGGCCGACGGCGCGCCGGCCGGCAGCATCTCGCGGAACGAGTCGTTCATCAGCAGGATGCGGCCTTCGGAGTCGGTGATCAGCACCGGCTGCATCGAGGCGTGCACCTGGGACGAAAACTGTTCGTATTGTTCGCGGGCGATCAATGTCCGCACCGCACGGAATTGCAGCACGATGTCGGCGACGGTCTGCCCGATGGTGCGAGCCGCGGCGAGATCGGCGGCCGTCCACGGATCGGACGTGCCTTCGACGACCTGATGCCACTTGGCAAAGGAGCGCCGCGGCGACAGATCCGCCGGCTTATCGCCCATCGTGAACGGCTTCTTCGGATCGCCGCCCCAGGTGACGGTGTGGACGCGCTCGGGGCGGAACCACATCAGAAACTCGCCGCGGTGATCCGAAATCGGCGCCGCGACCACGCCGCTCGCCATCCGCGTCAGATGTGCGAGCTCCGGCACGTCGAGACCGAGCGAAGCGGTCGACGTCACCGCCGTGCGCGGCTGGCGATCGAGCCAGGCGGTAATCTCGCGGACGTCCTGCGTGGCCGGCACTTCGCCGATCGTTCGGATCTGATCTTCGTACACCAGCGCGCAGCCGGCGGCGTGCAGCGGCTGCAGAATCGACTGCGTGGTGTCGAAGATCGCCGCACGCCAATCGCCCTCGCGGGTGATCGCTTCGATCATGCGCTGCTCGAGCCGCTGCACGAACAGCTCCGACTGGCTTTGCGCGAAGCTTTCGAGCGCGGTGATCCGCGTCGCCATCGCTTCGGCAAGCAGTTCGCAGATCGCCCGCAATTCGAAATGGATGAAGCGCGGCAAATAGTGGTGGCAGGCGATCAGGCCCCACAGCTTGCCGCCGACCACCAGCGACACCACCAGGGTGGCGCGCACGCCCATGTTCTTCAGGTACTGCAGATGGATCGGCGACATCGAGCGCAGGAAGCAGCCCGACATGTCGAGATCGCGCCCGGTGAGCGGCGACAGCCGCGGCTCCAGCGGCACCGGCTGGTAGCCGACATCGACCAGCACGCGGACGCGCTGCCGCTCGTACAGCCGCCGCGCCATCTGCGGAATGTCCGACGACGGATAGCGGTTGCCGAAATAGGATTCGAGCCCGGGGACGTGGCGCTCGGAGAACACTTCGCCGTGGCCCTGCTCGTCGAAGCGATACACCATCACCCGGTCGTAGCCGGTGCGCTGCTGGAACAGCAGCGCGGCGTCGTCGCACAGCGCACGCAGCGATCCCGCCGTACGGATACGCTCCAGCGCCGGCGCCAGCGTGCCGGACAGATCGATCGGCGGGCCGGCGCGTTCGAGTTCGATGATCATCCCGCCTTCCGGCGGCCGATGGATCAAGCCATCATATTCCGCCGAGGGATTGCCGATCCGGCATCGCACCGCAACCGGCATGCCTTCGGCGGTGGGATCGAGATGCGGCAGGATCTTGATCAAGAGATCGCCGTCGATCTCGGCGAGCGGAACGCCGAGCACGTTTCCGAGGTTCAGGAATTCTGCGGCGTTGGCGCTGGCCTGGATGACGCGATGATCCGGCTCGCTGACGACCAGAAGCGCGCCGTGCGGCTGGATCGAGCCGGCGAGATGGATTTCTTCACGTTCGCAATTCGAAAGATCGGCAGTCCCGAATGCGGGGCTGCCAGAGGCATGACCTGCCACTCAATCCTCTGCGTCGTCTGAGGCGCCCTCTGCACCGTCGGCAGCAGAAGCAACGACACCTTTGTCGTCGAAGCCGTAACGGTTGAGTTTTGCATAAAGACTTTGCCGGCTCAATCCGAGCAGTTCGGCAGTTGCCGTGCGGTTGCCCCTGGAGCGGAGCAGCGCTTCCTTCACATAGTGCTGCTCGACGATGCTCACGGCGTTCTTCACCAGCTTGCGCAGCGAGGATCGCCCGAGCTGTTTGCTGATCGGACCGAGCGCCTGACGCAAGGCATCGTTGTCGTCGGCAGCGTCGAGCCGCCGCGCGACATTGCGCATCAGCACGCCGATGTACTGATCCTCTTCGCCATCGACAGCCGAGACTTCGATTTCGGTCTCGGTGCCGAGCTCGCCGCGGATCGTGGTCTGGAACAGCCGCACGGTCTTGTATCGCCGCAGCAGCGTCAGCAGGCTGGACAGATCGGCACCCGGTCGGCCCATCCAGCTGCCCAGCGATCGTCCGACCGCCGCGGGCTTGGAGCCGATCTGCACCAGATCGAGAAACGCCTGATTGACGTGACGGACGACGCCTTCCGAATCCAGCGCGACGAAACCATCGGGAATGCGGTCGATCAATCCGCGCAGCACGGCGTCGTCGTCGACTTCGTCGATCGCAGGCGTCGTCGTCACCGGGGTGAAGTGCAGCAGGAAGACCTGACGGCGTTCCGACGACATCAGCGAGCCGCGCAGCATCCAGGCGCGGTCGTAGCGGCCGAGATGGACGAGGACGCTGAGCGCGGTGCCGCGCTGACGCACCTGGGCCAGCATGTCGCGCACCGCATCCCTATCGGCAGCGGCAACTTCGGCGAGGAAATCGCGGCCGGCGAGGTCGTCATTGCCGCGCTCGCGGCTGATCGCATTGGCCGCCGCGCGGTTGGCTTCGACGATGCGCATGTCGCTGGCGGAGACGATCATCACCGCATCGGCAGCTGCGTCGAACACCAGCCGGTAGCGAGTCTCCAATTCACGCAACCGCCAATAGTCGCGCTCCATCGCCTGCTGCGCCGCGATCAGGCGGGAATGCAGCTCGGTGACGGCCTGCATGTTCTTGCCGACCGCGATCATGCCGGTGCGATCGCCCAGCAGCATCGTGGTGAATTCGATCGGGATTTCGACGCCGCTCGGGAAAGGCTGATTGATCTGGCGGAACGCCGAGATGCCGCTGCGGCGGGCGTCTTCCACCATCCGGCGAACCTTGTCGCCACCTTCGGTGCCGGCGATGTCGCTCCAGCGACGCCCCAGCCAACCGTCCACGCTTTCAGCCGCCATTGTCGGAGACAGAGTGGCTTCGCGAATCACACCCTCCATATCGAGCAGAAGGGTGATGTCGGCATGAACGGATTTTGACGCCATGAGCTCCGCTCGCACACGGCAGGGCGTCAATACGACGCATTGTCCAGAACACCGCCGTGCTCCCAAGGACTTATGCAGGTTACGGCCCCTTGACAAGGGTCCGTTGCAGCCTGGGAAGGGAAAATTAGCCGAATTGTCTAACCGGTAATATAATTTCGACAGATCAACGTCATCTAGCACAAACGCATCGAACGAACGGTGTCCAATTGTGTTAGAACGACTTTACAGAACCGATCAGAACGGGTTTGGATGCGACTGTTTGTCGTGGCCTACGAGGCCCGGGGTCGCTTGACGCCAAGACGGGTTCTTAAGGAGAGAGACGTGGTCAAAAAACTTCTCACAATTCTCAGCATCGCCGCTACCGCCGGATCTCTGTCGATCGGCACTGCCTCGGCCCAGGACGCCAAGGCGGGTGAGGCGGTGTTCAAGCAGTGCATGACCTGCCACCGCGCCGACAAGAACATGGTCGGTCCGGCTCTCGGCGGCGTCGTCGGCCGTAAGGCGGGTACCGCGGCTGGGTTCACCTATTCGCCGCTGAACCACAACTCGGGTGAGGCGGGTCTGGTCTGGACCGCTGACAACATCATCAACTACCTGAACGATCCGAACGCGTTCCTGAAGAAGTTCCTGACCGATAAGGGTAAGGCTGATCAGGCGGTTGGCGTCACTAAGATGACCTTCAAGCTCGCCAACGAGCAGCAGCGTAAGGACGTGGTCGCCTACCTGGCCACCCTCAAGTAAGTCGATCCGACCTACTGACGCTTGAAAATCACAAGGGCTTCGGTTCGCAAGAACCGAAGCCCTTCGTGTTTTGGGAAGCCTTCTGAGCGCGCGCCGGGAGCGTCCGCCCCCTGCCCGGTCTTCAGCGCCAGCGGCGCAGCACGTCGACCAGATGCGCGCCGCCCGCAGCCATCAGGCACAGCGTCGGCACCATCCAGCCCGCGCCGGCGAGCACGGCGCGCAGCGCCAGCAGCATCAGCGCGCCGGAAATCATCCCCGGCAGGAAGTCGGCCGGCGCGATGCCGCGCTTGCGCCACAGCCAATAGCCGATCACCGCGATCGCCTCGACGAGCAGGAAGATCAGCACCGCGTCGACCACGGTGCCGCTGGCGAACAGTTCGGACATCATCTGCATGGTGGCTCTCGATGCGCGCGCATCGTCAGGGGCTCAGAACGGCGTGTTCAGCGCGACCACAGTCCAGTTGAGGTAGGCGGCGAACGTCACCCAGACCAGATAGGGCAGCAAATAGTAGCTCGCGGTGCGGGCGCTGCGCCAGAACACCACGACGCCGGCCAGCACCGACAGCCACAGCAGCGGCACTTCGAGCAGCGCCCAATCCGGCCGCCGCACCGTGAAGAACAGCATGCTCCACAGCACGTTGAAGAAGCCGTTGGCGGCGAACAGGCCGATCACCCAGTCGCGCTGCGCGCGGGTGCGGGCGCCGCGCCAGGCGTACACCGCCGACATCGCGGCGAGCGCGAAGATCACCGTCCAGGCTGGACCGAACGCCCAGTCCGGCGGCTGCCACCACGGTTTCACCAGGCTTTGGTACCAAGTCCCGGTGTCGGTCAGCGAGCCGCCGAGCAGACCAACGAAGATTGCGACGGCGGCCGCAACAAAGATCGGATTCACAAGCCACCGCCTGCAGGTATCAGACCGAAGCCAGCCCCGTCATGTGGGCCAGGTTCTTGAAAAAGATCCGGACGTGGGCGATCGGTTTCGCCCGCACCAGCTTTTTGTTCATGTAGGCGTCCCACGTCAACTTCTGCACGTCGCGATCGCGGCAGATGCTGACGAATTGTTCGCGGCGCTTGTCGTTGGCGTACCAATACCACTGCATCAGGCCGAGGATCCGGAACACCGAACCGTTGCCGCGCATGAAGCGCTTGCGCGCCAGCTTGAGCGCCTTGGCGTCGGCGGTCTGCAGGAATTCCTCGACCGCTTCGGCGGCGAGCCGGCCGCCGAGCAGCGCGTAGTAGATGCCTTCGCCCGACGCCGGCGCAACCACGCCCGCGGCATCGCCGGCGAGCAGCACGCTGTGGCCGTCGTCCCAGCGCGGCAGCGGATGCAGCGGGATCGGCGCGCCTTCCTTGCGGATGGTCTCGACCTCGTCGAGCCCGGTCTGCTTGCGCAGCTCCGCGACCGAATCGCGCAGCGAGAAGCCCTTGTGCATCGAGCCGGTGCCGACGCTGACCGTATTGCCGTGCGGGAACACCCAGCCGTAGAAGTCCGGCGAGACGTGGCCCTGATAGTACACGTCGCAGCGGCGGCTTTCAAAAGCGGCCTTCTGCTCCGCGGTCGGCGCCTTAATGATCTCGTGATAGGCGAACACGAACGGCACGCGGTCGGCATCCTGCAGGAACTGCCGCGCCACGCCCGACACCGCGCCATCGGCGCCGATGATCGCGCGGCAGCGCACCGTCTGGTCGGTCATCGCACCATCCGGCCCGCGCCCTTCGTAGTGCACCGTGTTGACGCCGGCCTCGTCGCGGCTGAACCGCTTGAACAGGCCGGTGCGCCGCTCGGCGCCGACGGTCGCGGCGCGCTGGCGCAGCCACTCGTCGAAATGCTCGCGGTCGACCATGCCGACAAAGCCGCCGTCGATCGGCATGTCGACTTCGACATTGCTCGGCGACACCATCCGGGCGGCGTTGATCTTGGCGACCAGCATGCTGTCGGGAATCGCGAAGTCGCGGATCGCGCGCGGCGGAATCGCGCCACCGCACGGCTTGATCCGGCCGGCGCGGTCGAGCAGCACCACCCGCTTGCCGGCGCGCGCCAGATCGCACGCCGCAGTAGCGCCGGCAGGGCCGCCGCCGACGACAACAACATCGTAAATTGCGGAGCTATCACTCATTTCAACCTCCGGCGACTGCTGCATTGGCCAAATCAACGTCACGACGATTTTGCGCGCGATGCACCCACACAGCCATCGCCGCCGACACCACAAACAAACCAGCTTCCGCGGCGAACACCGCCGCATAGGACAGAGCGGGCGCCCCCAGGATCAGGCGCGCCAGATCGCTCGCCAGCGTTCCGATGAAGCCGCCGATACCGAACGCGATCGCCTGCGCGGCGCCCCACAGCCCCATCCGCACGCCTTCGCGATGCTCGCCGCCGGCGCCGACCAATTCCATCATCGAGCCGATCGCTGCGACCGCATAAGCGCCGTTGGTGACGCCGAGCATGAACACGGTGCCGCGCAGCGGCCAGCTCGGACCGACGATCGCGGCCGACGACAGCCCGAGCAGCGCGATCGCCGATGCGATACAGCCGCCGATCGTCCAGATCTGCAGATTGCCGCGCGTCCTCGGAAACAGCGCGCCGATGATCGGCACCATCGCCATGCCGATCAGCGTGCCGCCATGCTGCACGCTGGACAGCTTGGTGGTCTCGCCCGGCGTGAAGCCGAACACCGCGCCGGCGAACGGCTCCAGGATCAGATCCTGCGCGCTGTAGGCCAGCATCGACACGAAGACGAAGATCGCAAACCGCCGCGCCTGCGGCTCGTGCCAGACCTCGAGGAAAGCCTTGCGGAACGAACCCTTCGGCGCAGCCGCGGGTGCCGCGACCGCAGCGCGGCCTTCGACGCCCCACACGCCGGCGAAGGTCAGCACCATCGCGATCAGCGACACGCCGCCCGACACCGCGATCAGGCGCTGCGGCGAGAACGGATCGAGCAGCTGGCCGGCGATCGCAGTGGTGACGATGAAGCCTGCGATCATCATCACCCAGACGATCGTGGCCGCCGCCGCGCGGCGCTTCTCGTCGGTGCGCTTGGCGAGCAGCACCAACAGCGACGTGCCGGCCGCGCCGACACCGCCGCCGATCAGGCAGAACGCGACGATCGCCAGCGCCGTACCGAACAGTGGCTGCACCGTCATCCAGGCCGTGGCGACGGCGGCCAGGAAGCCGCCGAGCGCCAGCACCGCCATGCCGCCGATGATCCACGGCGTGCGGCGCGAGCCGCGGTCCGAGCCATGGCCCCAGGCGGGGCGGAACACCTGCAGCGCGTAGTGAATCGCGACCAGCGCGCCGGGCAGCATCGCCGGCAGCGCCAGCTCCACCACCATCACCCGGTTCAGCGTCGAGGTGGTCAGCACGACGATCGCACCAAGGCCGGTCTGCACCAGCCCCATCCGAACAATGCCGAGCCAGGACAGCGGTCGCATCATGATCAAGCTGCTCCGAACGATGAAACGGCGACGGCGCTGGCCATCATGCCGGACACATACAGCGCGACGCCGAGGCCCGAGAACCAGGTGGCGCGTTCGACCGGCGAGCGCAAAAACCGCACCATCAAGGCGAGCTGGACGACGAGCACGAAGCCGACGATGCCGGCCTGGATCGGCCGATCCCACGACAGCAGCAGCGCCACCACGATCACCTGCGGGATCGCCATCACGGCGCAGAGCACGCGCGCGGCGTTGTCGACGCCGAGCTTCACCGGCAGCGAGCCGACGCCGGTCTTGATGTCGCCTTCGATCGACTTGAAGTCGTTGAGCGTCATGATGCCGTGAGCGCCGGCGCTATACAGCAGTGCCAGCGTCACGATCCACCACGGCGGCAGGCCGCCGAGCATCACCGCGGCGCCGGTGAACCACGCAAAGCCCTCATAGGTGATCGCGCAGGCGCCGTTGCCGAGCCAGCCGTTCTGCTTCAGGCGGAACGGAGGCATCGAGTACATCCAGGCCAGCACCAGGCCGAGCGCGGCGGCGCCGAACACCCAGGCGCCGAGCTGGCTGGCGACCAGCAGCGAGGCCGCGGTCCACAGGAACGACAGATACAGGCCCCAGCGTCCCGGAATGCGACCCGACGGAATCGGACGGTTCGGTTCGTTGATGGCGTCGACGTCGCGGTCGAACCAGTCGTTGACGACCTGGCTGGTGGCGACCAGCAGCGGGCCGCACAGCACGATGCCGGCGATGACTTCGACCCAGCGCGTGGAGATCGGCACGCCGGACGAGACGACGCCGCAGCCGAACGCCCACATCGGCGGAAACCAGGTGATCGGGTGCAGCACCTCGAGCACCGCCGAGGGCGCTGGACGCACGGCCACACTGTTACTCATCGGCTCCGTCTCCTTCCGGCGCATGTTCAGCTAAGCCGTACCGGCGCAATTTCACGTAGAGGCTCTGGCGGCTCAGTCCGAGCATATCTGCGGCCGAAGCGCGATTGTCGCCGGTCAATTCCAGCGCCGCCTCGATCGACAATTTTTCGATCACGTCGGTGGTCTCGCGCACCAGGTCGCGCAGCGGCACCCGGCCGATCAGTTCGGTGAGCTGCGCCACCGAGCGCGGCAGTTCGCGCTTCGACGTCGCCGCCGTGGTCAGCCGCTTCTCGACATTGCGGATCGCAAAGCCGAAGCACGGCTTGTCATCATTATCCTTCAGGGCGACCGCCGAGACTTCGACCTCGGCGACCGCGCCGTATTCGCCGCGCAGTACGGTGGCGAACAGTTTGATCGCCCCGCTCTGGCGCAGATTGGCGAGCGCCACCGACAGGTCGACGCCAGTGCGGCCGAGCCAGCGATCGAGCAGCTCGCCGCGCGCCTGCTCGGCGCTGCCGAGCTGCGCCATCTCCAGGAACGCCAGATTGGCGCGTGCAACCCGGCCGTCATATTGCGTAATTACCAGCGCATCGGCGGCGGATTCGAAATAGTTGAGCAGCAGCGACGCAGTCTTGGCGCTGCCGGCTTCGGGCGGCGCGCCGTGCGACGCGAGCCGCACCAGATACAGTGACGCGTTCTCCTGGCGGAACAGCGACGCCGACAGCTCACATTCGCGGCGGCCATCAGCCAGCTTGACTCGGGCGCGACCGTCGCGGCCGGTCGAGCGCACATCGGCGAACAGGTTCAACACCGTCTGCTGATCGGCGCCGTCGACGAATCCAATCACCGGCGCATTCAGCGCCTCGGGCGCGCTGGTATCGAACAACGCCAGCGTCGCCGGATTGGCATCCACGATGAGTTCACTCGCCGCATCCACGATCATCACCGCTTCCGACGACACCTGGAACAGCAGCCGGTACCTCGTCTCAGCGTGCCGCAGCCGGATGTAGTCGCGCTCCATCGATTGCTGCGCGTTGATTAACCGCTGCTGCATCATGGCGAGTTGACGCAGATCACGCCCCACCACCAGCAGGCGGTCGTCTCTCCCGAAATTGATCGCGGAATAAAGCACCGGAATGTCTTCGCCATTGGGCGAAGGATGGTTGACCTGCCGCCAGGTCGGGGCGTCGCGCACGGTGGCGTCGAGCAGTAATTCGCGGATCTTCGGCTGGGTATCGGAGGTGACGATGTCAACGAGCCGCGAGCCGAGCCAACGGCTCTGGCCGTCCAGCTCGTGGGCCAGTTCGTCCCTAGTAAACGCCACGTCCCGGATCACACCCTGCGGATCGACCACCAGCGCGACATCGGTCGCAGCGGCGATCAGCTTCGCAGCAGACTGTGCACCGAGATCCCCCAGCGACTCCTTCGGAGATTTGAACACTTGCACCAGGGCAAATATCCTCCAGCAAGAACTCGTCCCTCCACTCCGGCGTCTGCGTCCTAAAAGCCCAGCCCTGTTCTTAACGTCTTCTCAGGCTTTGTTTTGTTGGCCTCTCAGGCGGAGTTGGAGGCGCTTCGTTTACAGCAGGCCGCTTCCCTCGTCACCAGTCAGCGGTACAAAAGAACCGCCTGCTGTCATCTTTCTCGGGAGCCGAAAGCAGCAGCGCGCGCCTGATTGGGTCTAGAACCATCAGGCGCGCGCATCATTCGTTCAGATAGACGTGCGGTTGTATTACCGCGGCGGCGCCAGGCCGTGCTTCACGCCCCAATCGAACCAGTTGTCGACAACCGGACCGGTCAGGATGATGCCGATGGCACCGGTCAGCGGGCAGAGCACCGCGAACCACCAGGCCCAACGATGGATCGATTCGGCCGTCGCGTTGAAGCCCATCGTCCAGCGCCAGAACAGAGCAGCGCGTTCAAGTGCAGTACCACGGTCCAGCATCTGCTCGATTTCGCGCTCGCCACCGTAGCGGCTCACAGCGAGGATGGTCGCACCGTGCATGGCGAACAGCAGGGCCGAACCATACAGGAAGGCGATCGAGAGACAGTGGAAGGGGTTGTAGTACAGGTTACCGTACTTGATCGAGAAGTTGTTGGTCCAATCCAGGTGCGGGAAGATGCCGAACGGCGGTGCTTCACTCCAGGAGCCCATCAACACCGGCTGAATGAAGCCGAGCGCCAGGTACAGCAGGATCGCGGAAGCGAACGCCCACGACACGTGAGTGCCCATACCGAGCGCCCGCGAGCGCCGATAGGTGCGAACCCACCACAGGGCGATCGAGACGGTCAGGAAGAACCCGGCCATCAGCCACCAGCCACCTTCCTTCAGCGGCGGAATGGTCAGGCCGTATTCCGGCTTCGGCGGCTCGAGAGCCAGCCAGCAGAACTGACGCAGGAATTCGATCGGGCTCCAGTTCACCGACGCCAGCATATTGAGGCCGATGATCTCGAACGCGACCAACCCGCACAGCACGGAAGCCACACCGGTGAACCCGAGGTAGACAGGACCAACCTGCGCGTCACCGATTTTGCCGAGCCAGTAGTTGAACGTCGTCTGGGTCTCGCGAGGAGAGCTGCCGGGACGTAGCGGCACCCCCGCATAGGCAGGTCCTTCAACCTGGACCTGCGTAAAGATGTTCTGGTATTGGGCCATGACAAGACTCTCTTGTGACCGGTTGAATTACGGATTCCAGATCGGCAGGTTGCGCCACCAATTCCACCAATCGGGCCACGAACCACCTTCCGCCAGCACCGGACCGCTGATGATCATGCAGACCGCGCTGAAGAACACGGCCGACAACGCCAGGAACAGACCGAGGCGGTGAATGCCGATGGTACCAATCGAGTAGCCGACGAGATCACGGAACACGGTGTTTTCATGTTCCGGAGACTTCACAGGTTCGCCACGGTCGGGATTGAGCGCCGACAGCACCAGGCCGCCATGCAGCGCGAGCGCCAGACAGGTGGTGAAGAAGAACGTGATCGCGATCATGTGCGCGGGATTGTAGTGGAACTGGCCGTAGGAGTAGCCGGTGTTCGACACCCAATCGAGATGCGTGAAGATGCCGTAGGGGAAGCCGTAGCTCCAGGAGCCCATCAGGACCGGACGGATCACCACCAGCGTAACGTAAGCGAAGATCGCGAAGCTGAAGGCGAACGGAACGTGGAAGCCAATGCCGAGCTTGCGGCAGATTTCGACTTCACGCAGCGCCCAGGTGACGAACGCGCCAGTCGCGCAGATGCTCACCCACTGCCAAATGCCGCCCTCGGCGAGCGGCGCAAATCCCAGACCGTATTTCGCGTCCGGCGGGTTGACGCTGATCTGCCAGAGATTCCAGGTGGGGCCGAGCGCGGTATTCCACGCGATCAGCGCAATGCCGATCAGCGCGAAGAACACGGTCATCACCCCGAAGATCCCAACGTAGAACGGGCCAACCCAAAAATCGAACAGGTCGCCCCCGATTAGCGTTCCGCCACGAACGCGGTATTTTTTCTCAAAGCTGAGCATTGCCATCGATCGTTCCTCCGCGTGCGAGCCAGGGAAAATCCATCGTCGTCGTCCAGTCCATGTCGCTTCCCGGAAGGGTGTGGGCCCGGCAGATCGGTCCGTTTCCCAGCCCTTCCGGCAAGCAGTGAGTCACGCCATTAGACCGGCATGCTCGGCGGAGTGAACGGCAGCGAGATCGACGCCGCCTTCGCCGCACGCGGACCATCGAGCCAGTTGAACCGGCTGGTGCTCAGCAGGATGAAGTGGATGATGATGGCCAGGCCGAACAGGAACACGAACAGCAGGACCAGCGCGCGACGCGGATCAAACAGAAGCCAAATTCGCCACATAGTAGTCGTCTCCCCTTAGCACAGGAACGAGGTCAGTTGATGAACGCTGTCCATCGCGTAGCCGGTCGCTTTGGGCAGCCACGGACGCCACATCCAGGCGAGGATGTGAGCGACAACCGCAACGACGATGAAGAGGAAGAAGCTGGTCACGAAGATCGAGTGGAATTCCTTGGCTTCCGCTTCGGAAAGTCCCGAGATGGAACCGTCACTCATTTGGTCACCTCCTAGTGATGGCCTTTCGGCCGACACGCCGCCCGAGCGAGGGCGGCAACGATTGCCGTATCGTTTCCGAAACGACAGCGATTTACCGTTTCGTCTCCAAAACGGCAGCCTTCCGTCCGGCGGAGGCCGGACGAAATCTCCGAATTACATTCCCATGAACGAGGAGGTCACCAGCACGCTTGCGGCGTTGTGAGCCTCGCTAAATACTGATTCCTGGGAGCCGGATTTCTTGCGCCACGGCATGGCACGCGCCACGATCGCGCGGGTCAGAAACAGCGCGTAGCACGCACCGAACATCAACCGACATTCGAACGCGGCACTATCCGGTAGAACCCTCGAGCGACGGCCGGTGTGGACATAGTCGGACATCGTCATCTCCTCACTCTTGGATTGCCCATATTTGGTCGCGACATTGTGAAGCGCATTGTTCTAGCTCAAATCATCGTTACACCGATTGCCCGTCGAGCAGCGCAGCACGCGCTTTACTGACGAATTCGGTAGTGACTTTTTCCTGTCCGGCACGGCGCGCGCTGTTTTCAGCGGCATCGCGCAGACGTTTTGCCGCAGAGATTCGCACCAGCACCGGATGCTGCTCGAGCACTTCGTCGAGCAGCGCCTTGGCTTCGTCGCTCCACAGCAGTTCTTCGTGCCGGCGCGCAGGCGTCGGATCGACGCGATCGAGATCACTGCCGAGCGGAAGAATGTTGAAAAGTGCGTCGAACAGCGCGTTACAGACTTCCTGCACCAGATAAGTGGCGCCGGAATACCCCATGAACGGCGTGCCGGTGTGACGGCGGATCACAGCACCCGGGAATGACGCCGGAATGTACACGGCGCGACCACCGGTCTCGGCCAAGTACATTCTTTCATTGTAGCTGCCGAACATGATCAGCGGCGGGGTCTGACGAATCGCCGCACGCACCGCTTCATTGTCAGTCTTTTTGCCGACACAGCGCGAGATCGCGAAGGTGCACGGCAGCCCCATCTCGTCTTCGAGGAAATGCCGCACGCCGCGGGCATAGGTATCGGTCGCGACGATCGCGAAGCTGGCGGTGCCGAAGAAGTCCTGCGTCACCGACCGCCACAGATCCCACAGCGGCTTGATGGTGGTGTTCTTCTCGCGCTCGATGAACGGCTCGGGATCGAGGCCGGTGAGCTCGCCAAGCTTGCGCAGGAAGCGCGTCGTCGAATGCAGACCGATCGGCGCCTGCAGATACGGCCGCTCCAGTGATTCGCACAGCAGCCGGCCGAACTCGCGATACATGCAGACGTTGACGTCGGCATTCACCAGCTTGGGAATATCAGACAGGTGCGTGCCCAGCGGGAACACCATGTTGACTTCGGCGCCGATGCCTTCGATCAGCCGGCGGATTTCGGCGAGATCGGACGGCATGTTGAAGGTGCCGTAGATCGGTCCGATGATGTTGACCCGCGGCTTCTCGCCGTCCTTGCGCTTGCGCTCCGGAATTTTCTTGGGGCCGTATTCTTTCCACAGCCACGAGATCGCGCGGTCGGCGCTCTGCCACTGATCCTCATCGATGGTGCGCGGCAGGAAGCGCTTGATGCCGGTGCCTTCGGGCGTGACGCCGCCGCCGATCATTTCGGCGATCGAGCCGGTGACGACGACGGCCGGCAGATAAGGATCAAGCGCCTTGTGGGCGCGGTGCATCGCGCCTTCGGTGCCGAGCTTGCCGAGTTCTTCTTCGCCGAGGCCGGTGACGACGATCGGCAATTCGTGCGGCGGCAGCGCATCGGTGTAGTGGAGGACCGAGGTCACCGGCAGGTTTTCGCAACCGACCGGACCGTCGATGATCACCTGCAGACCCTTCACCGCGGTGAAGGCGTACACGGCGCCCCAATAGCCGCCGGCGCGATCGTGATCGAGGACGAGCATCAGATCATCTCCTCCGCCTTGCGCTTCTTGGCTGCGGCTTCGATCTGCTTCTTGTACTTCTCGCGATAGGCCGGAACGTCCTTCGGAGTGTCTTCCCAGACGCCGGCGGCATAGCCCTGCCCGACCTCGCCGAAGAACTCCTTCATCTCGTCGAATCGCGCCTTGTTGCCGAGCGCGGCGTTGATCACTTGCGCCAGCGAGCCGGCACCGGCGGGACCGAACAGCGGCCGCGCCGAGATCAGGTTGGTGAAGTACAAGGCCGGGATCGACATAGTCTTGGCCTTCTGCACCACCGGGGTGGTGCCGATGGCGAGATCCGGCTTAAATTCATCGACCGCCGCGAAGTCCTGTTCGAGCGAGGCGCGGTACTGCACCCGCACACCCTTGGCCTCGAGCCATTCGCGATCCGGATCCGACCACTGCGTGCGCGGCACCGCGGTGCCGACATAAGGCACGTTCGCGCCGCTCTCGATCAGCAGACGTGCGACCAACAGCTCCGAGCCTTCGTAGCCCGACACGGTGATACGCGCATTGATCGGCTTGGCGGCGAGCGCGGCCTTGATCGCCGGCAGGAAACGATTCTTGGCGGCGTCGATCTTTGAGCGCTCGACGTTGCACGCCGTGCCGATCGCTTCCAGCCACGCTTCGGTACCATCGTGACCGACCGGCGCCGAGCCGACGACCTTGCGGCCGGCGAGATCGAACTGGCGGATGCACGATTTGTAGAACGGGTGAATCGCCGCAACGACCTGACAGTCGAGCGCCGCGTACAGCTCGCGCCATTCGCGGGTCGGCACCACCGGACCGGCGGCGAGGCCGAGCGGCTCCAGCATCAGATTGATGCCGACCGGATCGGCCGGAAACATCTCGCCGAGCAGCGTCACCGTCGGCCGCTCGCTGCGGCCGCCGCGCGGCGCCTGCACCGGGCCCTGCTCCGCTTCCTTGCGGGCGTATTCGAGCATCGCGCCGGAAAGCACGTCCTTGGCCTCGGCGTGAGTCGGCACGCCGAATCCCGGCACGTCGATGCCGATGATGCGGACGCCGTTGATCTCCTTCGGCAGCAGATCGAGCGGCACGCCCGACGCGGTCGGCACGCAGAGATTGGTGATGATGATGGTGTCGTACTGCGCCGGATCGGCCAGCTTGTACACCGCCTCGCGGATGTCTTCGAACAGCTTGCCGGTGACCAGCGTTTCCGAACTGAACGGCACATAGCCGACAGTGCGACGGGCGCCGTAGAAGTGCGACACGAAGGTCAGGCCGTACACGCAGCAGGCCGAGCCGGACAGCACGGTCGCGGTGCGGCGCATCCGCAGGCCGACGCGGAGCGAGCCGAACGCCGGGCACATGCTCTGCGGCTGATCGTGCGGTCCCTTCGGATAGTCCGCGGCGTAGCGTTCGAGCACGTCGCTCTTGCCGGCGGCTTGCGCCGCCGCCTTCATCTCGGCAGCGCCGGCATGGCAGCCGAGACCGTCGGTCTTGGTCGCGGCTTCATTGATCGCGAGCGCGTCGGTGTCGACGGAAAAGTCCGCCGCATCGTCGCCGATCGATCCGGCGATACGGCCGGAATAACGAGACATCACACTCATGACGAACTCCCGATCACCCGATCTCAGACCTCGTCGTAGATCACTTCGAGCGACGGCTTGTTCAGCACCGAGGCGCCGCACATGTCTTCCATCGTGGCGGGCTCGAGCACGACATCGCGACCGGTCACGTCGCTGGAGAACAACCCGAGCAGACCATCCTGGGTGAGCGGCTTCGGCCGCACCGGCGGTGCGGTGGCGACGTTCTCGGCGAGCGTCGCAAACAGCGGACCCCACTGCCCGTCCGGCAGCGCGACGATCTCGTAGTTGGCGCTCTTGCGGCGGATGCCTTCGTCGGCGGGAATCGCCGACAGCACCGGAATGCCGGCCGCCTTGGCAAACGCCTGGGCTTCGCCGGTGCCGTCATCCTTGTTGATCACCATGCCGGCGACGCCGACATTGCCGCCGAGCTTGCGGAAGTACTCGACCGCCGAGCACACGTTGTTGGCGACGTACAGCGACTGCAGGTCGTTGGAGCCGACGATGATCACCTTCTGGCACATGTCGCGGGCGATCGGCAGACCGAAGCCGCCGCACACCACGTCGCCGAGGAAGTCGAGCAGCACGTAGTCGAAACCCCACTCGTGGAAGCCGAGCTTCTCAAGGGTTTCGAAGCCGTGGATGATGCCGCGACCGCCGCAGCCGCGGCCGACTTCCGGACCGCCAAGCTCCATCGCGAACACGCCGTCGCGCTTGAAGCAGACGTCGCTGATGGTGACTTCCTCGCCGGCGAGCTTCTTCTTCGACGAGGTCTCGATGATGGTCGGAGTGGCCTTGCCGCCGAACAGCAACGAAGTGGTGTCGCTCTTCGGATCGCAGCCGATCAGCAGCACTTTCTTGCCCTGCTGCGCCATCATGTAAGACAGGTTGGCGAGCGTGAAGCTCTTGCCGATGCCGCCTTTGCCGTAGATCGCAATGATCTGGGTTTCCTTGGTGACGGGAGTCGTCACCGGGGCATCGGGTTCAACCGACGCCTCGGCCCGGAGTTGTGCGTCTTGCAGGCTGATCTGCGGAACGACGTTCATCAGCTCGGTCTCCAATTCAGAACCATTTTGAGGCAAGCAGGGTCTTCGAAAGCGATCCGATAGGCGTCGGGTGCCGACGCCGCCTCCTGGTGGTGCGTGATCAGTCCATCGAGCGAGAGCTTGCCGCTTTCGATCAGCGCCTTGGTGGCGCCGATGTCCGGCGGCTGCCATTCCGCCGCAACCCGAATGCGTGCTTCACGCATGAAAGCGGGCGGGAACGAGAACGACAGCGGCTCGCTGTAAAATCCAGCGAGCACGATCTCGCCGGTGGCCGCGATGCGCGAGATCAAAGTGTCGAGTAATTTTGGATCGCCGCTGACGTCGTAGATGCTGCGATAGTCGCGACGTTCGTCGGATGCGGGATCGACCACCGCATAACCTTCGGCGCCGCCGCTGCGGATCGGGTTCTTCTCCCACACCACCGGCGGCGGATTGCCGAGCGCGATCGAAATCCGCGCCAACAGACGACCGAGCACGCCATGGCCGACGATGCAGTCGGGCGGCGTCGCGCCGCGCGCGGCGATCGCATGATACGCAGTCGCAGCCAGCGCGATCAGAATGCCGCGCTCGCCGAGCTTCGAATCCAAAGGCACCACGCGCTTGGCCGGCACAACGAGCCGCGACGCCGAGGCGCCGAACAAGCCGCGCACTTCGCCGAAGCACTTCGCGCCGGGCACGAACACCATCTGGCCCGGCTTCAGGTCGGTGGCCGAACCAGCCTCAACGACCTCGCCAACCGACTCGTAGCCGGGGACCAGCGGGTAACCCATTCCGGGGAATTGCGGCATCCGGCCCGACCACAACAGTCGCTCCGTACCGGTGCTGACGCCACTCCAAGCCACATCGACAACGATGTCGTCGTCAGTCGGCGCCGTAAGGCTCAAGCGACTGAGTTCGACCTGTTGTGGCTGCTTGAGTACGACCGCGATGGTGTCCATCGCTTACTCCAAATTCCGAACGGCAGAGCTCTGCCGCCGAGTGTCATGCTAAACTGACGGATCACAGTGTCAAGCCAGATTAACACAACTACCGTTTGGATGCGGTAATTACGGAGGCAACCAGCGGCATCGGAACCGGGTGCAAAGTGACCTGGGAGAAGCCCGCATTCTCCAGCATGGCCTGCAGTCGAGGGAAGCTCCGGGCTTTCCCGGAGCCCATGGCGTAAAGGTAGAAGGCGAAATAGGCGTCGGAGATCGCGGCGGTGCCGGGAATCCCGGCGATCGGCTCGGCGATCAGCAGTTTTCCGTTGTCCGGCAAGGCCTTGTGGACGGCGCGCAGCAGCGCCTCGACGACCTCGTCGTCGTGGTCGTGGATCACCCGGACGAGGGAAATGATGTCGGCGCCTTCGGGGAGCGGGTCGGTGGTGAAGCTGCCGCCGACCGCGGTCGCCCTGTCCTTCAGGCCATTCGCCTCGAACCGTGCGGCGGCCTTTTCGGCGACCGCCGGCAGATCGAACAGCAGGCAGCGCAGCTGCGGCGCCTGGGCGGCGACCGCCGACAGGAACGAGCCGTCGCCGCCGCCGACGTCGAGCAGGCAGCGGTGGTCGCGGAACGAATAGACGTGCAGCACCTCGCGGGCGATCATCGGCTGCGACGCCGCCATCAGCGCCGTATAGGAGGCGATCGCATCGCCCGGCAGCTCGCCCGGCCGCTCGCCCCGCACATACGCCCAATAAGCCGCCAACTCGCCCGCCCCGCGCGGCGCGCGCAACAGCCCCACAGGATCAGCAAGATCCCGATAAAGCATGGCATGATGCGCCACGAGCGCCAGCACCCCCGGATTGCCGCGCAGCTCGGCGCCGAGCTGGCCGAGGCCGTAGCGTTCGGCGCTGCGCATCTGTAGCAACTGGAGGGCGACTGCGCCGTCGAGCAGCATCCGCATCGAGTCGACCGGCAGCGACAGTCGCGCGGCGAGGTCTTCAGCGGTGGCGGGGCGCTCGGCGATGATGTCGAACAGCCGGAGCTGCACGCAGGCGAGCAGGATCTGCGAATAGACGAAGCCGGCGAGCAGATCGAACATCGCCACGGCGCGCCGGCGCGCGACCGGACGCATCAACGGAAACACC
The DNA here is from genome assembly GCF_047501505.1 of Rhodopseudomonas sp. G2_2311. Lineage (NCBI taxonomy): Bacteria > Pseudomonadati > Pseudomonadota > Alphaproteobacteria > Hyphomicrobiales > Nitrobacteraceae > Rhodopseudomonas > Rhodopseudomonas sp. G2_2311. Next base: position 37,360 of record NZ_JAZDRK010000025.1, read on the forward strand.
GCGGCAAAGCGCTGAAAGCGCGGATTCGACAGGATCGAATCGCGCCAGCCGAGCAGCCGGTCACGCAGGCTCAAGGAGACCATTTGGTTCTGCTACCACCGGCCGGCCGCGAAGGCCAAGCCGGCGGCCGCGTCAGGCCGCAGTGGCGGCCAGCTTCGCCGGCACCAGACGGGTCGCTTCCGACATGATCAGCGACCGCAGCTCGTTGCCATTGGTGCAGTCCGGCATCGCCTCGACGGCGCCGCGCACCAGCGACTTCAAGTGGTAGATCGCGCCGTCGATGCCCATCTCGCGCACCGCGCTCGGGCGATCGTGGGCGATATCCTGTCCGACCGGCTTGCCGATCTCTTCGACATCGGCAGCCGCGTCGCGGAGGTCGTCGGCGACCTGATAGGCCTCGCCGATCTTCTCGCCGACCATCCGCCACGGCTCCGGATCGGCACCCGCCGACGCTGCGCCCATCGCGGTAGCGGCGACGAACAGCGCACCGGTCTTGGAGCGGTGATAGTGGGCGAGATTGATCTCGGTCTCACATTCCCAGGCCTGGCCGGCGACGATGCCGAACGGCACGCCGACCGCACCGCCGATGATCTGGGTCAGCTTCAACAGACGGTCCGCCGGACCTTCGACCCGGGCGATGGTCTGGAACGCCAGCACGATCATCGCGTCACCGGCGAGCACCGCGAGCGGTTCGCCGAACGCCTTGTGCACCGACGGGCGACCGCGGCGCAGGTCGGCGCCATCGAAGCACGGAAGATCGTCGTGGATTAGCGAAGCGCAGTGCATCAGCTCAAGCGCGGCACCGGCAGCTTCGGTAATTCCCGGATTGTCTTCGCCGCAGGCAAGGGCCACGCTGTGGCAAAGCCGCGGACGAACGCGCGCCCCGCGCGGGAACACCGCGCTGCGCATTGCTGCCGCCAGCCGCGGCGGACATCCGGCCATGTCGGCCTGATTGAGCGCATCAGTCAGAGCACGCTCGATCCGATTGGTCACGTCCATGGCCACACTCCCGCGCTGAAGGCACAAGTGTCAATTTAACTTGTCATGCGAAACTGTAAGTTATTATGGACACCTGTCAATGATATGGCTCAAAGACAGCTGAGCCGGAGTGAGAAAGCGCATGCGGGACCAGACCGCGAGGAATCGCGTCGTAGTGATCGGCGCCGGCATCGCGGGACTGACGTCCGCGCTGACGCTGGCTGCACGCGGCTTCGACGTGACGGTGCTCGAACGTGCTGCCGCCCCTGGCGGTAAAATGCGCGAAGTGGCGATCGGTCCGGCGCGGATCGACAGCGGCCCGACCGTGTTCACGATGCGCTGGGTGTTCGAGGAGCTGTTCGCCGGCATCGGCCTGAACTTCTCCGACCACGTCCGACTACGACCTTTGTCGGTCCTGGCCCGCCACGCCTGGGATGATACCCAGCGTCTTGATCTGTTCGCCGACGAGGCCCGTTCGGCCGACGCGATCGGCGCGTTCGCCGGTGCTGCGGAAGCGAAGCGTTATCGGCAGTTCTGCGCCGACAGCCGGCGCATCTACGAGATCCTGGAAAAGCCGTTCCTGCGTGCCACCGCGCCGAGCCTGCCGAAGCTCGCGACCGCGGGCGGCATCGGCGGCCTGATCGAACTGCGCAAAATCCGCCCTTTCACCACGATGTGGAAGGCGCTCGGCGATTACTTCCACGATCCGCGGATGCGGCAACTGTTCGGCCGCTATGCGACCTATTGCGGATCGTCGCCATTCGATGCGCCCGCCACGCTGATGCTGGTGGCTCATGTCGAACATGAAGGCGTGTGGATCATTGAAGGCGGCATGCACGCGCTGGCGCAGGCACTCGCCGATTGCGCCACCCGGTTCGGCGCCACGATTCGCTATCAGCAAAGCGTGCGCGAGGTGATGGTCTCGGGCGACCGCGCCTCGGGCGTGATCCTCGACAGCGGCGAGCGCATCGAAGCGCATTCGGTGATCGTCAATGCCGATGTCGGCGCGCTGCCGGCGGGACTGTTCGGCGAAGCGGTACGAACTGCAGCAAATCCGCTGGCGCCGGGGCTGCGCTCCCTGTCGGCGATCACCTGGAGCATGGTGGCGAAGACCCGCGGCTTTCCGCTGTGCCGGCACTCGGTGTTCTTCTCGCGCGATTATCCACGGGAGTTCGCCGAGATCTTTGGCCGCGGCGAGGTGCCGACAGAACCGACCGTGTATGTCTGCGCGCAGGATCGCGTGGACGACGAAGCACGGCTCGGCGCGAGCGGCGAAGAGGAACTGCTGGTGCTGATCAACGCGCCGCCGGTCGGCGATCGCAAGAGCTTCGATCAAGGCGACGTCGCGCGCGCCGCCGAGCGCGCATTCGGCGTGCTGCAGCGCTGCGGCCTGCGAGTCGACATCGATCCAGGCAAGACACGGGTAACCACGCCGGCCGACTTCAATCGGCTATTCCCCGCGACCGGCGGCGCGCTGTATGGTCGCGCCTCGCACGGCTGGAGTGCCTCGTTCGAACGTCCCGGAGCGCGTACAAGGATCTCCGGCCTGTATCTGGCGGGCGGCAGCACTCACCCGGGTCCCGGCGTGCCGATGGCCGCCCTCTCCGGCCGCGCTGCGGCGGCGACATTGTTCGCCGACCTCGATTCCAACCCCGCCGGCCCGAGGCCTGCGCTTCGCCCGGCTTCTTCCAAGACGACGTGAGATTATGATTGCCTGGCCTAACGAGACCGACGAACGCCGCGCCGGATTCAATGTCGACGTTCCGCGCAACGGCTACGCCTGGTGGTACATCGACGCGATCAGCGACGACGGCCGCGAAGGCCTGACCATCATTGCGTTCATCGGCAGCGTGTTCTCGCCGTATTACGCGTTTGCGCGGCGCCGTGCGCCGGCCGATCCGCTCGATCACTGCGCCATCAATGTCGCGCTGTATCACGAGGCCGGCAAGCGCTGGACCATGACCGAGCGCGGCCGCGGCCGTGTGGCGCGCAACGTCAATTCCTTCTTGATCGGGCCGAGCGATCTCGGCTGGGATGGCAAGACGCTGACCATCAACATTCGCGAGACGGGCGCCCCCGTGCCGGGCCGGATCGAAGGCCGCGTCCGGGTGACGCCGGTCGCGCTCACCAAGGATTTCTTCGTCCTCAATCCGCAAGGCAATCACCGCTGGTGGCCGATCGCGCCGCGCGCGCGGGTCGAAGTCGACTTGCGGCGGCCCAATCTGTCCTGGCGGGGCGAAGGCTATCTCGACAGCAATGCCGGCGACGAGCCGATCGAGACCGGCTTCCGGCATTGGGAATGGGCGCGCGGCGCGATGCGCGACAAGACCGTGATCCTGTACGAAGCCGAGCGCCGGGACGGCAGCCGGGTCGATCTCGCCGTCACGTTCGACGCCGAGGGCAACAAGCAGGAATTCACCCCGCCACAACTGCTGCCGCTGCCGCGCTCAGGCTGGAAGGTCGACCGCAGCGCGCGCAGCGAAGCCGGCGCCAAGCTGGTGCGCACCCTCGAAGACACCCCGTTTTACGCCCGCTCGATGGTGGAGACGACGCTGCTCGGCGAAAAGGTGACGCTGGTACACGAAAGCCTCTCCCTCGACCGCTTCCGCATGCCGGTTGTGCAAGCCATGCTGCCGTTCAGGATGCCGCGGCGGCGGTAGTAAGCGCCGTTACCAACGTCATGACCGAGCTTGTCCCGGCATGACGACTAACGCTCGTCAGAAGACGTGTTGTTCTTCCCCTTTTCCGCCTCACGCTTGCGATCCAGCCGGCGCCCTTGCCATTCGAGCACGGCCCAGCCGGCGGCGAACATTCCGAGCATCAGGATTTCGAAATAGTTGAAGGCGCTTTCGCTGTTCATGGCGGGCTGCCCTTGTCGCGGTCGGCGCGGGCGCGGTCGAGGCGTTTGCCTTGACGTTCGAGCACCAGCCAGCCGACGGCCAGGCAGAGTACGACCAGGATCAGTTCGATCAGTCCGTAATACTCGTCCACGGCAGGCCTCCGTCGATGGCTGATGGCCAAGAGGTAGCAGAATAGCTCACTCTCGGGATTCCCGCATCGGCCTCATCGGTGAAACTCAGGTCCCGCCGGCATTGGCAGATGATCGCAGCGGCGGCGGCTCGTGCGTCATCGCGACACATCGAAGGGGGCGGCGATCTCGCCAATGGTGTCGTCCCGACCTCGCTCGGCCCGCAGGCGCTCGACGATCCACGATCGTCGCATCGAAGCCCCTGCCCTCTTCAGCATGCCGGAATGGGAGACCCAACATGTCGATGCTCAAGCGAACCCTGGTCCTGCTCGGCGATACGCCGTCGTCGCTGGCAGCCCGCGCCTATGCGTTCCGGCTGGTGCAGCAGACCGGCACGGACCTGGCAGGACTTGCCGGCGTCGATCTAGGCGAGATCGAAGCGCCGATGCTCGGCGGCATTGGGATGTCGGCCTACCAGACCCAGCTCCAGACCGAGCTGAAGCGGCAGGCCGACACCACGCGTGATCGCCTGCAGGCGGAATTTGCGGATGACTGCCGCGGCCGGTCGCTCACCTGCGAAGCGGTGTCGTTCGAAGGCGATCCGGCCGACGGCTTTCGGCTGGCGACGGAAACGCGCGATCTTGCGGTCTCGGGCCACGACACCGGATTCGGCGGCAGCCAGGAGCCGCTATCGGCGATGATCGCCAAGCTGGTGGTCCGCACGCCGCGGCCGTTGATCGTCTGTCCCGATGAACTGCCGGCGGGGGATGCGGTGCTGATCGCCTATGATGGCAGTCTGCCGGCGATGCGCGCGCTGCAAGTGTTCGCGCTGTTGGGCCTCGGCGACGGCAAACAGATCTGCGCGCTGGCGATCGACCGCGACGAGGCTGCGGCCGCACGCAAGGCCAATGCGGCAGCGGAGTTTCTGAAGATTCACGGACACGCGGCCGAAGCTATCCCGACCTCGTCGAGCGACGATCCTGCCGACCTGATCCGCGCCGCTGTCGCTGAGCGCAACATCGGCACGGTGGTGATGGGCGCGTACGGCAATCGCGGCTTCCGCGAAGCACTGTTCGGATCGACTACGGACGCGCTGGTCGACACCCCGCCCTGCGCGCTGTTTCTGTATCACTGATGCGAAAGATCGCGCCGACGCGAGACCACGACGACTCCGGCCGCCGGCGTCAACTCCAGCTCACCAGCGGCGGCATCGAGCTCATGATGGTCTCGGTATTGCCGCCGGTCTGCAGACCGAACATCGTGCCGCGATCGTACAGCAGGTTGAATTCGACATAGAGCCCGCGGCAGGCGAGCTGCTGCGCCCGCTCCTCGTCGGTCCACGGCTCGACCATGCGCTTACGCACGATGCGAGGATAAACGTCGAGCAGCGCCGAGCCGACGTCGCGGGTGAAGGCGAAGTCGCGCTCGAAATCGCCGCTGTTGAGATAGTCGAAAAAGATTCCGCCGACGCCGCGCGCCACGCCCCGATGCGGCAGGAAGAAGTAGGTATCGGCCCAGGGCTTGAACTTTTCGTAGTAGGCCGGATCGTGGGCGTCGCAAGCGCGCTTCATCGCGGTGTGGAACGTCACCGCGTCTTCGGCCTCCTGGCTGCGCTGCTCCGGCAGCATCGGCGTGAGATCGGCACCGCCGCCGAACCAGCCCTGCGAGGTCGACAGGAATCGCGTGTTCATGTGCACGGTCGGGACCCGCGGGCTGCGCGGATGCATGATCAGGCTGATGCTGGTGGAGACGTAGTCGAGGCTGCCGTCGCCAGGCACGTTCTTGGCCATTTCCGGCGAGAGCTTGCCGTTCGCCGACGAGGTGTGGATGCCGATCTTCTCGAACAGCCGTCCGTTCGACAGAAAGCCGCCGACGCCGCCGCCGGAGCCGGTCTTCCGCTGCCAGGGTCTGTAAGTGAAGGTCGCCGGCTCGCCGGGAAACAGCTCGGCCGGCGCTTCGCGCTCCAGCGTCTCGATCTCGGCGCAGATCCGGTCGCGCAGCCCTTCGAACCAGACGCGCGCCTGGGCGCGGCGAGCCTCGACGGGATTGTCGGTGGAAGCAGCGGGAGTGCGGTCGAGGTCGGTGTCGATGGTCATGGCCGTGATCCGTTGCACAAGGTCAGCATCGGTATCACGCCAGTGTGGCGGCTTCGAGAGTTTTTGCAAATCAGTGGCGTTTGAACGGACCCGGGGTCGTATCCCTCGCGGCCCATCCTTCGAGACGGCCGCGACGCGGCCTCCTCAGGATGAGGTCGAAGCGAGCGGATGGCCTAATCGAGATTCGTAGAGTGTCGCTACGCGCGATGGTCCTCTTGGTGAAGAGGCGCGCAGCGCCGTCTCAATCCATGCGCCACAAACATCGGCGCAAGCGCCATTCATGGAAATGCCCGGGACAAGCCCGGGCATGATGGGGTGGTGCCGGCGATTGAGCTAACTACACCCGGCTGCGCTGCAGCATCTGATCGCGGCGTTCGAGGCGGGTGAACAGGTCGACCAGCCAGGCAACCTTCTGCTCGAGCGGCTTGACCTTCTGGCGCGCCGGCAGTTCGCGCACCGGATGCGCGATCACCGCGTCGACCAGAAACTTGGTCTCTTCCATGTCGCCGAACTTGGCCGGCAGATACTTCGCCGGGGCCCATTCGGTTTCCTGGAACGCCAGCAGGCGGGCCAGGACCGCGAGCTTGCGGCCGGTCGAAACCACCGCGCGGCTCGACACCGAGTCGAGGCCGGAACGTTCAACCTCACGGCCGATCTCGGCATAGAGCGCGCGCGCCGCGAAGATGCCGGGACGGCAGGAGCGCGGCAGGTTGGCAATGCCGAGCGTGGCGCGATCGTACAGCGCATCCGCGGTGTCGATCAGCCGCTTGACGATGCTGGCGATCTCCGGCGTGAACTTCGGATTGGCGAGCCAAGTCTCCGGATCGAGGCCGGCCTCGCGCATCCATGATAGCGGCATATAGATGCGGCCGTTGCGCGCATCCTCGCCGATATCACGGGCGATGTTGGTGAGCTGCATCGCGCAGCCGAGATCGCAGGCACGCGCCACGATGTCGGGTTTGCGCTGGCCCATCACCAGCGTCATCATCACGCCGACGGTGCCGGCGACGCGAGCGCAATACGAATACAGGTCCGACAGCGTATCGAAGCGGCGGCCCTGCGCGTCCCACTCCAGGCCCTCGATCAGCGCCTCGGGAATCGCCGGCGGAATCGAAAACCGCGCCACCACATCAGCGAAGGCGCGGTCGGACGGATAGGCGCGCGGCACGCCGCGGCAGGCACGGTCGAGCCGGTCTTTGAGCACTTCGACAGCAGCAGCGCGATCGAGGCCAAGGTCGACGGCATCGTCGGCGACGCGGCAGAACGCGTACAACGCGATCGCCGGATCGCTGATCCGCCGCGGTAGCACCTTGGAGGCCGCGTGGAAGGTGTGCGAGCCTTCCTTGATCATCTCGCGGCAGGCCAGCATGTCGGATTGGGCCAACATATCGGATTGCAGACTCATGATGTCACCAGACTGTCGGCCTCGGGGACCAGCGCATCGACTACCCGCGCCGAGGACAGAACCCCGGGCAGGCCAGCGCCGGGATGCGTTCCGGCGCCGACGAGATAAAGCCGTTTGACGTCTTCGCTCTGATTGTGCGGCCTGAACCAGGCGCTCTGCCACAGCACAGGCTCCAGACCGAACGCGGCGCCGCGGAACGACGACAGGCGGTCCTGGAAATCGAGCGGCGTCGTGATCTTGGAAGTTGCGATCTGGTTTTCCAGATCGGGCAGAACGGTCGCGCCGAGCATCTTGGCGATCGAGGCGCGATAGGTCTCCGCCTTGGTGTGCCAATCGGTATCGCCGAGAAGGTTCGGCACCGGCGACAGCACGTAGAACGTATCGCAGCCGGGAGGCGCCAGCGACGGATCGGTCGCAGTCGGGCGATGCAGATACAGGCTGAAATCGTCGGCGACCACCTTGCGGCTGAAGATGTCGCTGATCAGCTCCTTGTACCGCGGCCCGAGCAGAATGGTGTGATGCTTGACGTCTTCGTAGCGGCGCTTCGTGCCGAAGTACCAGACGAACAGGCTCATCGAGTAGCGCGACTTCTCGATCTTGGCGTCGGTCCACCGCCGGCGTGTCTCCGGCGGCAGCAGATAGCGATAGGTCGAGGCCGAATCGGCGTTCGACACCACGATATCGGCCTTGATCACTTCGCCATCGGCAAGCTTGACGCCGCAGGCGGTGCCGTTCTGCACCACGATCTGGCGGACATCCTGATTGTAGCGGATCTCGTTGCCCTGGCCTTCGATCAGCTTGACCAGACCGGTCACGAGCGCGCCGGTGCCGCCCATCGCCGAATGCACGCCCCACTGCTTTTCGAGATAGGTGATCAGGCAATACACCGAGCTCGACATGAACGGGTTGCCGCCGATCAGCAGCGGATGGAAGCTGAACACCTGCCGCAGCTTCGGATCTTTGAAGTGCTTGGCAACCAGGCCGTAAACGCTGCGATAGCTCTCCAGCTTGATCATCGCCGGCGCGATCTTCAGCATGTCGGTGAAGTGGCTGAACGGCTGATCGCCGAGCTGCTCGAAACCGACTTTGAAGATCTCGTGCGAGGCCGCCATGAAGCGGTCGTAGGCCGGAACGTCGTCCGGGCAGAACTTCGCAATCTGATCGAGCACCGCGTCGCGGTCGTCGGAGTAATCGAAGTGCGTGCCGTCGTCGAAGCGGATGCGATAGAACGGCGACATCGGCTTCAACGTGATGTCGTCCGACATCCGCTTGCCGCACAGCTTCCACAGCTCTTCGAACAGATACGGCGCGGTGACGATGGTCGGCCCGGCGTCGAACGAGAAGCCGTCCTGCTTATGGACGTAAGCGCGGCCGCCGGCCTTATCGAGCTTTTCGAGAACGGTTACTCGATACCCCTTGGCGCCAAGGCGCACCGCTGCGGCCAAGCCGCCGAAGCCGGAGCCGATCACCACCGCATGCGGGGCACGATCGCGAGGAAGACGGGGAGCAGGATTGGGGCCAGGATCGAGCATGGGTACCACTGTAACAAAAAATTGACAGAGGGCTAGCGGCAATCTGTAAGCAGATCCTGACAAGCCGTCTTTGATCTATTCGATATTCTCCAGTTTTTCGGCGTAGCGTTCGATCAGGGCGGCGATCAGCGCCGGACGCTCTTCATGGGCCAGATGGCCCAGCGCCGGAATCCGCTCGATCACCGCTTTCGGCAATATTTCCCGGACCTTAACCGCCACCGACGGCGGAATCGCACGGTCCCCTTCGGCCGCCACCAGCACCAGCAGCGGCTTCAGATTGGGCAGAGCTTTCAACAGCGGTTCGAGATCCCAGTTCGCCATCATCCGCAGCGCCGCGGCGACGTGATGCGGGCTGGAGACCAGCTTGCCGTAGAGCTTGATGCCGGCCGGATCGATGGTGGAGCCGGTGTTGCCGATCAGCCGTTCGACTGCGCCGCGGTGCCCGGCCTGCCAGGCGAACAGGCTCGGGACGAACGGATTCATCACCAGCATCTTGGCGAGCGGCGAGAAGAAGCTCGCTGCCGGGCCGCCATAAGGAAGGAACGCGCCGTTGAGGCTGAACAGGATTTTTGGATTGACCGCGCCGTCGAGGCACATCCGCGCGCCGATCGCCGCGCCCGCCGAATGGCCGACGACAAATTCGGGCGAGACTTGAAGTGTGCGGAGCAGAGCGGCGAGATCGGCCGCCATGCCGGGCAGCGACATCCGATGACCGCGCGGCGACTGGGTGAAGCCATGCCCCGGCAAATCGGGCGCGACCACATGATAATGGCGCGCCAGCAGCGGCGCCAAGCCGCGCCAGGAATGCGAGGCGGCGCCGGTGCCGTGAATCAGCAGGATCGCCGGAGCGGCCGGCGATCCCATGCGTTGCACATGCCAGCGGAAGCCGCCGGCTTCGATGAAGCGGCTGGCCTCGCGATGAGGCCAATCCAGGCCGTCGCGACTCCAGACCAGGTCGGACATCGCAGCAGCCTCAGGTCTCGGTCTTGCTCACCCGGCCAAGAAACTCGTCATAGGCCCGCATGAATTCGCCCGGCACCTCGAAATGCGGCATCGCCCCGGTCTGAAACACTGTGACGGTCCAATTCGGCCGCCCCTCTACCGTGGTCTTCAGGGTGTAGTCGACGAAGTCGCCGCGCACGCCGTGGCTGAACCACACCGGCATCGGCAGATCCTGATAGATCCGCAGGATGTCCTGGCTGAACAGATAACCGGCCACGAAGTAATACGGCGCGTGCTGGGCGCCCGGCTGATGCGTCGTCAGATAGTCGTAGTCGAGCATGCCCTGATCGATGCTGGGCGAACCGAACGCCTTCTTCAAGAACCAGCCGATCACCGGCTTCATCGTCAGCAGCTTGAAGATGCTTTCGCTCCAAACCGGATTTTCGAAGAACGCATGCAGCCACGGAATCGCCCGCGATCCCTGGGTCCAACGCTGGTTCTTCTTGTCGAATCCGGTCGGCGCCACCAGCGCCAGGCTGCGAAACGCCTGCGGCGCTTCGCTCGCAGCACGGGCGAGGAATTCGCTGCCGAGCGACAGCGCCAGCGCGTCGATCGGCTTGTCGCCGTGCACCTTTTGAATCTCGCCGACTACGGAATGCACCGCATCCGTCATCATCCGAATGGTGTATTGACGCTTTGCGCGCGACGAATGACCAAAGCCCGGCAATTCGATCGCATAAACCGGTCGGCTCCGTGCGTAGTGCTCGAAGATCGGCCGAACCTCGTAGGCCGAGCCTGCGGCATTGACACTGTGGATCAGCAGCAGAGGCGGCTGCGACGTCGGCTCTGCCGGCGCTGCGGACCAATAGGTCAGCCGACCGCCGAAACTGTCGATGTCGTGACGTTCGCCCGGGACCGGCGGCGGCAGCGCCGGATTTCCGCTGAGCGTCTCGGACGATGCGGGGGTGGGTGCGGTTGCATTCATCTCGAAATTCCTATTCGCGGCATCTCCGCCGCAGGTCGGCGTGGTCAAGACGGTGCGCGCAGTGTATCAGACCGTCAAGAAGACTTGTCGTACAACAGTGGGTAGCTCTCTTGACACAGAATCTGGTGACCAAACCGTTCATGGAAGTGCTTTCCGGCAACCGGCAGGCCTCTCCTCCGATGTGGATGATGCGGCAGGCCGGACGTTACCTGCCGGAATACCGCGCAACGCGGGCGCAAGCCGGTAGTTTCCTCGATCTGTGCTTTAACGCGGAGCTCGCCGCCGAAGTGACGCTACAGCCGATCCGGCGATTCGGCTTCGACGCAGCGATCATCTTCTCCGACATTCTGGTGGTGCCTTACGCGCTCGGCCGCTCGGTGCGGTTCGAAGTCGGCGAAGGCCCGCGGCTCGATCCGCTGAATTCGCCCGATCTGGTCGGTACGCTGAACAACGCGATCGATCTGTCCAAGCTCGAGCCGGTGTTCGAAGCGCTGCGCATCGTTCGCCGCGAACTGAAGCCGGAGACCACGCTGATCGGCTTCTGCGGCTCGCCGTTCACGGTCGCGACCTACATGGTGGCCGGCCAGGGCACCTCGGATCAGCATCCGGCGCGGCTGATGGCGTATCAGCACCCCGGCGCGTTCGCCAAGATCATCGACGTGCTGGTGGAGAGCTCGATCCAGTATCTGCTCAAGCAGCTCGATGCCGGCGCCGACGTGCTGCAGATCTTCGACACCTGGGCCGGCATCCTGCCGCCGCGCGAATTCGAGAAGTGGTGCATCGAGCCGACCCGCCGGATCGTCGAGGGCATCCGCACGGTCAAGCCGGGCACCAAGATCATCGGCTTCCCGCGCGGCGCCGGCGCGCTGCTGCCGGCGTTCGTCGAGCGCACCGGCGTCGACGCCGTCAGCATCGACTGGACCGCCGAACCCGCTTTCGTGCGCGAGAAGGTGCAGACCAAGGTCGCAGTGCAGGGCAATCTCGATCCGCTGTTGCTGATCGCCGGCGGCTCGGCGCTGGATGAAGCGGTCGACGACGTGCTGAAGAACTTCGCGTCGGGCCGTCACATCTTCAATCTCGGCCACGGCATCACGCCGGACGCCTCGATCGCTCACGTCGAGCAGATGATCAAGCGCGTCCGCGACTACAAGGCCTGAGGCGCCCTCGCCTCTCGCCATCTGATCTGATCAAAGAGCCGGTGCCGTCTGCACCGGCTCTTTTCTTTTGTCGATTGCAGCAGACAATCATCACAACCTTTCAAGGCAGTTTGGCCATCAGGTTGTGCGGACGCTTAGTTCCCGTTTTTGAACTCGTTGTGCCGGGTAGTCGGCATTGCCCGGAACCTCGCTGTTAGCTGGTGGGGCGGTGAGAAACCCTTGAAACGCCTGGGTTCCAGGTTCCCGAACAAGCTTATTCGCAGCCACAAGACTTCGATAACCAAGGTTGGAATCATTGGCGTGTACTGAGCAATACTGAAGATCTCCGGGAGGGTGAGTGCGTTACTAATCGACAGGTATTTTCCCGGGGGCCGAACCGCCGTGTCAGTCCAGCGATTTCTCAAGCAGCGCGCCGTCAACGTCACCGTTGGCGGCAACTACTCGCTGGCGAACTGGTACGATCAAAACGGCAAGCTGCGACAATTCGCCTGCCGCACCAGCCGCGTGTCGCCGTTCCGGATGATCGTCGACGTTCCGGTGATCGGCCGGGTCGGCGACCACATCTCGTCGTACTTCAGCGAGTTCGGCAAGCTGGACGGGCATATCAGCGACACCCTGCCCGGCGGCTTCCTGCTCGAACTGGCGGTGACCCGCGCAATGCGCGAGCGGCTGTCGAATCAGCTGAGCTGGCTCGAGAAGAAGATGCTCGACCCGGCGATCAAGGACGCGCGCGAGCAGGCGCGGGTGGTTCCGGTGTGCCCGCATTCCAGCCTGACGCTCGCCGATGGCTCGTCGCACACCTGCTTCGTGATCGACATGTCGATCTCCGGCGTCGCGGTGTCGGCCGATGTGCAGCCCGAGATCGGAACTCCGCTGGCGGTCGGCAGCTGCGTCGGCCGCGTGGTCCGGCATCGGCCCGACGGTTTTGCGGTGAAGTTCACCGAGCTGCAGAACCGCAGTGAGCTGGAGTGGCGGATCGCCCGGCCGCCGCAGCGGAACTCGACGGTCGGCGCGCGGGTCGAACGGCTCGCCACCATCGAGGCACCGCCCCCTCCGCCGATCACGCCGCGCGTCGCCGGAGACGACGACGCATTCGTGCTCGACGCTTGAGATCCAAAATTCTCAGCAAGCTAAGTGACGGCAGGACCGTAATCAGTCCTGCCGCGTCGCGGCCGTGATGGCTTGCGCCAGCACGGTGGCGTCGGCATGCGGCAGCGGGAGGTAGCGTGCGTCCATTTCCTTGGCGAAGGATTCCGCCTGGGGGCCCGGACGCGGCGACATATCGATCACCACCGAGCTAATTCCGGCGACGCGGAACTGCCGGGCCGACGCCTTAGCATCTTCCTCTGCCTGCGGCCGTCCCGGTGCACCGTCGCGCGCGATATTGGCACGACCGTCAGTGAGCACGATCACCGTCGGCGTCTGGCCTTTGCGCTTGATCGAATCCGCCAGCATGAACGCACAGTCGAGCCCGGCCGACAGCGGCGTGCCGCCGCCGCCCGGCAGCCCGGCGAGGCTGCGCTTGGCCCGGGCCAGCGACCGCGTCGGCGGCAGCAGGATTTCGGCGATGGTACCGCGGAACGAGATCATCGCCACCTGGTCGCGGCGCACGTAGCAATCGGCAAGTAACAGTTCGACCGCGCCCTTGGCTTCGGCGAGCCGGTGCAGCGCCGCCGAGCCGGAGGCGTCGACCACGAAGATGGTGATGGTCTCGGTGCGCTGCTTAAAGCGCGCGATCCGGAAATCGTCCTTCTCGACCAGGATGCGCGGCGCGCTGCCGTTGCGACCTTCGGCCTGGCGCCGCCGCAGCGGCTGCCACGGCGCCGCGGCGCGCAGCGTCTCGATCACGTTGAGCTTGGAGCCGTCGCGCAGTTCGCCGCGGATGCTGCCGGCGGGACGGCCGCGCTTCTTCGACTTCTGCAGTTCGCCGGCTTTGCCGGCCGAGCGGGCCCGCGCCCGTCCGGCCGAGGCGCGCATCGCCTCCAGCACGCCGGGCGGCATCGCGGCCTTGACGGCGGCGAGGATCACCTCGTCCAGCGCCTTGTCGATGTCGGGCGTCTGCTGCTCTTGATCGTTGTTGTCCTGATTGTCGTCTTCCGGCGGCGGGGGCTCGGGCGGCGGCGGCTCGTCGGCCTGGTCCGGCTGCTCCTGCTGCGGAAACACGGTGGCGCGCGGCGCCAGCACCAGGCGCGCAGCGAGCGTGATGTCGTCCTGCTCGATTTTGGTGCGATCGAACAGCGCGGCGCTCGCCTTGGCGGCGCGGATCGCCAGCAGCGGCGCGCGCAGCGAGATGATGCCGAGCGCAGCAGCGGCGGTGCACACCGCTTCGATCTGCTCGCTCTCGACCTTGATATCGGCGAGGCGCGCACGCGCCGCGCGAATGTCGTCGAGCGAAATCGGGAAATCATCGGTCTCGCGCCAGGCGAACTGATCGAGATCGAGATGGAAGCCGAGCCGGTCGCGCAGGCCCGCCGGAGAGAACTCGTCCTCGAGCCCTTCATCGAGCGCCACCACGCCGAACCGCGCCGGCATCCGCAGCGACAGGCCATCGCGCTCCACCGCGGTCTCGTGCGCGTCCATCGCGGCGGTCAGATACACGTTGGTCGAGGACTGCAGCCGCTCGGCCATCGCCACCACCAGCACGCCGCCGTCAGCTTCCGACAGCAGGCCGCGCTCGGCGACCGGGCGGCCGGCGAGCAGCGTCGCCGACAGATCGAGTCCGCCGAGCAGGCGGCCGTCGGCGATATGCAGCGGCAGATGTTTGTAGGGTTGTTCAGGCGGCAGCGCGGCTCGCAGCATCGCGAGCCAGCGGTCGCGCACCGGGCCGGCGCGCGAGCGCAGCAACACACCGCCGGTACCGACCGGATCGACCGCGAACAACTGCGCCGCGGTCACCGCATCGGACCATGCGAGCGCGATGCTCATCCGAAGATTTCGGCAAGCGCGCGGTCGACCCGCACGCTGGAGCCGGCGTCGTCGAGCGGATTGCGGCGCAGCCGGTGCCGCAAGGCAGAGGGCGCGATCCGCTTCAGGTGATCATCGGTCACGGTCTTGTCGTGCTCGAGCGCAGCGAGCGCCCGCGCGGCACGCATCAACGTCAGTTCGCCGCGGAGGCCGTCGGTGCCGAGCGTCATGCACAGCTTGGCGGCACGTTCCAGCGCCGCGTCGCTCACGGTGACTTCGGGCAGCCGCTCCTTGGCCTGCGAGATCTTGCGGCGCAGCTTGGTCTCTTCCTTCGACCACTCGGCGACGAAGGCGGCCGGATCGGTCTCGAACGCATCGCGGCGACGCACCACTTCGATACGTTCCGGCAGCGTGTCCGGGGTCTTCACTTCGACCGACATGCCGAAGCGGTCGAGCAATTGCGGACGCAGCTCGCCTTCTTCCGGGTTGCCGGTGCCGACCAGCACGAAGCGGGCCGGATGACGGATGCTGAGGCCTTCACGCTCGACCACGTTCTCACCGGAGGCGGCGACGTCGAGCAACAGGTCGACCAGATGGTCTTCCAGCAGGTTGGCTTCGTCGATGTAGAGGAAGCCGCGATGCGCCCGCGCCAGCAGGCCCGGTTCGAACGCCTTCTCGCCCTTGGCAAGCGCACGTTCCAGATCGAGCGCACCGACGACGCGGTCTTCGGTGGCGCCGAGCGGCAGATCGACGACCGGCACCGGGACCTGCGCGGTCTTGACCTTGCCGTGCTTGACCTTCTCCTTGCACTCTTCGCAGTAGCGCTCGGGCTGGTCGGGATCGCAATTGTAGCGGCAGCCGACCACGGTCTTCATCTTCGGCAGCAACGCTGCCAACGCGCGAACCGCGGTGGACTTGCCGGCGCCGCGGTCGCCGAAGGCCAGCACGCCGCCGACCTTCTGATCCACCGCCGCGATCAGCAGCGCCAGCTTCATCTCGTCCTGGCCGACGATCGCGGAGAACGGAAACACTGTGGCCATTGCGATTACTCCGGCCGGGTCTTTTCGATCACCGCGGCGGCGCCCTTGTCGAGCAGTTCGAGGCCGACCGTGCGGCCGAGCTCGCGCGGCCGATTGGCCGGGCCGGTGCGCGCCGCTTCGATGAACATCCCGCCCTCCAGGTCGAGAACCGAGGCGCGCAACGTCATCTCGTCGCCGGTGATGACCGAGTGCGCCGCGATCGGCGAGTTGCAATGGCCGTTGAGCACCCACAGCACTTCGCGCTCGGCGTCGCAGCACAGCCGCGACTGATGATTGTCGATCAGCGCCAGATACTGCCGGGTCTTCCACTCGTGCACGGGGCATTCCACCGCGACGATGCCCTGGCCGGCTGCGGGCAGCATTTCTTCCGGCGTGAAGTCGTGAGCGATGCGATCGACGAAGCCGACGCGCTCGATGCCGGCGCGCGCCATGATCAGCGCATCGGCGGGACCGACCTCGCTGCCGTCCGGCATCCGCTGCTTTTCGCGGTTGTCGAGCTTCCGCATCCGGCTGTCGGCCGCGCCGCGGAAATGGATCACCTCGACTTCGGGGAACAACCGCTTGGCATAGGCCGCGCGGCGCACCGCGTTAGTCCCGATGGTGTAGCCCTTGCCGCGGGACTTCTTCAGCTCCTCGAGGGTGAGGCCCTTGCGCAGCACCAGCGAGTCGCAGGCCGGATCGCGCGCCAGCGTGGCAGCGACGATCAGGCCGGGCGTTTCTTCGTTGGCCGGCATGTCCTTGAGCGAGTGCATCGCGCAATGCAGTTCGCCGCGCAGCATCGCGGCGCGGATCTCGGCGACGAACGCGCCGCCCTTGCCGCCGTGCGGAAGCAGCTTGCTGATCTGATCGCTATCGCCGACAGTCTCGAACTTGATGATCTGGGGATCGAGCTCAGTCGCAGCCGCGCTCAGCTGCTTGGCGATGTCTTCAGTCTGGGCAAGCGCCATCACGCTCTTGCGCGTACCAATACGGACTGGAAATTTCACCACACGCTCCATTCGACAACCGCGACGGGCCCGCGGCGAAGTTCGGCCGAACCTTATGACCAGCCCGAGCCAGATTGCAAACGGATGACACCGATGTCGCGTAGAAGCCCGGCGGGGGGCCGGGGGTCGTTGATCTCGGACAATTCCGGCGCCTGCGACAGCCTTTCGCGGAACCTTTCAGCTTCTGTCTATCGCCATGCAATGGTACTCAAGTCAACTAGGCGCAATATTGAGCAAGGTCAAAAGCGACATGACGGCTGACGTTCTGATCGGAGACGGCGACGTTCGACTTTCGCCGCATCCATTGCGCGCGATCGTTCTCGGCGAAGTGCACGCGCGTCCGTTCACTGCGCTCAACCTGCCGGCGCGCGTCCTACACTTCGCATTCGACACCTCGGGCTCGCGCGCCGCGGCCGACCGCGCCGCAATGATCAGCTTCTGTGAGTCGCGCGGACTGCAGCCGCCGCCGCCCGGCGAGAAACATCATCGTGCCCGCTTCGGCACCACGATGCTGCGCTGGGAGCAGCACTCCGAGTTCACCACCTACACCTGGGAAATTCCGGCCGATCCCGCCGCGACGCCGTTCCACCCGGAAGCCTCCTCGCTGGCTTCGCCGATGCGGCTGCTGCCGCAGCCTGGACCACTACTGGTCGCCGTCGACCTGCACGCGATGCCGGAAGATCCGCCGCGCACCTCGCCGGAGCGCCTGTTCGATCGCGCCAGCCTCGCGGTTGCGGAGAATTCCGACGGAGCCGCACTGTTCGCCACCGACTTCCAACCCGGCCCGTCCGGCTTCGTGCGCGTGCTGGTGCTCGATCGCGGCATGACACCGGAGCGTGCCGGCGCCCTGGTGCAGCGCGTGCTCGAAGTCGAGACCTACCGGACGCTGGCGCTGCTCGGCCTGCCCGAAGCGCAGCGGCTCGCGCCGTCGATCGCGACCAGCGAACGGCGTCTCGCTGAAGTCACCGCCGAAATGCGCCGCGTCGGCGATCTCGCCAACAACAACAAGCTGCTGCAGGAGCTCACCGAGCTCGCCGCGGAGGTCGAAGCCGGCGCCGCCGCCAGCCTGTATCGGTTCGGCGCCAGCCGCGCCTACGACGAGATCATGAACGGCCGCCTCGCCACGCTCGGCGAACGCAAGGTCGGCGGCCTACCGACATGGTCGTCGTTCCTCGCTCGCCGAATGAAGCCGGCGATGCGCACCTGCGCCACCACCGAGGCGCGGCAGTCGGACCTGTCGGTCAAGCTCGCACGCGCCGCCAACCTGCTGCGCACCCGCGTCGACGTCGAGCTCGAACAGCAGAACCAGGAACTGTTGAAATCGATGAACGCCCGCACCCGGCTGCAGCTCAGGCTGCAGACCACGGTCGAAGGTCTGTCGACCGCGGCGATCACCTATTACGTGGTCGGGTTGTTCGGCTACATGGTGAAGGGCGCCGCCGAATCCGGCCGGCTCAAGATCGATCCAAGCCTGCTCACCGCACTATTCGTGCCGATCGCAGCGCTGTCGATCTGGTGGACGATCCGCCGTATCCGCAAGAAGCACATCCCGGACGTCGATTGATGGCCATGCGCCGCGGGCTGACGCCGCTTCGGATCATCGTCGCACTCGCTGCCGTCGTGGCGATCGTGGTGGCGCTGTGGCAGCTGCAGCGCGGCAAGGACGGGCTGCTGATCACGACGGCCACGGTGGGGCAAACGCCCGTCACCGTGTTCCGGCAGCCCTCCGCCACCAAAGCGCCGGTGGTGGTGATTGCCCACGGCTTCGCCGGCTCGCAGCAATTGATGCAGCCGTTCGCCCAGACGCTGGCGCGCAACGGCTATATCGCCGTCACCTTCGACTTCACCGGCCACGGCCGCAATCCGGTGACGATGGTGGGCGACGTCGATGAGCCGACCAAAATCACCGGCGTCCTGGTCGATGAACTCGGCCGGGTCACGGACTATGCCCGTAAGCTGCCGGAGAGCGACGGCCGCGCCGCCGTGCTCGGCCATTCGATGGCTTCCGATATCGTGGTGGCCTATGCGGTGGAACATCCGGAGATCGTCGCCACCGTCGCGGTGTCGGTGTTCACGCGCAAATCCACCGCGACGCTGCCGCACAATCTGCTGGTGATCGTCGGCGCGCTCGAGCCGCAAATGCTGAAGGACGAAGGCCTGCGCATCGTCAATCAGGTCGCCGGCGGCAACGCGGTCGAAGGGCGCACCTATGGCAGCTTCGCCGACGGCACGGCGCGCCGCTTCGTGCTGTCGTCGGGGGTCGAGCATATCGGCGTGCTGTACAGCCAGGACTCGATGCGCGAGTCGCTGCATTGGATGAACGATGCGTTCGGCCGCACCAGCTCGGGCTGGATCGATCAGCGGCCGCGCTGGCTGGCGCTGTTGTTCGGCGGCCTGATCGCGCTGGCCTGGCCGCTGTCGAAGCTGCTGCCCCGCGCCGCGGCAGTGCCGATGGGTGCGAGCCTGAGCTGGAAGCAGCTTCTGGTCACCGCGATCGTGCCGGCCGTACTGACGCCGCTGCTGTTGTGGAAGGCACCGACCGACTTCCTGATCATCCTGCTCGGCGACTACCTGACGCTGCACTTCCTGCTGTACGGCCTGCTGACGGCCGCGATTCTGGTGCTGATCCGGCTGCGCAACCGTCGTTCCGCGACGCATCCCACGCGACCGCACGCGCAGGAGCTGGTCGCGCTCGGCGCCCTGCCCGATCC